>CAMOCC010000023.1 GCA_946610035.1 uncultured Verrucomicrobiota bacterium
CTCCGCCTGCTTGGCGTCGGCCTTCTCGAACGTGAAGTCGCCGTTGTTGAGCGCCCGCATCGTGTACTTCTTGTTTCTCTTGCTTGCCATGTTGTGTTTTCCTTTCTTTGTTTTTGTTTGTTTGTTTTCCCCGCCGCACCTGCGGCGGGAAATCCGAAAATTTGCCCGCAAGGCGCATACCGTCCACCTCGCGAGCTGCCCTATGCCCACCTCGCGAGGTACCTGCCATGTACCTCGGGAGGTGCCCGTTATGCAGCTTGGGAGGACTTTGCCTTCAGCTTCATGCTCATCGTCGCGACGCGAACGAGCCCGAGCTCGGCGAGTGCGTTGCCTTGTTTCGGCGACGCACCGTCCACGGTAGGGCGGGCGCGCCGCGCACGCCGCCGTCCCCCTACCCCCACGGCGGACGCGACGGAGCGCGTCCCTCCCCAAATTTGGAACGCCGCGTTCAAAAGCCTTGCCATCGTCCCATATTGACAGAAACGGGCGAAAATTGGTATAATTTCCGCCGTTTTATTTTTACAGAACGGAGTGTGACAATGAAAGAAATCAACGGAGAGCTGACGGCGGCGGGGCTCAAAATCGCCCTGGTGGCGAGTCGCTTCAACAGCTTCCTTGTGGAACAGCTCGTCAAGGGCGCGGTGGATGCGTTCACGCGTCTGGGCGGCGACGAAGCCGATCTCACGCTTGTGCGCGTCCCCGGGGCGTACGAGCTGCCCGTCGTGGCGAAGAAGCTCGCCGAGGGCGGCGTCGACGCCGTGGTGTGCCTCGGCGCTGTCGTGCAGGGCGCGACGGCGCACGCAGGGCTCATAAACGGCACGACGAGCGAGGCCTTCAGCAGGATCGCTCTCAAGACCGGCGTCCCCGTGCTGGACGGCGTCGTCGCGGCCGAGAACCTCGAGCAGGCCGTGGAGCGCTGCGGGACGAAGCAGGGCAACAAGGGCTTCTCCGCGATGCAGTCCGCCATCGAGATGGCGAACGTCATCAAGAAACTTGCATGATTTGAACTTGAAAGGAAAAAAGATGAAAGAAGTGAAGAAAGTCGCGTTTTTGACGGCGGGAGGCCTTGCGCCCTGCCTCAGCTCATCCATCGGGTTCCTGATCGACGAGTACAACAAGGTCGCCCCGAACGTCCAGATGATCGGCTACATCAACGGCTACATGGGGCTTCTCAAGGGCGAGTCCATCCCGGTGACGGACGTCGTGCGCGCGAACGCGCTCGTGCTCACGAAGCACGGCGGCAGCCCGATCGGCAACAGCCGCGTGAAGCTCACGAACGTCGCCGACTGCGTCAAGCGCGGACTCGTCCGCGAGGGCGAGGACCCCTTGAAGGTCGCGGCCGACCAGCTCGTCAAGGACGGCGTCGACGTGCTCCACACCATCGGCGGCGACGACACGAACACGACGGCGGCCGACCTCGCCGAGTACCTCGCCCGCAACAACTATCCGCTGATCGTCGTCGGCCTGCCCAAGACGATCGACAACGACGTCTATCCGATCAAGCAGTCCCTCGGCGCCTGGACGGCGGCGGAGGAGGGTGCGAAGTTCTTCATGAACGTCGTGAAGGAGAACAGCGCCAACCCGCGCGCCCTCACCGTCCACGAGGTCATGGGCCGCAACTGCGGATGGCTCACGTACAAGACGGCGGACTACTACCGCAAGATGCTCAAGCGCACGAAGTTCCTCCCCGAGTTCATGCTCACTCCCGAGCGCCAGGACATCCACGCGATCTACGTGCCCGAGTCACGCATCGACTTCGAGACCGAGATCGAGCGCCTGAGGAAGGTCATGGACAAGTACGACTCGGTCAACATCTTCGTGTCCGAGGGCGCGGGCGTCGCGGACATCATCAAGGAGATGAAGTCGCGCGGCGAGGACGTCCCCGTCGACGCGTTCGGCCATCCGAGGCTCGACAAGGTCAACGTCGGCAAGTACATCGGCAGCCGCATCGGCGAGGCGCTCCACGCCGAGAAGATACAGGTCTTCAAGTCCGGCTACTTCGCCCGCTCCGCGGCCCCGAACAAGAAGGACCTCGGCCTCATCGAGAAGTGCGCGCGCACTGCCGTCAAGTGCGCCCTGGCAGGGGAGTCCGGCGTCGTCGGACCCGACGAGGACGCCGCGGCCGAGATCCGCGCATGCGAGTTCCCGCGCATCAAGGGCGGCAAGCCCTTCAACGTCCGCAAGGGATCGTTCCGCAAGATGCTGGCCGAGATCGGCCAGCCCAACCCGCGCAAGAAGCGCGCTTCAAAGTAAGGAGGCATCGAAATGGCAGAGGAACAGAAGAAGGGCGTGATCGTCGAGTTCGACTTCACCGCGATGAACGGCGCCGAGCTTCTCTACAAGACGATGGAGAAGATTCTCGTCGACAACGAAATACCGTTCGACACGCGCGCCGAGGCGCAGTACCTCGCCGGCGGCAACTACCAGGGCGGACTCGCCGAGTACTTCGCGGTCGTCAAGACGAAGAAGACCGCGGCCAAGGCGGCGAAGGACATTGCGGACGCCTTCCGCGCCGCGCTCAACACCGCCGTCCCGAAGGCCGTGTCGCCCGACTTCACCGCCTTCGTGAAGGCGCTGGCGGACAAGGGCGTGTTCGTCGTCATCTCGACCCGCGCCGACCTCGACGCCGTCAAGGACGCGTTCGCCGGGCTCCTGGGCGACAACGTCGCGCTCTACCAGGAGACGGCCTCGACCTACGGCAGCGTCAAGTGGGACGCCTGGCGCAGGGCGTGCGTCTCCAATAGGCTCAGGAACTTCCTCACGATCGCCGTAACCGGCTCCGGATTTGGCGTCAAGAGCGCGCTCCTCGCCGGAATGGGGTCCGTCGCCGTCATCAACGACCACGTCGCCTACCAGGACTTCGGAGGCGCCGACGAGGCGGTCGACAAGCTCGACGCCGCCGCCGCCGCCAAGATACTGAAGATACTCCGCGTCAAGTAGTGGGTGCGGATATGACCGGAATCGAGCGTCTGCACGACATAATGGTCCGCCTCAGGGATCCCTCGAAGGGGTGCCCGTGGGACCGGGTGCAGACGCTCGAATCGCTCAAGCCCTGCCTCCTGGAGGAGACCTACGAGCTCCTCGCCGCGATGGACCGTCCGGGGGACCAGGCGAACTACATAGAGGAGCTGGGCGACGTCCTCCTCCAGATAATGTTCCAGAGCGTGATGGCCGAGGCCGAGGGCCGCTTCACGTTCGACGACGTCGCGAACGCCGTATCCGACAAGCTCGTCCACCGCCATCCCCACGTCTTCGGCGACGTGAAGGCGGACGATCCGGCGACGGTCCTCAGGAACTGGGAGCAGATAAAGCAGCTCGAGCACAGGAAGGAGTCGCGCCATTCGGCGCTGGACGGCGTCCCCTCGACGCTGCCGGGGCTCCTCAAGGCCCAGCGCACGCAGGAGAAGGCGGCGAGGGTGGGCTTCGACTGGAGGGACGCGGCGGGTCCGCTCGCGAAGATACGCGAGGAGCTCGCCGAACTCGAGGCCGAGGTCGCTAAGAGGAAGAGCGATAATCCGGCTGATTCGGACGCCGTGAAGCGCGAACTCGGAGACCTCCTCTTTTCCGTAGCGAACCTCGCCCGCCACCTGAAGGTGGACGCCGAATCCGCAGTGGAGCTCACGACGTCCAAGTTCTCCCGCCGTTTCCGTGCGGTCGAGGCGGGCGCAAAGGCGGACGGCAGGGCTCTCAAGGACATGTCCATCGACGAGATGGAAGCCCTCTGGCGGAAGGCCAAGGCGTCCGAATGACCGCGTCCGCCTACGTTGGACGCCTCGCACCAAGTCCGACGGGTGCTTTGCACCTCGGGAACGTCCGCACCTTCATGATCGCCTGGCTTAGGGCGCGATCCGTCGGCGGAAGGGTTGTCTTGAGGACAGAGGACCTGGATCATCCGAAGGACAAGCCAGGTGCGGCCGCGCAGGCGATTGCCGACCTCGAATGGCTCGGTTTCGACTGGGACGAGGAGTACGTCCAGTCCGAGCGCAAACCCCTGTACCGCGAGGCGCTGGGCGAACTTTGCAGGCTCGGTCTCGCATATCCGTGCGTCTGCTCGCGAAGGGACGTCGAGGCTGCGCAGTCCGCCCCGCACGCGGGCGAGCAGCTGTTCTACCCCGGGACGTGCCGCGGACGCTTTGCGAACTGGGAATCCGCCCGTCGTTCAATGGAGGGGGGGCGGATTCCGTGCTGGCGCTTCATGACGAGGCCCGGTTCCCCCGTCTCCTTCGACGACGCCTTTCGCGGACGCTTCACCGAGGACGTCGCCGCCACGCTCGGCGACTTCCCGCTCGCACGCGACGAGGGCGGGGCGGGGTACACGCTCGCGGTGGTCGTGGACGACCTCCTCATGGGCGTCACCGAAGTCGTGCGCGGGGACGACCTCCTCGCCGCGACCCCGGCCCAGATACTTATAGCCGAGGCGCTCCTTCCGTGGGCGCGCAAGCTCCTTCCGTCCGCCCGTCCGCCCGCCTACTGCCACGTCCCCCTCGTCGTGGGGCCGGACGGACGCCGCCTGGCGAAGCGCCACGGCGACACGCGCATCGCGTCCTATCGGGAGGCGGGGGTGCGTCCGGAGGACGTCCTCGGCATGCTTGCGGCCTCATGCGGCTGGTGCGGTCCGTCGGAATCGCCCTCCCTCGGGGCCCTCCTCCCCCGCTTCTCCCTCGAATCCATACCCAAGGAGCCGTTCGTCGTCCGCTTTTGACTGCGCTGTCCGTTTGTCATTCTGCGGTGGCGCGCGGGGGTGGCTATTTGGTATAATATTGCCGTGAAAATTTCAGAAGACAGATTCGCAGCCGTGGCACGGGAGGGGTATGGGCCTTTCCGGTGAACTACGGCAGAGCCAGTCGCAGACGCTGACCCTGGCGCCGCAGCTGCGGCAGGGGCTGCATCTGCTCGCCATGAGCCTTCCCGAGCTGAGGGCTGAGCTCCATCGCGAGATGGACCGCAATCCGGCGATAGAGGACGTCGAGTCGACGCTGGAGCGCGAGACGGTGTCCCAGCGGGAGCGAGAGACGGCGGCGGCGGACCAATCCCTCGGCAGCGACGACTATCCCGACTACGACGAGGCCCCCGAGCGCGACTACACGGCGGACGCCGACGCGCTGGAGCGCAGGAGGCGCTTCTTCGACTCCCAGACGAAGGAGGAGACGCTTGAGGAGCACCTCCAGAACCAGCTTGAGATGTCCCCCATCGACCCGCGCGACTTCCCTCTTGCGGAGATGCTGATAGGGGACCTCGACTCGAACGGATACTTCGCCGGCTCCATCCCCGACCTCGTGATGGTCTCCGGCGAGGACGAGGCGAAGATACGGGCGCTGCTAGGCGAGATAATGGCCCTCGACCCTCCGGGGTGCGGCGCGACGTCGCTGGAGGAGTGCCTCCTTGCGCAGATCGACAAGCTTGACGGCTCGCCCTACCAGCAGGAGGTGAGGGAGATACTGGAGCGCCACCACCTCAAGGACATCGCCGAGGGACGGCTTGCGGCGGTCGAGAGGGACCTCGGCATGAGCCACGAGCGGTATGCGGACGTCCTGTCGGCGCTGCGGACGCTCGAGCCGCGTCCCGGCAGGGCGTACACGCGCGCCGGGAAGGGCGTCACCTACGTGAATCCCGAGGTCCACGCGGTGAAGGGCGCGGACGGCAGGTGGATGGCGCGTGTGGACGACAGGAGCCTTCCCGACATCCACATCTCCAAGCGCTACATAAAGATGCTGGAGGATCCGAAGACGACGCCTGAGACGAAGGCGTACATAAGGGAGAAGATCGCCGCCGCGGAGGCGTTTCAGGAGGCCGTCGAGAGGCGCGAGGAGACGATAACGAACATCTCGCAGGCGATATTCGACGCCCAGCCCGGCTTCTTCGAGGAGGGGCTTAAGGGGCTGAGGCCGCTCACGATGCAGGAGATCGCCGACAAGGTGGGCGTCCACCACACGACGGTTTCGCGGACGGTCCGCGACAAGTACGCGTCTACGCCGAGGGGGACCGTCGAGCTGAGGAAGTTCTTCACGTCCGGCATCGTCACGGAGTCCGGCGAGCAGGTCTCCCGCGATTCCGTGCAGGACAGGCTCAAGTCCGTCATAGGCGCGGAGGACGCGGCGCATCCGCTCTCCGACGAGAGGCTTTCGGAGATCCTCAAGTCGGAGGGCTTCCCGGTCGCCCGCCGCACCGTCGCCAAGTACCGGATGCAGCTCGGCATCCCCGGCGCCTTGGAGCGGCGGAGGCAGTGAAGAGCGGTTGCATCCGCCGCCTCTCTTTGGTAGAATATCGTAAAAGGAGAAAAACGATGAAGGAATCGATTCTGACGCTGGCGGCCGTCCTTGGCGCCTTCGCCGCATCGGCAGAGGAGGGCGGGGTCGTGTTCAGGGACTGCCCGAAGTGCGACAGGCAAATCCGCATATCGAAGGACTGTAGGACGGCGTTCCCGCGCAGGGCGGACGGCGCCTCGGGCGGCATGGAGGTCGGCTATCTCGGCAACAGGAGGACGAACTACCTCGCATGGAACGACGTGAACATCGTCGGGGGCGGAGAGCGCACGCTCGCGTTCTTCTGCCGTACGGGCGAGCCGCGCTCATTCGCCGTGACCGTCGACGACGGACAGCCCGTGACGCTCGACGTCGAGCCGACCGGCGGGGCGTTCAAGGAGGTGTCCGTCGACGTGGCCCTCACGGCCGGGGCGCATTCGATTCGCATATCCAATTCGGAGGCGTGGACGCCTGATTTCGACAAGATGGAGATTCGCGACAGGAAGGCGGGGGGCTTGAAATGACATCGTCCGTCTACATAGCAAAGAACGTCTACGGCGGCGACGGACTCGGCCGGCTCGGCGACGGCAGGGTCGTCTTCGTCCCCGGCGCCTTCGCAGGCGAGCAGGTGAAGGCCGAGATCGTCGAGGAGAAGAGGAACTGGGTCAAGGCGAAGCTCGTCGCGGTGGAGGATCCGAGCGAGGACCGCATGGACGCAGGCGCGAACCGCATCCCGGGAATGGTGTATGCGGACCTCTCGTTCAAGGGCGAGATGAAGGCCAAGGAGGCGCAGCTGAAGGAGTTCCTCGAGCGCAACCGCATCGAGACGCCGTCCTTCACAACTGCGCCGGAGACCTCGCCCGACCACTACCGCAACAAGGCGGTGTACCATTTCGCCCGCCAGGACGGGAAGTGGGCGATAGGCTACCGCGAGGAGCCGTCCCACCGCATCGTCGACGTAGCGGAGGATCCTCTGGCGCGCCCCGAGATCAACGCGAAGCTGCCGGAGATCAGGCGCAGCGTGGTGACGCTCCTCACGACGGGCGCGCAGAGCGTCCGCAAGTCGGTCGAGCAGCAGGGGAACGTGACCGTCCGCTGGACGCAGCGCAGCGGAGTGCAGTGGTGGATCGGGAAGCCGCGAGACCCCGTCGTCCTCAAGGAGGTCACGTGCGGCAAGGTGTTCGAGGTGCCGTCCGACGGCTTCTACCAGGTGAACCCCGAGATGGGCGAGGCGCTCGCAAAGGCTGTCGTCGAGGAGTACGAGAAGGGGAGGGATGCAGCGCCCGAGGTCGTCGACCTGTACTGCGGCGTCGGGGTATTCGGGCTCCTGTGCCGTCCCGGACGCCTTACGGGCGTCGAATCGGGACGCCAGGCGGTCGATTTCGCGAGGAGGAACGCAGAGGCGCAGAGCGTCGCCGGGGCGAAGTTCTATGCGGAGGAGGTCGGGAGGAACGTCCGCCGCCTGCCGCTCAATTCGCGCGCGTGCGTCATCGTCGACCCTCCGCGCGGCGGCATGGAGCCGAACGTCCCGAAGGCGCTTGCGGAGTCGAAGGCGCCGCGGATCATATACGTGAGCTGCGACCCCGCGACGCTGATGCGTGATTTGAAGACGCTTGCGCGCGCCTACGCGGTCGAATCGGTCCGCTGGTTCAACATGTTCCCGCGCACCGCTCGTTTCGAGACGCTCGTCGTCCTCTCCCGCCGCGTGTAGCATTGATCATGATGCAGCTTCTCCAGAAACGGATTGCTGAAATTGCAGATAACGTAGCGAAAGCCGATGGCTTTGCGCAGAGATCGCATGAAAGTTGTACGGTAAATCCTAAAAACTGGAGTGAGGTTGTACAGTAAAGCGCATTTTGGGCACAGTTATGAAATTCCTGATACACACTTACGGATGCCAGATGAACGTGCGGGACTCGGAGGCCGTCGAGGCGCTCCTGGTCGCGGCGGGCTACGAGAAGGCCGAAGGCGAGGAGGATGCGGACATCGTGATCGTCAACAGCTGCACGGTCCGCCAGAAGGCCGAGGAGAAGGCCGTCGGCAAGGCGGGGAACCTCATCGCGGCGAAGAAGATCACGGGGCTGATGGGCTGCGCGGTCAAGCGGATGGGGGAGGACGTATTCAGGCGGCTCCCGAAGCTCGACTTCGCCGTCGGTCCGCGCCGCTTCGGACTCATCCCGCGCATCCTCGAGCGAATCCGCGCGGGCGAGAGCCGCATCCTCGAGACAGGCGACGACGAGGTCCCGTCCGGGATGGACGCCCACCCCGACTCCGGCAAGTCCGCCGGCTCCTTCCAGGCGTTCGTCACCGTCCTTCTCGGATGCGACAACCGCTGCAGCTACTGCATCGTCCCGGACGTGCGCGGACACGAATACTCGCGCCCCGCCAGGGAGGTGGTGGCCGAGGTCCGCGCACTCGCCGCGCACGGCGTGAAGGAGGTGTGCCTGCTCGGTCAGAGCGTCCTCCGCTACGGCGTCCGCAACGCGGCGTGGGAGGGCGAAGGCCCCGATCCCGACGGCTACACCGAGGCGTTCCCGCGCCTTCTCAAGGAACTTTGCAAGATCGACGGGATCGAGCGCATCCGCTTCACCTCCGCGCATCCCAGGGGCTGCACGGACGAGCTCGTCCGCGTCTACCGCACGGAGCCGAAGGTCTGCCGCCACCTGCACCTTCCCGTACAGTCAGGCAGCGACCGCGTCCTCGCCGAGATGGGGCGCAGGTACACGCGTGCGGAGTACCTCGCGGCGGTGAGGAAGCTGAGGGACTTCGACCCCGAGTTCGCGGTGACGACGGACGTCATCGTGGGCTACCCGGGCGAGACGGAGGAGGACTTCGAGGCGACGCGCTCGCTCATGGAGGAGGCGGGCTTCGACAACTCCTTCGTCTTCAAGTATTCGCCGCGACCGGGCACGCGAAGCGCGAAGCTGCCCGACGACGTCCCCACAGCGGAGAAGGAGCGCCGCGACCAGGTGCTTCTCGCCGACCAGGAGGCGAGGGGGCAAAGGCGGAACGACCGGCTCGTGGGCACCGTCCGCGAAGTCCTCGCGGAGGGGCCCTCGAAGCGCAACGCGGCGCGGTGGTCGGGGCGCGACTCCGGGAACCGCATCGTCGTGTGGGACGTCGCGGAAGGCTGCCGCGAGACGGTCGGCGCACGTGTCAAGCTCCGCATAACCGCGGCCCATCCGCAGATACTTGTCGGGGAAAAGGTGTAGAGGGCGGTCTGCGAGGGGCGTATGAGGCGGAAAACGGTCTTGGGATTCCGACATGCGAGAGCCTTCCTTCGCAGATCTTTCGCCGGGTCCGTGAAGGTGCATGGACTTGATTGACTTCAAAAACAAGGAGAGAACACATGAAAATCGCAATAGTCGGCGCGGCGGGCCGGATGGGGAGGAAACTCATCGAACTCGCCGAGGGAACGGAACTCGAGGTCGTCGCGAAGGTCGACGTCGCAGAGGGATACGAGAGGACCTGGGGCGCGGGCGTGGAGGGGGTCATCGACTTCTCGTACCACACCGGGGTCCCTGCGGGAGTCACGAAGGCGGCTCAGGAGGGGATTGCCTACGTCATCGGCACGACGGGCATAACGGCGGAGGAGCAGAAGGCCGTCGATGCTGCGGCGAAGAGGATACCGGTCGTCCAGAGCGGCAACTACTCGCTCGGCGTGAACCTCCTTCTGGAGCTTGTGAAGAAGGCCGCGACGATCCTCGGGCCGGACTACGACGTCGAAATCACGGAAATGCACCACAGGCACAAGAAGGACGCGCCATCGGGGACGGCGCTGATGCTTGCGAAGTCCGTCGCGTCCGGGCGCGCTGTCTCGCTCGACGAGAAGGCGATATACGGCAGGAAGGGCGACATCGGCGAGCGTCCCGTTGGCGAGATCGCGGTCCACGCGCTGCGCGGAGGGTCCGTGGTCGGCGACCACACCGTGATGTTCGCGGGCGACCTGGAGCGCGTGGAGCTCACGCACAAGGCGCAGGACCGCGCCGCATTCGCGGCGGGCGCGCTGAAGGCGCTCGCGTGGGCGAAGGGGCGTGCGGCCGGCATCTACACGATGCGCGACGTCCTCGGATTCGCCTGACGGCGGATCCGTCGGCGCGCCTTCGACCGGGCATCCCGCGCTTCCCGCCTTGGACTGGATTGTTGCGCCTTTGCGGGTCAGTTTGATATAATACCCGCGTCAGACAGAGAACAGGCATGAAGAAAGTAATAACCTACGGCACGTTCGATCTGCTCCACTACGGGCACATTAACCTGTTGCGTCGGGCGAGGGAGCTGGGCGACTACCTTGTGGTCGCGCTTTCCACCGATGAATTCAACTGGCATGAGAAGCACAAGAAGTGCTACTTCAGCTACGACCGGCGCAAGCAGATGCTCGAGGCGATTCGCTATGTCGACCTGGTAATTCCCGAGGAGAACTGGGAGCAGAAGAAGACCGATGTCGTGAAGTACGGCGTCGACGTCTTCGTCATAGGGGACGACTGGAAGGGAAAGTTCGACTTCCTCAGGGACCAGGGCTGCGAGGTGGTGTACCTCCCCCGCACACCCGAGATTTCCACGACGGAGATCAAGAATTCGCTGGGAGGGGCGGGGGAATGAGCGGACCCTGCTTTCTCGCCCGGTTTCTGGGCGACATGGGGCATGCGGCCAAGGCCACGCTCAAGTCCGCCGGAAAAGCGGCCAGGGGCAGGATTCGCCTGCTGAAGGACGTGCGCATCGTGCGCAGCTCGCGGTTCTTCGACGGCGACTGGTACCTCAGGAACAATCCCGATGTGGCGGCGGCGGGCATGGACCCCGCGGTCCACTACCTCAAGTTCGGCGCAAAGCAGGGACGCAATCCGTCGAAGGACTTCGTCGGCGACGAGTACCTCGCGCTCCATCCAGACGTCCGCCATTGCGGACTCAACCCCCTCCTGCACTACGAGACGTTCGGGCGGCGGGAAGGGCGGGCCGTGAGCCTGCTCGAAGTCGGCGAACCGGTCTTTCCCGACGGCGCCGCCGCATACGAGCGGACGTATCCCGTGAAGCCGCCCAAGTTTCGCCGCACGGCGGTCTTCGCGTCCTATTCGGGGTCCGGGAGGATCTCCGATGCCGACATCATCTACCTGGAGAGTCTGGCAAAGGTCGTCGACAACGTGGTCTTCGTCGCCGACAATCCCCTCTTCCCCGGTGAACTCGAGCGCCTCGACGGCCTCGTCTGCCATGCGTCCTGCGGCCGTCACCGGCAGTACGACTTCGGGTCGTACAAGGTCGGCTACCGCTGGGCTGAGGAGCACGGACTGCTGGACGACGGCGTCATGGACGAATTGGCCCTGGTCAACGATTCGTGCTATGCCGCCGTCCTTCCGTTCGAGCCGATCTTCGCGGAGATGGCCCGCCGTCCCGTCGACTTCTGGGGCATGTCGCCGTGTACGTTCGCCGGCGAAGATCACATCCAGTCGTTCTTCTACGTCTTCCGCCGCAAGGTCGTCGAGTCGCGCCTAGTGCGCGACTTCCTCGACGGTATCGTCGGCCCGCAGGAGCGAGGTCATGTGATCGTCCGCTATGAATTCCGGCTGACCCGCGATCTCGAGTCGGCGGGATTCGTCTGGGACACCTACGTGCCGAAGGGATTGTTCAAGGGCTCCCCGACCCGCTGGCCCGTGACGCTGATGACCCGCTACGGCATGCCGCTCCTCAAGGTCAAGGTCATGAACGGCGATTCCTTCGAGGACACGCGCAAGGCCCTGCAGTTCGTGCGCAGGCACAATCCGAGGCTCGCCGCGGCGATCGTCGCCCGGCCGATCAAGGCCGAGCACAAGCTCATCGGCGGCGCAGAGCACCGGGCCTCGTTCCCGGCCAAGGTGGCCGCGCTCGCCGCCCGGGCCGCTGCAGGCGAACGCCTCAAGGCCGTCTTCTTCGTGACGACGCCGTCGATGTTCCCGGCGCGTCCGCTCTTCGAGCGGATGAAGGAGTGCCCCCTCTTCAAGCCGCAGGTCGTCGTGATACCCGACACGCGATGGCTTGACACGGACCCGAAGCCGGGCATGGAGCGGTGCGCGAAGGAGTTGCGCCGACTGTGCGGCGAAGGCTTTGTGTCGATGGTCGAACAGGACGAGCTCGGCCTCTGGCCGGATGTCCTCGAGGACGCGGCCGTCGTCTGCTACCCGTCGCCGTACGACGTGTCGGCGTTCCGCTACAATCCGCACTATTCGGTGGGGCGTGACTTCCTTCCTGTCGGCGTCAACTACGGCTTCTACCGCTCCACCTACGATCGCCACATCGTCGCGTGCGAAAACTACGCATACCTCTGGAAAGCCTTCTTCGAGTGCGACGAGACGATGGAGGAGTATGCGAAGTACTCGGTCCTGAAGGGCGCGAACGCCGAGAAGGTCGGCTACGTCAAGATGGACGCCCTCGCGTCCGCAGTCCCCGAACCGCATGCGCGCAAGCGCATTCTGGTCGCCCTGCACCATTCCGTCGACGGCGGCGTGAACAAGGAGCTTTCGCTCGCCAACTTCGTGCGGTATGCGGACTTCTTCGGTGCACTGCCGGACAGGTACCCGGAGATCGACTTCGTCTTCCGTCCGCATCCGTTCCTCTTCCAGATCATGTCGCGTCCGAACCTGTGGGGGCCGGAGCGCGTCGAGGAGTACATCGCCACGCTAAAGGCGAAGTCGAATGTGACATGGTCCGACGGCGGCGACTACTTCAGGGAGTTCGCGGAGTCCGACGGCTGCATCCAGGACTGCGGGTCGTATCTCGTCGAGTACATCTACACAGGGAAGCCCTGCTGCTACATGCTGAAGTCGCCCGGCGACATCGACGCGAAGTTCGCGCCTCTCGGGAGGAAGTGCCTGGAGCAGTGCTACATCGCCTACGACAAGGATGCCATGGACGCCTTCATCCGCGATGTCGTAGTCGGCGGGAGCGATCCGAAGGCGGCGTCCCGCGCCGCGTTCGCGAAGACGGTGATGGTCAACTACCCGCATGCCGCGGACGCGGCCTTGAAGGTGATAACCGACGCCTTGGGGCGGACGGATCGGTAAGTCGGAGCCGATGGAGGATTCATTTATGCAGGAAAGCGGGATGACCGGACTCGTCGCAATTCTCATACCAGCCTACAACCCCGACGAGAAGCTGCTGAGGCTGGTCGAGGATCTGAAGCCCCGGTTCGGCAGGATCCTCGTCGTCGACGACGGTTCGACGTCTGGAAGGGAGGTCTTCCCCGCCGTCGAGCGGCTGGGCGTACCGGTCGCCGTCCATGAGGTGAACCGCGGCAAGGGCGCCGCGCTCAAGACGGGCTTCGCGTGGATCGAGGCGAACTGGCCGGGCATACGGTCGGTCGTCACGGCCGATGCGGACGGACAGCACCGTCCGGACGACATAGCGCGCGTCGCCGAGGCGTCGCTCGCGCATCCCGGCGGACTCACCCTCGGCGTCAGGGCGTTCTCCGGCAAGGTGCCGCTCCGCTCGCGCTTCGGCAACTGGTGGACGCGGCAGTTCTTCTGGCTCATGACGCGCATCAGGGTCAGCGACACGCAGACCGGACTGCGCGGCATCCCGTGCGGGCTCCTCAAGCGGATGCTTACGCTGGAAGGGGACCGCTACGAGTACGAAATGCAGATGCTCGCCGACGCCCGCTTCCACGATGAGCCGCCGTGCCAGGTTCCGATAGAGACGGTGTACATCGCCGGAAACGCCTCCTCGCACTTCAATCCAGTCCTCGACTCGTTCCGCATCTACGGGGCGCTCGTAAAGTTCTGCATCTCGTCCGTCTTCGGATTCGTGGTGGACAACGTCATCTTCACCGTCGTCCTCTTCGCCGGGATGAACATGGCGGGGTGGAGGCGCGCGGGCGCGATGCTGGTCGCAATAGTCGTGGCCCGCGCCTTGTCGGCGACGTTGAACTACATATGCAACAGGAAGCTCGTGTTCAAGTCAAAGGTCCCGAAGCGCACCTCCTTTGCAAAGTACTGGCTTCTCGTGCTCTTCATAATGGCGTCCGGCTACGCCTCGACAGCCTTCCTTTCGCGCATATTCGACGTCCGGGGCATAGCGATTACAGTCCTGAAGATCGTAGTCGAGACGGTGCTCTTCTTCGTGTCCTACAATATCCAGAAGCGCTGGATATTTCCGGGCGAGCAAGGGTCTGGAGGGGTGAAGTGATGAAGAGGTCCGCCTTGAAAAGCGCCTTGAGGCTGGTCGTCAAGAACCTCGTCCCGTACTGCGTCGAGGACGCCTACGTGAGGCGCAGGTACGGGAAGGCGGGGTACTTCGACGGACTCGATGCGCTGGAGGGCGGCGGCGTCGTCGCGCGGACGATTCGGGCGGCGCTCCCCTACGGGCTCGTCATGGCCCTGCGCAGGCGGAGGTTCCGGACGCCTTCCGCGTCCGAGCACCAGGCGGATTTCCCCCGTGTTGTCGCGCTGCTGAGGGAGCGGCTTCTATCCGGCGGGCGTCTGCGAGCCCTGTTCCTCGTCGCGGACGAGTCCATGTTCCCTGCGGCGCCCCTTTGCCGTGCGATGTCCGATGACGCATCTTTCGAGCCTGTTATCGCCGTCGTCCCCGATTTCCGCCATGCGGCGCGGGACGTCCTGCCGCGCATGGAGCGGTGCGAGAGGAGCCTTGCGGCGTCGTTCCCCTCCGTCCGCATGCTGCGTCTGCGTCCGTTGCGGAACGGTGATTGGCCCGATGTGCTGGGGGAGACGGACGTCGTGTGCTATCCGACGCCGCACGATTCGTCGTTCGTCAGGTACTGCATCCGCTATTCCGCCGGACGCGACGTCCTTCCGATACACGTCAACTACGGCTACTACAGGTCCGTCTACGACCGCGCCGTCATGTCCGGCGAGAACTACGCTCATTTCTGGAAGGTCTTCTTTGAATGCGACGAGACGATGAAGGAATACAGGGCGCATTCGATTCTCAGGGGCGGCAATGCGGAACTTTCGGGCTACGTGAAGATGGACGACCTTGCGCTGAAATCGTCCGCCCCGCGCACGCGCAAGCGCATACTCGTCGCGCTGCACCATTCCGTGGAGGGGGGGAAGAACGAAAGGCTCTCCCTCGCGAACATCGTCAGGCTTGCGGATTTCTTCCTGTCGCTTCCGGGGCGATATCGCGGCGTAGACTTCGTCTTCCGTCCCCATCCGTTCCTGGTGGAGACGCTCTCAAGGGAAGATGTATGGGGGGCGGAGCGCACTCGCGCGTATTTCTCGCAGTTGAGGTCGCAGGCGAACGTCGTGTGGTCCGAAGGCCCCGACTACTTCCAGGCCTTCGCCGACTCGGACGCGTGCATACAGGACTGCGGATCGTACCTTGTGGAGTACCTGTACACAGGCAAGCCGTGCTGCTACATTTTGAAGTCCCCGTCTGACGTCGAGGCGAAATTCGCCCCTCTCGGACGGAAGTGCCTTGACGCCTGCCACATAGCATACGATGCAGGGGACATCGACGCCTTCATCCGCAAAGTCGTGCTTGCAGGCGAGGATGACAAAGCCGCCGCCCGCCGTGCGCTGCTGCCGTCAATCGCGGTGAACTATCCGCACGCTTCCATAGTGGCGCTAAACGCAATCAAGAAGGACTTATCCTAAGTTCCGTCGCGAGATGCGCCTGCGCCGAAGGCGTCAGGTTGGGTGAGCGCGTAGCGCGAACTGCGAAGCAGCCGCAAGGCCCCGCGCGACGGAACCCCCTCTAATGGGCCCTTTCAATAGCTGTCTGTTTGCCCATTCTAAACTTCCCAAACTCTACCTCGCGATGCGCGGCGACCGGATTTTTGGTATAATGACGTCCCGAGACTGCAAATTTTCAAAGACTGAATACACAACTCGGAGGTCGCCCTCTTGAAAACACTCTTGAAATCATTGGCTTTCCTCGCTGTTGCCACGCTTGCCGGAACGGCGTTCGGTTACGGCATCGGCGACAGTTTCTTCTACTTCAATGGCACGAGGTACACCGGGTCCAATCCTTATGAGGAATCTGCCGGTTATGCCGATGGGGCCGAGTTGGGCGAAATCACCGAGCTGACCATCGGCGCCGAGTTGATCGTCGACTTCGTTGACGGCGATTCGATCTTCGACACCGAAAAGGTTGATGGCCGGGTCACGCAGTCCGTGACCGCCACCATTGACACCTCCTATGTCACGGAGAAGTTCTTCAAGGCCGCCATTGGGGCCCCGCAGACCGAAGATCCGTGGGAAGAGCCGGGCGAGGAAGAGTGATGAAGACTCTTGCAATATCCGTCGCCGCGGTGCTCGCGGCAAACGCGACCCTCCCGTCGCTTGCGGGCGAAGCGCGCCGCGCGCAGCAAGGCGACGCGCGTAACGGTTCCGGAAGGCGGCAAGGCGTTCGACTTCCGCATCGACTACTTCAACGACAAGTTCGATCGCTCGGTCAAGTTCTGGATTCGCACGCCCGAGGAGGTGGCGAAGCTTGAGCAGGAGAGCCGCAAGATCGAGGTCTCGCTTCCCGTCGGAGCGGACTGGTACGACTTCCGCACGGGCGAGAAGTTCGCAGGCGGCACCAAGCTGCAGAGGGAGTATCCTATCGACAGCTTCCCGATCTTCGTGAAGGCCGGCTCGGTGCTTCCGCTCGGACCCGACGTGCAGTACGCGACGGAGAAGACGGACAAGCCGATCGAGCTGCGCGTCTATCCCGGCGCGGACGCCTCGTTCACGCTCTACTGCGACGACAACGAGACTTACGCATACGAGAAGGGCGCGTTCGAGAAGATCCCGCTCAAGTGGGACGACGCCGAGAAGACGCTCACGATCGGCGCGCGCGCGGGCTCGTTCCCCGGTATGCGGAAGACCATCGAGTTCCGCTTCGTCTGCGGCGATGCAGCGAAAACCATCCACTACGACGGCAGGTCTGTTGCGGCGACATTGCAATAGGCGCATCACTCCCGCATTCGATGTCGAAGTCCGTGGACGCCCAGCCTGTCCATCCCGCATAGCCCGAAAGGACTATGGCGCATCTTCTGTCATGTGAGGTATAATGTGCGCATGGGATGTTTTGTCCAGGAGCAGCGTTGATGGCGGCGATTGGAGCCATCGGCCTGACGAACGGACTTCTGATGAAAACGCGGACCCGAAGGGCGCGATCAAAGCGAAAGGGAAAGAAATGAAGAAAGTAGCAATGGCCGTTTCGACGGCGATGCTCGCGGGGGCGTCGCTCGCCGTCAATCCGATACTCACCCACAAGTATTCCGCGGACCCTAACGCGTTCGTCTGGAAGGACAGGCTCTACGTCATGTGTAGCCACGACCTCGACGGACAGAAGGGCTTCGACATGAAGGACTACGTTCTTCTGTCTACTGACGACCTTGTCAACTGGACGGACCACGGCGATGTCTTCGTCGGAGGCAAGGACGTCAAGTGGTGCTGGAACCTCTACGCGCCAGGCGTTGCGCAGAGGAATGGAAAGATATACCTCTACTATCCCAATTCGGGCGGGCCAATTGGCGTCGCTGTTGCGGACAGTCCAGAAGGTCCCTACACAGATCCGCTCGGCAAGCATCTGATCGGGCGCGAGATGCCGGGCTGCGACTCGGCGTGGGTGTTCGACCCGGCGGCGTTCGTCGACGACGACGGCAGGGGGTATCTGTACTTCGGCGGCAACGGCGACACGATGGCCCGCGCGGTGAAGCTGAACGACGACATGATCAGCGCGCAGTTCCCCGGAATAATGATGAAGGCGTCAAAGGACGGCAGGGAGGCTACGGGCATGCCGAGCTTCTTCGAGGCGTCGTATATGCACAAGCACAACGGGAAGTACTACTTCTCTTATTCGGCGAACTTCCCCGACCGCGGCGCGTCCATCGACTACGCGATCGGCGACTCGCCGCTCGGTCCGTTCGAGTGGAAGGGCGCGATCCTTCCGAACTTCAACGACAACTCCTGGAACAAAAACCACCATTCCGTCGTCGAGTTCCGCGGAAAGAACTACATCCTCTACCATTCGCGCCTGCTGACGAACAGGCAGGGGCACGGCAACGTCTACGAGCGCTCCGTGTGCATAGACGAGCTCAAGTACAACGACGATGGAACGATTGTCCAGGTTGTTCCGACGCACGAGGGTCCGAAACAGCTTAAGTCCATGAATCCGTACAAGTCAAACCTGTCCGTGACGATTTGCCAGGACGAGAACGTCAAGGTGACGATGGCGGACGTAAAGGGAAAGAACCGCAGTGTAGTCGCAGTCGGAGGCGATGGGGCGTGGATACGCTACGCCGGCTTTGCGTTCGACAAGGCACCCGCTTCCGTCGAGGTCTTGTGTCGCGCCAAGGGCGAGGCGACTGTTGAGATACGCAAGGGAACTGTGGACGGTCCTGTAGTCGCCGCGGTTCCGCTCAAGAACACGAATGGCGCGTTCGCGAAGGCGACCGCAAAGACAGGTAACATCGTCAAGGAGACGTGCGACCTTTACTTTGTGTTCAAGGGCGCGGCCGAGGGAATCGAGTTCGCCGCCTATCAGTTCAGGAAGTGACTTCACGAATCATGCAACGCCGTCCCCGCGTTGACCTTGTGAGAAATCGGCGGATGCTGGCCATGCCTTCTGTAGAAGCTTCTTCAGGGCCGTCGTAGCGGCATCGAGCGCGAGCGGGCGTTCAGCGACTCAAGCCAGAGCACAACCGCGACCGCTGGGGCTACATGGGGGGGGCGACGACCGATCGATCCATCACTCATTTGGGTAATATCCTGTGGCGGTGCGATATGGTAGAATGGTGGCATGAAAACGACTGACCAGATTCGCATAATCGGCTCTGCCTTCCTAACCGCCGTGCTGTCGCTTACCGCGTCCGCCGCGTATGAACTGAAATACGACTCCCCGGCAAGGATCTGGGAGGAGGCGCTGCCGCTCGGCGGCGGCTCTGTCGGCGCGATGGTCTGGGGCGGCGTCCAACACGAGACCGTCGACCTCAACGAGGACACCGTCTGGAGCGGCTCGCCCAACTCCAACGTCAACCCCGACTTCAAGGCTTGCCTCGACGAACTAAGGAAGGCAATCCTCGCCGGCGACTGGGAGAAGGCAAATCCCGGACGCATCCCCGGCGCGCGCAACCACGGTATGAACTACCAGTTCCCCGGTTCGCTCAAGCTGGACTTCGATGGCGTCGGCGAAAAGATCGACGGCTATCAGCGCGAGCTTTCGCTTGACTCCGCGTGCGCGACCGTCTTGTTTGCCGCCGATGGAATACGCAATGAGAGAGTCGCCTTCACGCCGCTAGGAAAGGGAGGCTTAGTCTATTGCCTCGCCGCCAAGAAGGGCAAGAAGGGCGCCCTTGCGTTCCGCGCCTCGCTCAAGCGCGCGCACGACAATGCGACGGTTTCCGTCGAAGACGGAACTCTCGTCCTTCGCGGCGTGACGTCCGACAAGGACGGCGTCCCCGGGAAGGTGCGCTATACCGTCCTCGTCAAGGTCGCGGACTGCGACGGAAAGGTTGCCCCCGAAGGCGACGCCATTCGAGTCTCCGGCGCATCAAAGGCCACGGTCTATGTCGCGATAGGCACGAACTTCAAGAGATACGACGACATCTCCGGCGATGCGGACACCGTTGCGCGGAAGCGGCTCGCCGAACTGACGGCGGGGAACGCGAAATCGCTTTTCGCCGCGCACTGCAAGGCATACCGCGAGCAGGCGGACCGGTGTACGCTCGACCTAGGGACGGATAAGTTTCCGCAGAAGACGACGGACCGCCGCCTCGCTGATTTCGCGTCTTCGGACGATCCGTATTTCGCCGCGCTGTATTTCCGCTTCGGACGCTACCTGCTCATCTCCTGCTCGCAGCCAGGCACGCAGCCTGCGAACCTCCAGGGGCTGTGGAACAACAGCCTCACCCCGCCGTGGTGCTCGAAGTACACGGTGAACATCAACACCGAGATGAACTACTGGCCGAGCGAGGTGACCAACCTCGGCGAGCTTTCCAATCCGCTCTTCAAGATGATCGGCGAGCTTTCCGTCACAGGCGCGAAGGCGGCGGAGGAGATGTATGGCGCGAAGGGCTGGGTGACGCACCACAACACGGACATCTGGCGCATTGCCGGACCCGTCGACACCTGGATAGCCTGCGGCTGGTGGCCCTCCGGCGGCGGATGGCTTTCGACTCACATCTGGGAACACTACCTGTACACGCGCGACAGGAAGTTCCTGGAGGAGAACTACGGAGTCCTCAAGGGCGCAGCGGAGTTCTTCGACACCTTCGCCGTGGTGAACCCGCAGACTGGACGCCTTGCGTTCATTCCGTCGAACTCCCCGGAGAACACGCCCTACCAGCGCCCGCACGGACTCGACCCGTCCTGCACGATGGACCACGCGATTGCGCGCGACGTGTGGAACGCCGTCATCGAGGCGGCGCGAATCCTCGGACGAGACGCCGACTACGCCGCACATCTTGCGGAGCGCGTGAAGATGCTCGAGCCGTACCATGTCGGCAACTGGGGTCAGCTTCAGGAGTGGGGCAAGGACGTTGACGTCCCATGGGATACTCATCGCCACGTCTCGCATCTCTACGGACTCTACCCCTCGGCGCAGATAACTCCCGAGACGCCGGAGCTCTTCAACGCCGCGCGCGTCTCGCTCGCGAAGCGCGGCGACGTCTCGACCGGATGGGCCATGGGCTGGCGAGTGTGCCTTTGGGCGCGCCTTCTCGACGGAGACCACGCGTTCAAGCTTATACAGAACCAGCTATCGCCTCTCGGCAAGGTCGAGGGCGGCGGCGGAACATATCCCAACCTCTTCGACGCGCATCCCCCGTTCCAGATCGACGGCAACTTCGGCTGCACTGCCGGCATCGCCGAGATGCTGATGCAGAGCCACCGCGGTTTCGTCGAGCTCCTGCCTGCTTTGCCGTCCGCATGGCCCAACGGCTCTGTCAAGGGACTTCGCGCGCGCGGCGGATGGACGGTCGACTTCACGTGGAAGAATGGTGCGGTCACGGACTGCAGGGTCAAGGCTGGCGTCGGCGGAAAGCTGAAGATAAAGATCAACGGCAAGATGTCCGAGTATAGCGTCAGGCCGGGTGCTACGGTCCGACCGAAGACCGAGTGATCGGACTCTGATGCCGCACGGCGTGAATGACCGTCAGCTTGAGGCCAGGCCGCGGCGGATCGCCTCCGCGACCGCCTCGGCGCGCGTTTCGACGTCCATCTTCGCGAAGACGTGCCGAAGGTGCGACTTGACGGTGTCCACGCTGATCTCGAGAACCGACGATATGTCCTTGTTGGTGAGTCCGCGCGCCATGAGGCGCAGGAGCTCCAGTTCGCGCGGCGTGAGGTCGGGGAGAGTCTTGCGCATTTCGTAGATTCTCCGCACCTGGTCCGTCATGTACGTCTCGCCTGCTGCAATCTTGTTGACGGCGTCGACAATGATTTCCGGACGGTTGTCCTTCACTACATATCCGCGCGCGCCTGCCTCAAGCGAGCGGAAGATGTCCTCCTCCGCGTCTGAAGTTGAAAGCATCAGCACCTTGAGCTTCGGGAAAGCGGCGAGAATCTCGTCGAGCGCGGAGAGTCCGTCTCGCCCAGGCATCCTTATGTCCAGGAGGAGGATGTCGGGATTGTGCTCGCGCACGGCCTTCATGGCCTCGTCTCCATCCGCCGCCTCGGCTACTACTTCGATTTTCGGGTTGATCTTAAGGACGAACCTTAGCCCCATCCTCACGACCGCGTGGTCGTCTGCAATTACGAGTCTGATCATGTCTTCACCTCGATTCTGAAAACGTTCCAGCGCTTGCGCGTTTCCCAGAATATCCGTACGCCCGCGCGCTTCGCTCGCTCTCGCATGCCAACGAGCCCGTAGTGGCCAGATTCCGGACCGGGTGCGGACGCCGCGTCGAACGGCTCGCCGTCGTTGAGGAGCCGGACGGTGAAGCCGCCGGGAACCGGATCAGCGACGAGGATGAAGTTTCTCGCGCCGCCGTGCTTTACGGCGTTCGTGTGCGCCTCCTCGACAAGATGCAGTATCGTTGTGAGGAGCTGCGCAGGAATGCGCTGCGGAATGCCGCGCAGCATGTTGCGCACCCTGAAGAGCCCATGGGCGGAAAGCCGTTTCGCGAACTCGGCGAAGACGGTCTTCGCATCCTTGTCGAAATTGTCGTCCGACCGGAGGTTGAATATCGTCTCTCTTATCTCGGCTTTGGCGCGGTCGAGTATTTCGGCGGCGCTTTCGACGGCCTCAGACACGCATTGGGGTGTTTCCGGCGACAGGCGAAGCGAGGTGCGCATCAGCATCCGCGCAGCGGTGAGGTTCTGCTCGATGGAGTCGTGCAGGTCGCTTGCCATCCGCTTGCGTTCCGCCGCGACGGCCTCGAGCCTGCCTCTGCGCCTGTTGGAGACGACGAGACGGGCGACGACAATCGCGGCGAGCGCGAGGGCGGCGACGCTGAGGATTGTGAGGAGGTCGGAGAGGAGCGATTTCCTGCGCCTCGACAGCCATTCCGGATCGCTGACGAACGCGATGTCTTTCGGTCCGGATATGTCGAAGTGCACACCGCTGACCTCCGGCATGCGCGCGAGCGGGGTCGAATCCGCAAGGGATATCTCGGCCACGGCCGTTATGCTTGCGAGCGGCATCATCTCCTTTGCGTCGGCGAACGCGTCCGGAAGCTCTCCGTGCAGAAACGCGGTGCATGTCCTGTCGTCGTCCGAAAGCAGCAGGTCAAATCCTCCGCGCGCGGGCGTAGCGGAGATCACGCGCGCGATGAAGCGCACGCGGCACCAGCCGAAGTCCCTGAGCCCTCCGTCTACTCTTCCGACGGGCCACAGGCTGTAGTGGGCCATCTTTACGTCGACTGGATCCGGGAGACGTTTCCTCCCGACTGTCCTGCATACGGCGCCGTGGAGTTCGCCGAAGCCGCCGATGGAAACCGGGAAGCCCGCGACTTCGACGGCATCCCCGACCTTCGCCTCGTGTTTTCCGCTGCACTCGACCTTAATTCCGCGCTGCTCGTCCTGCATGAAGAACACTTCGTCGGACGCGACGAACGTGACTGTTCCGCGAACCTTCTTGGCGTGTCCGTCGTACGGAGCAGGCGAGTACGAGAGGATTTCGGAAAGCTTCGTCTCGGGGATGTCGAAGAGCGACGAAGGGGCGTTCTTCGTGACCTTTATGTCGGAGGCGTCGCCTACCTCGAGCCTGACGCCGAGGAACTCCGCGCGGAGGTTGAAGAGGCTCATGGCGCATCCCGATATCTCAAGTTCGGCGTCGACCGCGTGCGTCCAGGGTTCGGGTTCGCCGGGGACGCGCGCGACAAAGCTTCCGTCCGAGGTGTTGAGAAGAAGCGCCGTGCCGGACTCCGTCTCTCCGGTTCTGTGTGGAGCTATTACGGATTTCACGAGCACGCCGCTGAGCGTCACGCGCGTGTTGTCCATAGCGCCCCATCCGAGGTCGGCCAGACGCACGCGCGGAGGAGGCGGCAGCGCTGTCTCGCCTATCTTGCGGATGACGTCGGCCTTGATTCCGGGGGCGAAGGAGAGGCAGGCTGTCCTGCCGCGGATCTCCACGACATCGCCTTGCTTCAACCTGTCTGAGCCTTCGAGGCGCGAACTTGTCAGCATCTGCGTCTCGCCGAGGAAGTAGACGCCGCGTCCGTTGGGGTTTTCCGGGTCTGCCGCGACGCCCGAATTGGTGCGCCATTCCGTGGCTACGGTGACGACGCCGGTCGCGACCACTTCGCGTCCGAACGCCGCCTCGTCGCGCGACATACGCGCGACGTCCGTAAGCGAGAGGGCCGCAATCAAAAGGGCGGTAGCATGCATGACACTAGATTACAATTTTCCGGAGCGGATGTCAACGGCGGAGATGTCACACCTTTGAGTGATATACCTTTCTCTGGGCAAAATGGTAGAATAGCGCCGCAAACGAAAGGAACGCCACAATGAAGAATGTGCTCATGTCGGTTACTCTCGCGTCCGCCGTCGCCCTGCTTTCGCAGTGCGCATCGGCGGAAGTCACCTATCATCTGGAGGATCTCGACCTTTCCACGATGACGAAAGGCAGCGACCAGGTGCGGAAGAACCAGTCGACGGGCGGCAATACGCTGACCATGAATGAGGTCCAGTATTCGACAGGCGTCGGCACTCATGCGGAAAGCCACTACGTCATCTATCTCAACGGCAAAGGCGTAAGCTTCAGCGCAAAGGTCGGCATCGATGACGAGTCACTCGACGGCGAAGGCAGGAGCAGGTCGAACGGCGTCATATTTAGGGTTGTCAGCCTGGATGACGGAACAGACCTAGCCAACAGCGGGGTTGTCAACGCCGGAGAAGGCGCGAAGGAAATATCGGCTAGCCTCGAAGGTGTCGCCAAAATCGACCTTGTCGTTGACACGAACGGCGCCTCTGACTGGGATCACGCCGACTGGGTGGAGACAGAACTCGTGTGTTCGGAGGCGATATTCGCCGACGAGACAAGGCGTCTGTGGAATCCGACGGGGAGCGGGAAGTCCATTGCCGACGGAGCGGAATGGAACCCGACGTTTACAGGCGGCTATCCAACTCACTGCGACTTTCTCGCGATAAACAGCGAAACTGCGGCATCGCTTGGCGAAGGCGAATCCTTCTCGGCCAAAAAGCTCTTCGTCGGGTATGGCGTCACGCTGGATCAATCCGGCAATTTCCACCAGGATGCTGCAAGCGACCGCGGTGCGGTTTTCAACATGACAGGCGGAACGCTCGATGTCATCGATGAACTGCGTATAGGTGCAGCATTTGCGGACAACAACAACTGCATTATGAATGTCACTGGTGGAAAGGTGACGGCGGGCAAGCTCATCATGGGCGATTGCGCGTCGAATGGCGGCAAGCACAACGGACTGACGATCGACGGAGCTGAGATGGAGTTGAATGTCGGCGAATCCTATATATCGCCGTACAGGGAAGGCAATTCGAAGATCGAAATCAAAAACGGCGGAAAACTCACGAGCAAATCCCGCTTCTATGTCGGCGAGCAGGGCTTCGGAACTTTGACAGTCGAAGGAACAGACAGCTCGTTCATATCGTCCGGTAATCTCCATATCGCCCAGGAGTCCTCTGCCACGGGTGTTGTGCATGTCGTGTCCGGCACGCTTAAGGCAGGAAATGACATCTACGTCGGCAACAAGGGATTCGGAACTTTGACCATCGACGGAGGAACTGTCTCCTGCACGTACTGGCTCGACTTCAACCGCGAGGAGGGCAGTTCTTCCGAGCATGGCGGCGTCGTTAACTTCAACGGAGGCGTGCTGAACGTCGGCAAAGTCCACAGCGCTAGAGGTCCGTCCATCTTCAACTGGAACGGAGGCACTTACAAACCCAACGGAAATTACAGCGACTGCTTTGAGGCTTCCGAAGGACTTACCGTGAACGTCCTCGCAGGTGGCGCGGTCCTTGACACCTCCAGTTGTTCAGAGAGCATAATCGCTCCGGCGCTTGCCGGCTCCGGCTTCCTCAAAAAGACCGGATCAGGAACAGGCGAACTGAGAGGTTCTGTCGATCTCAGGCGTGGATTCATCGTGGAAGAGGGGACGCTGAAGATAACTGGAACGATCGCCTCCACGGCCACGACTCCGCTGAAGGAGATATCCGTCGCGGACGGTGCGTCGCTCGACTTGAACGGACAGACGGTCCATGTCCTGGCATACAAGGTGGCTGGCGTCGAGCAGGAGACCGGCACATATTCCGAGCAGAACGGAACGATCATCGTCATCGACGCAGACACGACTCCTGTTTCGGCGGTCTGGACGAACGGATCTGGTGATGGTGATGTCGCCAATGCCGCGAACTGGGAGGCGCGCAATAAGGACGGTGTTCTTCTTTACGATGTCCTGCCTACTGATTCCACGGTCGTGACAATACCATACGAAGGCAGGCTTGAGAAACTCGGCGAGTTCGATTCCGCAGAGACGATTCTCGCCGTCTCCGGCGCAGCGACGCTTGCCGGCTTCGCCGCGGCTCCTGTCATCGCGAAGTCCGCTGTCGGCTGGTACGACGCGTCGGACCGTGCGTCGCTGACGGTTGCGGATGACGGCACCGTGAACGGAATCAACAACAAGGGTTCCTCGAGCGTCGATCTCGACCTCGCTCTTGCAAAGCCCGACAAGGCGCGCCAGCCGTCGTACGATCCGGAGAAGTGGAGCCTGAACGGGCTGCCTGTCATTGCCTTCACGAACGCCTACGGTTTCGCATCGAAGGACGAGACGGGAATCGCGAGTTCCGCCGACAAGACGATTATGGTCGTCTCGCGCCATCAGTGCAACACGTTCCACAAATACGACAACAGCGGGGCGGAGACGGGCGAGTATTATAACGAGATGATGCCGCTCGGAATCGAAAGCACAAGCACGAACGACGATGGGTTCCGCATAGAAGACTGCGACTGGGGATGGCGCCTGAGCTACTGGGACGAAGGGAACGAGAGCGATCGGTTCAGGGATCTCGCTCGAGGTTCTATAACCGGACGTGACGCATCCAACAACGAGCGCTGGCAGATGTGGGATATGGGCATTAAGGATATGACGGTGCTGGCGCACTGCTGGGATTCCGACACAGGCCATTTGGGAACGTCCGCGTCCGAGACGATTTCCGCTGCGGGCGAAAGGACCGACAACAAGATATACCTCGGCTACAGAAAGCTCTACAGTGCCTCTTCGTCCGGATTCATCGCCGAAGCGTTTCTGTTCGACAAGGCTCTTGCGGAAGGCGAGCTTGCGGCAATGCGCGACTATCTGCAGCAGAAGTGGTTCTCGTCCGATTCAGTCTCCACGCTCCCTGAATCGCTGAGGCTTGAAAGCGGTGCGTCGCTCGATCTTAACGGAAGGCCGGTCGAGTTTGCGAAGGTGTATGGCGGCGGAACGCTGTCGAACGGCGCGGCGACAATTACGGACACCTTGGTCGTCACTGTCAACGACGACGGAACGATCGATCCGCTTGCTGTTGACGGCGCTCTTGTGATCGGCGAGAACGCGAAGCTTGTCGTGAAGAACGCGAGGAATCTGGTCGGGATGAACCCCGTCGTCGTGGCGAGCGCGACAGAGGGAATCACGGGCGCATTCGCATCGGCGGTGTCCGACCCGGAGGGGCTGCCCCTTCGGTCCGTAAAGTCCGCTGACGGCAAAAGCATAACAATCGCGCGGCGCGGCGGTCTGATGTTGATTTTCCAGTGATGGATTACAAAACAGAAGTTATATGAAAACGACTTTGACGGCATTGGCGGCGGCGGCAATCGCGGCCACGGCATTTGGAGGAGTACGGATCGCGGTCGATCCAGGCGCGAATGGACACGACGTTCCGAAGACGCTGTACGGAATCTTCTTCGAGGACATCAACCATGCGGCGGACGGCGGGGTGTATCCAGAGCTGATCGAGAACCGCGGATTCGACTGGAAGACGAAGGATCTCGAGGGTTGGCAGACCGACTTCCGCGGAGACGCGATGGCACGCGTATCGCTTCAGGACGGACGCCCCGTGCATCCCGCGACGGCGCGCCACCTGCGCATCGAGTGCTTCGGCGCTGGCGATGGATGCGGCGTGAGGAACTTCGGCTACGGCGGCGTAAGCGTGGAGGCGGGGAAGAAGTACGACCTCACGTTCTATGCGCGCGGACTCGACGGCTACAGGGGCGGCTTGAGGTGCGTCCTCGAACGCGGCGGAAGCGTCCTCTGCGAGGCGAAGGTCGCCAATAGCGACATGAGCGTCGCGCCGGCAAACGAGTCCCTCGACTTCGAGCTTCCCGAGTGGAAGCGACATGCGTTTGTGTTCGAACCGCGCGAGACGGTCTCGGACGGCACCTTCTCGATTCTCCTCGATGCGCCCGGTGCGGTCGAGATCGAGCAGGTGTCGCTGTATCCGCAGGACACGTTCAACGGGAGGAAGAACGGACTTCGCAAAGACCTTGTGCAGTGGCTGAAGGACATGAAGCCTGGCGTCCTGCGATTCCCGGGCGGATGCATCGCCGAGGGCCACGACTTCCAGCACTGGTTCGACTGGAAGCGCACCGTCGGCGCGCTCGAGCGACGCGAGACGATCTGGAACACGTGGGGGTACTGGCAGTCGATGGGGCTCGGCTACTACGAGTACTTCTGCCTTGCCGAGGATATCGGCGCGGAGCCGCTCCCCATCTGCATCGCAGGCCTCACGTGCCAGTTCCGCGGGCCCAAGTTCGCACCGATGGAGTCGATGGAATACTTTGCGGACAACATCTGCGACCTCATCGACTTCGCGAACGCAGATCCCGAGACTAACGTCTGGGGGAAGCTC
Source organism: uncultured Verrucomicrobiota bacterium (assembly GCA_946610035.1). Lineage (GTDB taxonomy): Bacteria > Verrucomicrobiota > Kiritimatiellia > RFP12 > UBA1067 > UBA1067. The sequence continues at coordinate 28,457 of CAMOCC010000023.1, forward strand.
AGGGCCGACATGGGGCATCCGGCGCCGTTCAACCTCAAGTATGTCGGAATCGGAAACGAAAACTGGGACAAGGTGTTCCTCGACCGCTATCTCGCAGTCTCGGAAATCGTAAGGAAGCGCCATCCCGAAATTCGAATCGTCTCCTCCTCCGGCGCGCAGCCGGGCGGCAGGGAGTTCGAGCTCGCGTGGAGCACCCTCACGGACAGGACGGCCGATGTCATCGACGAGCATTACTACATCGAGCCGCACTGGATGATCGACACGGAGTCGCGCTACGACAAATACGCGCGCGCCGGGAAGCCGCATGTCTATGCCGGAGAATACGCGGCGCATGAGCCGGACCGTGCGAACAACCTGCATTCCGCTCTCTGCGAGGCCGTCGCGATGACGGGATTCGAGCGAAACTCGGACGTCGTCGAGATGACGAGCTACGCGCCGCTCTTCAACAAGGTGGGGTGGAACGGATGGAAGCCCGACCTGATCTGGTTCGACAACCTCAAGTCATTCGGAACTCCCAACTACTACGTGCAGAAGATGTTCTCCGCGAACCGTCCGACGAAGTACCGTCCGTCGGCGGCGGAAGGCGCTGAGAACTTTCCGAAGCCGAAGGGTGCCGTAGGCTTCAGCATGTGGACGAGCGTTGCCGAGTTCAAGGACATCAAGGTGACTGCTGCGGACGGAGGAACGCTCTTCAAAGGCTTCCCCGAGATTGAGAAGTGCCCGCGCGGACCCGGCGCGCGCTGGCGCATGGTCGACGGAGCGATGCGTCAGGAGAACGGCGAGGCGACCTGGGACAGCGAGATCACGTTCGGCGATTCTGGATGGCGCGACTACGACTTCACGTGCAGGGCGAGGAAGGTTTCCGGAAGAGAGGGGTTCACGCTGCGCTTCTGCGTCGAGACAAAACGCAGCCTTACCCTGAACATCGGCGGGTGGGGCAATACGCGCACAGCTCTCCAGGGAGGAGGATACGAAATACCGGAATCGGCATCTTGTCCGTTCACTGTCGAGGAGGGGCGTTGGTACGACGTCGCGGTCTCGGTTCGCGGAGGAAAGGTGTCCGCGAAGATCGACGGCAAGGCACTGTGGGATGACGTCGAGGTCGCGAGCAAGCCGCTGAGGACGTTCTACCACGTCTGCGGAATGGACGAGGCGACGAACGAATACATCGTCAAATGCGTCAACCTTGACGTGGATGGACGCCGCAGGGTTACCGTGGACTTTGGTGAAAGGCTTCCGTCCGGATTGGTCAAGATCGAGTCTCTCTCCGGCGATCCGAAGGTCGTCAACGATCTCGGCAATCCGACGCGCTGTGCAACGAAACTTTCCACGATGTCGTTCGCCGGAGGAACGTCTTTCACCACCGAAGTCGAGCCGTTCTCCCTCACCGTGTTCAGGATCGGCAGGTAATGCACATCATCAGGCAAGGGACCGCCGGAGATGAAATCTAAGTCATGGTTCGTGATTGCAGCGACAATCGCCGCCGTGCAGTGCGTGCACTGCACGGCGCTTGCCGCACCGCTGCCGCCAATCCACGTGCAGGGGCGACATTTCGTCGACGACCGGGGGAACTGCGTGCGCATGGGCGGAGTGATGCAGTCCATCAACTCGTATTTCAACGACAACGAATGGGGATGGGGCAGTGGCGACCACCTCATTCCGCGCATGCTCGAGTACTACGACAAGACGACAAAGGCGCTGACGGACCGTTCGCAGGGGTGCTACGTAAACATGGTGCGGCTCACGGACGACGGATGGTGGACGCAGGACGACAATCTCAAACCGTCGAAGGACGCGCCGCACTTTTACGCCTGCGACTGGTCGAAGTACGACCGCTATGTCGAGAAAGTGCTCGTCCCGGTCACGACGAACGCTGTTGCGCATGGGCTCTACGTGATCATCCGTCCGTCGTACAACACGCCTGGTGACACGAAGGTCGGAGACGACTACCAGAAGCACCTGCTGAAGGAATGGGAGCATCTCGCTGCGAACAAGGTTCTGCAGAAGCTCGCCGGACGCGTCCTCTTCGAACTGGAGAACGAGCCGATAAAGATTGAGCCGCGCGAAGGGATGCCGCGCGAAAGTGCGCTTGCGGAATACATGCAGCCCATGATTGACGTTATTCGCGCGAAGGGCTTCAAGGGGCCGATCCTCGCGCCGGGCCTCTATTGGCAGTCAAACTTCGAGGACTACGCGAAGTATCCGCTGCGGGACGGCAATCTCGGCTATGCCGTGCATGCCTATCCGGGATGGTACGATCAGAACGACGACAACGCCGATGTCGAGAAGTTCCTTGCGCGCTTCCGCCAGCTTGTGCCGGTTGCGGACTTTGCGCCGATTGTGGTTACCGAAGTGGACTGGAGCCCGATAAAGCCCGGCAAGGGCAAGAACAACGAGTTCGGGCAGTGGGTGCCGGAGAACTGGGGCACGTGGGGAACGGGGTCGTCGTCAAAATGGGGGCGCGCGTATATCGGCACGATTGAAAAGCTTGGCAACGTGTCCACGCTCGCAGGGGATGCGCGCGTTCTCTTCGAGGTCAAGAAGTACCTTGAGACGGGGAAGTTCGAGCTGCGATTCGGCGGAGAGAAGGAATGCTGCGGGGCGGCTTTCGCACAGCTGTTCAGGAAGTGGGCGAACGCCCCGAAGAGAAAGGCACCGAAAAGCGCGACGTTCCGCAACCCGGTCATCCTGGCGGACTGTCCCGATCCGAGCATGTGCCGCGCGGGAGACTACATCTACATGGTCTCGACGACGATGCATTTCATGCCTGGCGCGCCGGTGATGCGTTCTAAGGACATGGTGCACTGGGAGATCGTGTCCTATATCTTCGACGGAATCGATTCGCCGGAGTATTCGTTCGAGGCCGAGAACGGAAAGACGGGATACGGCGCCGGACAGTGGGCGACGTCGATCGTCCACCACAAGGGTAAGTTCTATGCATGGTTCATCGTCAACGACGTCGGCGGCTTCATGTATACCGCAGACAGACCCGAAGGTCCGTGGCGGCTTCTCAGCCGCGGTCCGTATCTGCACGACGGCTCGCTCGTGTTCGATGACGACGGAAGGGTGTACGTGTTCCATGGCTCCGGGCGTGTCACTGAGATGAAGGAAGACCTGACTGGCGCAAAACCCGGCGGACTTGACCGGCAGCTCTTCGAGCGCGGGGAGGAGACGGCGCTGCTCGAGGGCTCTGCCGCTTTTAAGAAGGACGGATACTACTACCTGATGATGGTGTCCTGCTTTCTGCCGAACCATCCGAGGCGGGAGGTGTGCTATCGCTCGAAATCCCTTGATGGCGAATGGGAGAAGAAGGTCATACTCGAGACGGAGTTCGAGAACTGGGGTGGCGTGGGGCAGGGATGCGTCGTGGAGTGTCCGGACGGAAAATGGCGTGCGATGGTGTTCCAGGACCGCGGCGGCCTCGGGAGGATCCCGTGTCTGATGGGCGTGACGTGGAAGGACGGATGGCCGATTCTCGGCAACCGGGAGGGGAAGATTCCAAGCGATTTCACCAAGCCGTATCCGTCGCTTTCGGGCATTGTCGGATCAGACGGTTTCAAAAAGAAGACGCTTGATCTCAGGTGGCAGTGGAACCACAATCCGCTCGACGGCGCCTGGTCTCTCGTTGAGCGACCAGGCTGGATGCGGCTCAAGGCGCAGAAGGTCGCGCCGAACATCTTCCTTGCGCGCAACACGCTGACGCAGCGCATGATAGGTCCGCAGTGCGAAGGTGAAATCAGAATGGACGTCTCGAGGATGAAGGACGGTGACCGCGCTGGACTTGCCGCGTTCCAGTCCGATAGCGCCGTGCTTGCCGTTGTCTGCGAAGACGGCAGGAAGCGGCTTGTCATGAGCGAGGAGAAAAGCGTGTTCGAGGAAGGACGCAGAAATCCGCGCGCCGAGGTTTCGGAAAAGGAGTCCGTGGCGCTTTCGTCCGACATTGTCTACTTGCGCATACGGACGGATTTCCGCCCTGGACAGGACTGGGCCGAGATGGACTGGAGCCCCGACCGAAAGACGTGGCGCCGAATCGGCACGCGCTTCCCGCTGCGCTTCGACTGGACGCGCATGTTCGTTGGCTCGCGCTTTGCGATATTCTGCTATCCGACGAAATCCCCCGGCGGATATGTAGACGTCGACTACTTCCGGTTCTCCTGCGAAGGACACGAGAGGTAGTCTCACACCTTTGTGTGATATCGCTTTGGCAAACGTCTTTGATATACTAGGGTTGCGTTGCGAGGAATAGCGCATGTTGCGCAGCTCGCGTGTGGCAAAAGAAAAAAGGAGCATTGAATGAAGACACTAATGTTGGCCGTTGTAACCGCGGCAGTCGTCTCGGCAGGCGCCGCGACGGACGTGAAGGTCGAATTCTGGCGCGATGACGTCGTCAGGATTCTCAAGATACCAGGTGGCGGCAAGGCGCCGGAGAAGAGCTATGTCGTCACCGCGAAGCCTGAGAAGGTGGCCGTTGCGAAGTCCGAAAAGGACGGCGCGGCGACGTACTCCTCGGCGAAGCTCCGCGTCACGGTCGATGCAGAAGGGCGCGTCGCATTTGCCGCGGCGGACGGCACTCCGCTTCTCGCAGAGGAGGGCACGACCTTCACGCCGCGGGCGAAGGGCGATCCGGACGAGAACAGCTTCTCGGTGCGCCAGGCGTGGCTTCTGGACGGCGACGAGCCAGTGTACGGACTCGGCATCGTGCAGGAGGATTCCATCTCACGCCGCGGCATCACGAAGAAGGTGCTGCAGGACAACATCGAGGACTATTCGCCAGTTCTCCAGTCCATCAAGGGATGGGGTGTTTTCATCGACAGCTCGTCCATCGCAGAATACAAGGAGCTGAACGGAGTCATGTCCTACACGAGCGAGGTAGGCGACGCGAGCGACTACTACTTCATGTACGGAGGCACTTCGGACGGCGTGGTGCGTCAGATACGCTGGCTCTCCGGCGAGGTGCCGATGCTGCCGAAGTGGTCGCTCGGCTACTATGTGAGCCGCGAGCGCTACACAAGCTGGTCGCAGCTCGCGGAGATTGTCGATGAGCACAGGAAGCGCGGCATCCCGATGGACTGCATCGTGCAGGACTGGCAGTACTGGGGCGGAAACGAGAACTGGAATGCGCTTGATTTCATCGCCGACGGATTCAAGGACACTCCCGAGGCGGGCGTGAAGGCCGTCCACGACCGCAATGCGAAGCTCATGATCTCGTTCTGGCCTGACTTCGGTCCGAACGCGAAGCCCAACAAGGACTTCAGGGACCGCGGCTGGTACTTCAAGGACTTCGTGACATGGCCGCGCGACGAGGGCGTGATTGTCTACGACGCGTTCAACCCCGCCGCACGCGACCTCTACTGGAAGTACGTGCGCCGTCTCGTTGACTGCGGAATCGACGCGTGGTGGATGGACTCCACCGAGCCGGACCACTGGCCGCACACGAAGGAGAGCTTCGACGCGCCAACTTTCCTCGGCAGCTACCGCCGTGTGTGCAACCTCTTCCCGCTCTTGACCGTCGGCGGAATCTACGACCACCAGCGCGCGGACGAGCCGGACGGACGCCGCCGCGTGTCAATCATGACGCGTAGCTGCTTCACAGGGCTCCAGCGCACCGGCGCGAACACATGGTCGGGTGACGTCGATTCGAAGTGGGAGGTATTGCGCAGGCAGATCCCCGCCGGACTCGGCTTCGGCCTCACGGGCAATCCGAATTTCAACACCGACATCGGCGGATTCCATCCGTGGCACTTCAGCGGATATCCGGGCGGCATACTCAAGTGCCCCGAGTTCATCGAGCTGAACGTCCGCTGGATGCAGTACGCGCTCTTCAATCCGATCTTTCGTAGCCACGGCACGGGCGCGCCGCGCGAGATATGGCAGTTCGGCGAGAAGGGGACGCCGGCGTACGACGCGATGGTAGAGGCGGTTAAGCTCCGCTACCGCTTCATGCCGTATCTCTACTCCACGGCGCGCTGGGTGTCGAAGGACAGCGGCACGATGATGCGTCCGCTCTTCGCAGAGTACCGCGCAGATCCCGGGACGTGGGAGGTTTCGGACCAGTTCCTCTTCGGAACCGAGCTGATGGCCGCGCCTGTCGTGCGCTACCGCGCTGGCCAGAGGCGCGTGTATCTTCCGGCAGGGACGAAATGGACGTCGTTCTTCGACGGACGCGTCTTCGAGGGCGGAAGGTGGATTGCCGAGGACGTCTCGCTTGGCACGATTCCGCTCTACGCGAAGGCGGGCGCGATCGTCCCGATGGGTCCTGTCATGCAGTATGTCGACGAGGTGAAGAATCCAGTTGTCGAGATCAGGGTGTTCCCCGGCGTGGACGGCGCGTTCACGCTGTACGACGATGCAGGCGACGGCTATCAATACGAGAAGGGCGAGTTCAGCGAGATTCCGCTCAAGTGGGACGACGCGAAGCAGGCGCTGACGATCGGCGCGCGCCGAGGTTCCTATCCCGGCATGGCGAAGACGCGCGAGTTCCGTGTCATCTGCGGCGCATGCTCGAAGACGGTCCGCTACGACGGCAGCCCAGTCGCTGTTGCGGTGCAGTAGGCGGTTCTTCGCATTCATCCTGTAAGGGGGATAGCGCAAGAGGACGGACGCTTCTGAGTCTTCGCCACGGAGGCAGGCAACCCGTACAAGGTGCGCCTTAAGGAAATGAAGCCGGACTTCTCCGGCTTCGTCGACGACGGAATGATAACGCTCGACAACGTCACCGACTGCGTTGGCGGAGAGGGGCTCGGCGAAGGCGCGCAGGTGATGAAGCGCAACGGCTGGTACTGCATCGTCAACATCTGCTGGCCCGCGGGGAGTTGCCGGTCTGTGGTCGTGCATCGCGCGCGCTCGATGCAGGGTCCGTGGGAGGGACGCGGCGAAGTCTCTCGCCAGTATCACCGCTGGGCGCGAAACCACCTAATGCCGCACGGACTGGACCTGCATCCCGTCCTCCTCAACAGCTGGGAAGGTTCGTATTTCTCGTTCACGGAGAAGACGCTCACGGACATGATGGACGGCGTGAAGGAGATGGGCGGCGAGATGTTCGTCCTTGACGACGGCTGGTTCGGGCGCAGCAAGTACGCGCGCGACGAAAAGAACCAGGACAAGGTGGGCTTGGGCGACTGGTTCGTGAACGAGGAGAAGCTTCCACGCGGACTCGGCTACCTTGCAGACGAGGCGGCGAAGCGCGGACTGAAGTTCGGGCTATGGATCGAGCCGGAAATGGTCAATACAAGAAGCTGGCTCGCCGAGGAGCATCCCGAGTGGATTCTCCGCGAGGAGGCGCGTCGGCTCGCCCTGGGGCGCGGCGGCACGCAGGTCGTGCTGGACTACACCAACCCCGCCGTGCGCGATGGCGCTAAGTACGACATCTCCGAGATCAACGGCGCTCCGTCTCACGGCGCAAGGCTCGACGGGCGCAATCTCAAGCTGGCCTTGAGCGGATCCTATGACTCAGCTGTCTTTGAACTGAAGACGTGTGAGTGATACTAGCGCTGTATGTCCTACATGC
>CAMOCC010000024.1 GCA_946610035.1 uncultured Verrucomicrobiota bacterium
TGATGAGCATGTCGTCCGAACGCGCGTGGACGCGGTCCATGACGCGCATCGTGCGCCCGCACTCGCAGGGCTCCGTCTGAAGGCGCGAAAGGTCGCGCGTACGGTAGCGGATCATCGGGGTTCCGACGCGGTCGAGCGTCGTGAAGACGAGCTCGCCCTCCTCGCCGTCGGGCAGCACCTCGAGGGTGTCGGGGTCGATGATCTCCGGGTAGAAGTGGTCCTCCCACACGTGGAGGCCGTGGCAGTAGGGGCAGTTGCCCGCGACGCCCGGCCCCGCGATCTCGGTGAGCCCGTAGATGTCGTGGGCCGTGATGCCAGCGATCCTCTCTATGCGCTCCTTGATCTCGTCCGTCCACGGCTCCGCGCCGAAGACGCCGTGCCTGAGCTTCGTGTCGCTCCTGAAGTCGACGCCCATCCTCTCGGCCACCGTGGCGAGGTGGAGGAAGTAGCTGGGCGTGCAGGCGATGACAGTCGCGCCGAGATCCTTCATGAGCATGATCTGCTTCTCGGTGTTGCCCGCGCCCGTGGGGAGCACCGCGCAGCCGAGCCTCTCGGCGCCGTAGTGCGCGCCGAGGCCGCCCGTGAAGAGTCCGTAGCCGTACGAGACCTGCACGACGTCGTCCTTCGTGATGCCGTACATCGCGAGGCAGCGGGCCGTGCCCTCGGACCAGATGTCGAGGTCGTTCTGGGTGGACGGGATGCAGATGGGCTTGCCTGTCGTGCCGGACGAGCAGTGGAAGCGGACGATGTCCTTCATCGGCGCGGCGGTGAGGCCGAAGGGATACTCGTCGCGGAGGTCCGTCTTCTTCATGAAGGGGAACTTCGCGAGGTCCCTGAGCGTCACAAGGTCGCGCGGCTTCACGCCCCTCTCGTCGCAGCGCCTGCGGAAGAGGGCCACGTGCTCGTACTCGTACGGGATTATCTTCTGCAGCTTCGCCAGCTGCATGGCCCTCAATTCCGCGACAGGCGTGAAGTCGGGCTTGGAGATCGGGTTGATTTCGGGCATATCGTCGCTTACCTTGTTTTTGTCGATTTTATATTATACTTCTTTGCCATCGCATAGTCAACCGTCGGCGAAGGCGCCGCGTGGTCAGGAGCCGGGGTGGACGGGGTGCCCGCCGGCCTTGCACATGGGGCATTCGGCGGCGGTCCACGTCTCGGGCGTCATCTGCATGAGCGAGAACATGGGGGTGCGGCCGAACTTAACCTTGCCGCCGGAGCGGTCGACGAGGAGTACGACGCCCGCGACCTTGCCGCCGGCCGCCTTGACGAGGTCGATCGTCTCCTGGACACGTCCGCCCTTGGTGACGACGTCCTCGGCGACGACGTAGCGCTCGCCCTTCTTGATGGAGAAGCGGCGGAGCGCCAGTACGGTGTTGGGCTTGCCCGTCGCGTCGACGCCCTCGCCGGGAACCTTCTCCGCGAAGATGCACTTGACGTTCAGCTCGCGCGCGACCTCGTGTCCGACGAGTATCCCGCCGACGGCCGGGGAGATGACCCCGTCGATCCTCCCGCCGAGCTTCCCGCTCTTGACGGCCTCGCGCGTCACCGCGCGGCAGAGCTTCTCCGCGATGCGCGGATAGCGAAGGACGTTCGCGCACTGGAAGTAGCGGTTGGAGTGGAGCTTGGAGCGGAGCTCGAAGTGCCCTTCGAGGAGCGCACCCGTGTCCTTGAACGCCTTGAGTACCTGTGCCTGTGTCATTTTGTCTTTTCCTTTCAGTCGATTTTCAGAAGCTCTTCGCGCATGAATGCGGGCGGGGCGGGGACCGGCTTCGCCGGCTCCATCGCCTCGGGCTGCGGGGCCGCGAGCGACGGCGGATACGGAACTACGTCGTACGGCGACGGCGACGGCGGCGGAAGCGGCGGGATGTCAGCCGCCTCGACGATCGCGTGCGCCGGCTCCTCCGGCAGCGTCGAGAGCGACAGGTCCGCGCGCAGGTCGCGGAAGCTGTCGCGCTTCACGCTGAAGGCGGACCTCACCACGTCCAGCGCCTTCGCCTCGCATCCCGGCGCCAGCGCGACGAACGCGCACGAGGGCGCCGAACCGGGGACCTCGGGCGGACACTTGAAGTCGATCGCCGCATACGGGAATACGGCCGCTATCGCTACTGGAAGCGCAAGCACCGGTATGAGGGCGAGGAACTCGCTTCTCAGTCGGCGGCGCGGCTTTGGCTGGGGACGCTTCATTCGAACTTCCCGTCCCCCTTCTTCTCCGCGAAAAGGACGCGCTCTACTCCGCTCCGCTTCGCGACAGCCGCGAACCTGAAGAGGTTCCCGCCCCTGATGCGCATGTCGGCGAGTGCAAGGAGGGTGCGCCCGTCGCGCCCCGCCATCTTTTCGGACAGCGCCTCGGAGAACTGGAGCATCTGCGATTCGTCCTCGAGGAGATAGCGCGTGTCGTCGAAGAAGACGAGCGTACCCTGCGGCGTCACAAGGAGGAGCGCGACGGCGTCCGCGTCCGCAACGTCGGAAACCTCGGTCTCCGGCAGCGCGAACAGCGCGCCGCTCGCCTTGGTGAAGGCGCCGCCCACAAGGTAGATGATCATGAAGAGGAGGCCCACCGTCACCCACGGGACCACCTTGACGAGCGGCCTCAGGCCGCGCGGCAGATAGCTGCGCCCCCCCCTTCTGCGCCTGTCGTCCCAGCCCCACTCGCTCACGGATGCACCCCCTTGGAGAGAAGGTAGCCGACGATCTCGGTCGCGGCGGCCTCGAGGTCGGAGACAAGCCTGTCGAGCCTGAGGCGGAGCGCCGCGTACATGACGGCGACGGGAATCGCCACGGCGAGTCCGAAGCCGGCGATGATCATGGCGCGGACGGCGGACTCGACCAGCTCGGCGCGCGGGACGATGTCGGCCCCGTTGACGAGCATCATCGTCTGGACGAAGCCGAAGATCGTACCGAGAAGGCCCAGGACGGGCGCGATCTCGCCGATGACGGAAAGGAGCGCAAGCCGCCTGTCGAGGCGCCCGATCTCCGCGCGCCCGCGCGCGTCGACGGCCTCGCGGAGGGCGAGGAAGGACCCCTTCCTGTGGCGGATCGCCGTCGCGGCGACGTTGGCGACGGGAACGGGGGTGTCCTCGCAGATGGCGAGGGCCTCGGCCTCGTTGCCACTTTCAAGGACGTTCACGACGCCCTTGAGGAAGTCCTGCCAGTCGATCTGCGCGCGCCTCAGCTCGATAAGCCGCTCGAAGAAGACGTAGAGCGCCGCGAGCGCGAGGCCCGCGAGAAGCCAGAAGATGGGTCCGCCGAAGAAACTGCCCTGCAAAAAAGTCATCATTGGAACGCCCCTTTCCGCTGAAGCCGCTCAAGCCTCCGGGAAGCCTCGGGGACGGCCGTTGCGACATCGCTGTTTACGACAAGCCTCAGTATGCGTTTCGCGCGCGAATCCTCGCCCCTGCGCTCGAAGGCGTCCGCAAGGATGAACGCCGCTCGCGCGAACGTCGCCATCGCCTCCTCGCCGTAGACGACGCCGGCCTTGCGTCCGTCGCGGTAGGCGTGGACGACCTCGGCGTAGTACTGGTCCAGGGCCTCCTCGGTCCGCCCCGTCTTCTCGAGCGTGCGGCCGACCTTGAAGGCGAGAACGAGCTTCTGGTCTGGCGTGAGCGACTCGCCGAGCTGCAGGGCCCTGTAGCCGTCCAGCGCCTCGCGGTAGCGGGACGGGTTGTCCGCACCCATTACGAAGAGGACGTCCGCCTTCAGCATCCGCGCGCGGAACTTGTCCGCCTGCGTCGCATCCTCCGTCAGGATGACCTTCTCGAGGACGAGTATCGCCTCGTCGAGCCGCGCAAGCTCCACGAGCGCCTCGCCCTGGACGAGCCAGGCGGACGCCTTCTCGACGGAGTCGGGATGCTCGGTCGCGAGCTTCGTCACTAGGGACACCGCCTGCTCGTAGTCCCTCGCCGCGAACGCCGCGCGCGCGGCCCACAGCAGGGCGGACGGCGCCTGCGGGGAGTTCGGGACGAGCTCGGAGGCGTACTTCGAGAATAGTCCGCACGCCTCCTTCCACCTGTGCGCGTTGTAGGAGAACTTCGCAAGCCACAGCGTCGCCTCCGCACGTATCGCCGCGTCCGGCGAGGCGGCGGCTATCGACTCCGCCTTGCGCGCAGCCTCCTCGTCGCGTCCCTGTCCGTAAAGGCACAGCATAACGAGGTAGTCCATCCTCGGGCGCCTCTCGGGATCGCGCTGGGCGAGGCTTTCGAAGACGGACTGCGCCTCGCGGAACCGGAAGTTCCTGTACTTTGCGCGTCCGTCCGACTCCATGTCCCGAAGCTCCACGACGACCTTGAGCTTCCTACCGGCCGGCGTCTCCGGGTAGCTGCCCAGAACGGCCCTGTACTTCGCCATGGCCTCGTCGCCGCGTCCGCTCTCGGCAAGGACGTCGCCCTGCTCCATCAAGGTGCGCGCCTTGTCCACATCCGTCTTCGCCGACTCCTCGGCGCGCGCAAAGGCATCCAGCGCCTCCTCGGTGCGCCCCAGCTTCCTGAGCGCCCAGCCGCGCCCCTCCTGCGCAGCAGTCTCGCGCGCGACGTCAGGCCACGTCTCGATCGCGGCGCGATACGCCTCCGCCGCCGCCTTCGCGTCGTCGCGCGCAAGGTATGCGCCGGCAAGCGCGACGAACGCCTCCTTCGCACCGTCCGCGTCCGGAGCGTCCTTGGAGATGAAGCGGATCATCCGCTCGCCTTCCGCGAACGTCTTCTCGTCGGACAGCAGCGCACGGCCGAGGCGGAGGCCGACGGACCTCTTAAGCGGCGCGCCCTCAAGCCTGTCGTAGACCTTCCTGAGGGAATCGGCGTCGCCAAGGCTCGTCGCGGACGTCGCAAGCGCGGCCTCGGTCACGTTGGACGATGCAATCACATCGCGCCATATCGCCTCGGCCCCGGCGCTGTCGTCCGTCAGGTCCTTCGCCCACGCAACCAGCATCCGCGCATCGACGTCGTCCTTGGGGAACTTCGCGTCCGCCGCGATCGCCAGGAGGTCCATGGCCTTGCCTGCGGACCTCGCAAGCTCCGCCCTGAGGAGGAGCGCCTTCGGCTCGTACTCCGTGTCCTTGAACTGGTTGGTGGCGAGCGTCGACGCCGCGAGGTCTGCCTCGCCCGTCCGCGTCTGGGCGAGCGCCCTGTAGTACGTAAAGCCGTCGCACGGGTACTCGGGATGGGCGTCTATCGTCTTGCGCACCTCGTCCCACCTGCCTTCGCGCGCATAGCTTTCAAGGACCACGAGCTGCGCCTCCTCGCCCTCGACCTTCGCAGCATGGGAACGCGCGATCTCCCATAAACCGTCCCTCAAAGCGCTCTTTGCAATGTCAAGCTCGCCCGCGAAAACGGCGGCAAACGCGAACGCACCGCCCGCCATGGCGGCGAAACGAAGTACTATTCTGGTCCTATCGAGCTTCAACTCTTCTCTCTCAACTCCTGACTTTTAGCTCTTCTCTCTCAAATCTCAACTCCTAACTTCTAACTCTCAACTCCTAACTCTTAACTCACACAATCTCCCCCATGTAGCCCATCTCCGTGAGGAGCCGTTCGTTGTTCATCCAGTTGGGCTCCACCTTCACCCAAAGCTCGAGCGAGACCTTGAGCCCGAATATGTCCTTCAGCTCGCGCTCGGCGCACTGCCTCACGTACTTGACAGTCTCCGCTCCGCGTCCGATGACGATCGGCTTCTGCGAGGCGCGGTTCACGAGTATGTCGACAGTCGCCTCCCAGCACGGGGCGCCGTTGCGCTTCTTCTCGACGATCTTCTTGACGCAGACGCCGAGTTCGTGCGGGAGCTCCTGATGGAGGCGCGCAAGGTACTTCTCGCGTATCACGTCCGCCATCGCTAGCTTGCGCGGATAGTCCGTGACGATATCCTCCGGGAAGAGCGGCTCGCCATCCTCTGCGAAGTCGAAGAGCGCGTCGAGCACCGCCTTTGCGCCGCCCTCCGTCGTCGCGATGCACTTGACCCAGAGGGGGGTGGTTGGCGGCTGGTGGTCGGTGGTTGGCGGGAGCGATGCGAGGGCGTCCTTCCACGCGTCGCGGAACATTGTCTCGTAGAACGGCGACCTGTCCGCCTTGTTGAGGACGAAGACGACCTTCTCCTGGCGCTCCTTGGCGATCCGCTGCATCCAGCCGACGTCCTCCAACTGCGGCTCCTGCGAAGCGTCGAAGACGACGCAGAGGACATCCACCCCGGCCGACGAGCGCCGCGCCATGCGGTTGAGGAGCCGGCCGAGCGTCCCGACCGCCTTGTGGAGGCCGGGCGTGTCGAGGAGGACGAGCTGCCCGCGGGGATCTGCGACGATCCCGCGGACGGTGTTGCGCGTAGTCTGCTCGACGGGCGAGACGATGGACACCTTCTCCCCGACGAGGGCGTTGACGAGCGTGGACTTGCCCGCGTTCGTCCGCCCCACGACTCCTATGACAGCGGCCTTCGCCATTTTACGGAACCGGGAAGCCGGCGACGAGAGCCTTGGCCTCCGCCTTGACGCGGGCCTGCACGGAGGTGTCCGCAATGTTGTCGAGGACGTCCGCGATCCAGGTGCCGATCTTGATCATCTCGGCCTCCTTCATGCCGCGCGTCGTGACGGACGCGGTGCCGACGCGGATGCCGGACGTCTTGAACGGCGACTCGGTGTCGTAGGGGATCGTGTTCTTGTTGACGACGATGCCGGCCGCGTCGAGGGCGGCCGCGGCCTCCTTGCCGGTGATGCCCTTCGTGGTCTTGACGTCCACGAGGAAGAGGTGGTTGTCGGTTCCGCCCGAGACGATGCGGTAGCCGCGGTCCTGGACGGTCTTGCAGAGCACCTGGCAGTTCTTGACGACCTGCTGCGCGTAGCCCTTCTTCTCGGGGCTCATCCACTCGCGGAAGCACACGGCCTTCGCGGCGATGATGTTCTCGAGCGGACCTCCCTGCATTCCGGGGAAGACGGCGGAGTCGACCGCCTTCGCGTACTTCTCCTTGCAGAGGACCATGCCGCCGCGGGGGCCGCCAAGCGTCTTGTGCGTCGTCGTCGTGACGAAGTCGGCGTAGGGGACGGGCGAGGGGTGCGCGCCGCCGGCGACGAGTCCGGCGATGTGCGCCATGTCGACCATCATGAGGCAGCCGACCTTGTCGCAGATTTCGCGGATGCGCCTGAAGTCGAGCGTGCGCGGATAGGCGGAGGCGCCCGTGAGGAGGATCTTGGGCTTGACCTCCATCGCCTGGCGCTCGAGGGCGTCGTAGTCGAGGACCTCCGTCTTCCTGTCGACGGTGTATGGGACGATGTTGTATATCTTGCCGGAGAAGTTGACCGGCGAGCCGTGCGAGAGGTGTCCGCCCTGGTCGAGGCTGAGGGACATGATCGTGTCGCCGGGCTTGATCGTCGCGAAGTAGACGGCCATGTTCGCCGCGCTGCCGCAGTGCGGCTGGACGTTGGCGTGCTCGGCCCCGAAGAGCTCGCAGGCGCGCTTGCGGGCGAGCTCCTCCGCCGCGTCGACGGGAAGGCAGCCCGAGTACCAGCGCTTCCCCGGATAGCCCTCGGCGTACTTGTTCATGAGGACGCTCCCCGCCGCCTCGCGGCAGGCGCGGGACGAGGTGTTCTCGGACGCGATGAGGTTGATCTCGGTGTCCTCCTGCTCGGTCTGCGCCTTGATTGCGGCGAAGACCTCGGGGTCGTCGTGCATGAGACCGGAGCAGTCCGAAAGACGGCCCGCGCGCTCGAGCTTCCAGCGACGGCGCGCATGGCGCTCGGACTCGTCCACTGGCGTCGCGATGAACGCCTTCGCGATCTCGACCGCGTAGTCGGCCGATACGACGTCCGCCCCGATGCAGAGGACGTTCGCGCCGTTGTGCTGGCGCGTGGTGACGGCGGAGTCCACGGTCGGGCATATCGCCGCGCGGACGTTCTGGAAGCGGTTCGCGACCATCGACATGCCGATGCCGCTGCGGCAGATGAGAACGCCGAACTCGGCGGCGCCAGAGGCGACGTCGAAGGCGACCTTCATCGCATAGTCTGGGTAGTCGCAGCTGGCCTTGTCGGCCGGACCGTAGTCCACGACCGACACTTTTTCGGACAATGCCTTGACGAGGAGCGACTTGAGGTCCACTCCGCCGTGATCGGAAGCTATCGCAATTTTCATCTTTTCTCCTTTGGGTTTTGAAAATTTAAGGATTATTATATCAAAAATTCGGCTCGCATTGCGGATGAATTTGGGTGCGCCGGCATAATTTCAGAAGATTGCGCGGCAGTATATGCCGCTCGGACACTGGAGCGAGCCGCCCTCCAGCAGCATTTCGCCCGATTCCAGTCGTGCGGACGGGAAGAGCTGGCCCATTATGTTCTCGGCGACGATGGGCGAAAGCCCGGGAGTATGCGACGAAAAAAGCACGAAAAGCGGTTTTTCCGACAACAAGTCGCGCACAAGGGCGAGCGTCTCCTTGAGGTCGCGCTCGATCTTGTACATTTCGCCGCCCGCACCGCGTCCGAACGTCGGCGGATCGAGGATTACGGCGTCGTAGCGCCTTCCGCGGCGGATTTCGCGCTTCATGAACTTGTGCGCGTCGTCCACAATCCACCTGATCGGCGAGTCGGCGAGGTTGTTGAGCTTCGCGTTGGCGCGGGCCCACTCGACCATCCCCTTCGAGGCGTCGAGGTGGCAGACCTCGGCGCCGCCCAGCGCCGAGGCGAGCGTCGATCCGCCCGAGTAGGCGAAGAGGTTGAGCGCCTTCGCGCCCGGACGTCCGGAGACGGTCTTCCTTATCCACTTCCACTGCGCGCGCTGCTCGGGGAAGATGCCGAGGTGGCCGAAGTCGGTACCGCCGAGGTTGAAGCGGATGCCGGCGGTCTCAATCCGCCATTCCTTCGGGAGGTTCGCCCTTCCGTGCCAGCGGTTGCCCTCCTCGCGGTCGAACGTGGCGTCAGCCCGCGCCCATGCGCTGTCCGGCAGGACCGGACGCCACATCGCCTGGGAGCACGGACGCGCAAGCGTGTACTTCCCGAAGCGCTCCAGCTTCCTTCCGTCGCCGGAGTCCAAAAGCTCGTAGTCGTCCACTCTCGCGTCTGCACCGGCCATGTGCGCCACCTCCGTCAATTGCGCTCCCTGCGGGATTTCATCACCTCGTCGTACCGGACCTCCTCCTTAACGGACGGCAGGTACTTGCCGCCCTTGACGGCTTCGTCCAGCTCCTCGACGCGGTCCTTGTCGTACCACCAGTAGGTGAGGGCGTCGCACTCGTTGCCGTATCGCGAGATGACGGTGTCGGGGACGCCGAACTTGTTCCAGTAGAGGAGCCGTTTCTGGTTCGTGTTCCAGAGGAAGACGTACGGGCACTCCGCGACGGCAAGCCTGTCGATTTCGCGGTAGACGTCCTCGCGCTCGGCGGGCGAGGGCATCGTCTTCTCGGCCTCTATGAGCCTGTCGACCTCGGCGGACTTGAACCCGACGGTGTTGTTGCTCTGCTTGCGGTCCGCCTCGGACGACTTCCACATCGTCTCCGGACTCGGGAAGAGGCTCGCGCCCCACGACTGCCACGTCATGTCGAAGTTGAACGAGTCCATGTCGCGCATCCACCCCGCGAAGTCCTTGCGTTCGATCTTCATCTCGATGCCGAGGTCCACGAGCTTGGAGTTGAAGTGCGAGAGGAACTTGTCGTTGGACTTGTCGCGCGAGAGGAACGTGAAGACGAAGGGACGCCCGTCCTTCTCCAGCCTGCCGGTCTCGGCGTTGCGGACGAACCCGGCCTCCTCCAGGAGAGACCTCGCGCCGTCGAAGTCGAAGAGGTACAGCGGATTGGTGCATTGATGCTCCTCGTCGTAGAGGGCGCCGAAGAAGGAGTTCTGGAGGAAGTACTCGTTGTACATCATCGTCCTGTTCATGAACTCGCGGTCGACGAGCTTTGACATCGCCTTCCTCACCCTTATGTCGTCGAACGGCCAGCGGCGCATGTTCATCGCGAAGCCCTGGAAGCCCACCGGCTCGTGGTTGAAGACGCGCCTCTTGACGACCCAGTTGTGCGAGAAGCGCCGGCCGAACGTCTCCGTCGCCATGATGCGCGCGGAGTAGACGGGATAGACGTCGATCTTCCGCTGGAGGAAGGCCGCGAAGGCGTTCTCCTGTCCGATGTAGTACCTTAGGACGATGTTGTCGAAGTTGCAAACGCCCATGCTGCCGGGGAGGTCCGCCCGCCACCACGTGGCGACGCGCTCGTATACCGTCTCGACGTGCTCCTCCGCGCGGGCGATCCTGTAGGGTCCGCCGACGGGCGCGCCCACGAAGTCGAGCTTGTTGAACTCATGCCCCTCGAAGGCGTGCTTCGGGAGGATCCAGAACGTCCCGCAGCGGAGGAGGTCCCTCCAGTTGCGCGTAAGCGTCCCGTCCGCGTTGCGCTTCTTCACGAAGCGGACCTGCAGGGGCCTGCCGGCGTCCGCGTCGAGCACCTCGGGCGACTCGAACTCGCCGAGCACCAGCTTCCACGGACCCGTCTCGCTTCCGGGCTTCATCATCTCGTCGAACGTCCACTTCACGTCGAGCGCGGTCACGGGTTCGCCGTCGGACCACTTCGCGCGCTCGTCCACGACGAACGTGAACGTGCCGGCCTCGTCGTCGACGCACCACCTGCTCGCAAGCGACGGGACGAACTCAAGCGTCTCGGTGTCCGTCGTTATGAGCGACGAGTACATCATCGAGAACATCGCCTGGGAGTAGGAGTTGTTGTCGATGTACGCGTTGAAGCTCTTGGGCGCGCTGCCGCCGTTGAAGCGCAGCACGCCGCCCTTCTTCGCGCGCGGGGAGGCCACGGGGTCCGGCGTCTCCCTGTAGTCTGCCGCCGGGAACCACACCGCGGCGGCCAGCATTATGGACGCGGCGAGGCTCACAGCACCTTCCCCAGGCGTTCGACCGCCTCAAGGACGTTCTCGCGGGAGTTGAAGGAGGAGATGCGGATGTACCCCTCGCCCGCGCGGCCGAAGCCGGCCCCGGGGGTGGTGACGACGTTCGCCTCCTTCAGGAGCCTGTCGAAGAACGCCCAGCTGTCGCCCTTCACGTTGACCCAGAGGTACGGGGAGTCGCCGCCGCCCGTCACTTCGTAGCCGAGCGACTTGAGCGCCTCCTTCATGATGCGCCCGTTCTCGAGGTAGAAGTCGATCGTCGCCCTGCACTGCGCCGCGCCCTCGGGCGAGTAGATCGCCTCCGCACCGCGCTGGGTGATGTAGCTCGCGCCGTTGAACTTCGTCGTCTGGCGGCGCGTCCACATCGGGCGAAGCTCGACCGCATCACCCTTCTTCGTGTATGCGACGAGGCCCTTCGGGACGACGGTGTAGCCGCAGCGGACGCCCGTGAAGCCCGCTGTCTTCGAGAAGCTGCGGAACTCTATCGCGCACGTGCGGGCCCCCTTGCACTCGTAGATCGAATGCGGGATGCCGGGCGTGCGGATGAACGCCTCGTAGGCGGCGTCGAAGAGGAGGAGCGCCTTGTTGGCGTTCGCCCAGTCGACCCACTCCTGGAGCTGGGCGAGCGTCGCGACGGCGCCGGTCGGGTTGTTCGGGTAGCAGAGGTAGACGACGTCGCATCCGTCCGCGCCGGCGGGCGACGGCACGAAGCCGTTCGTCGCGTCGCAGGTGAGGTAGACGAGCCTCCCGTAGCGTCCGCCCTCGTTCGCGCCGGTGCGGCCCGCCATGACGTTGGTGTCGACGTAGACGGGGTAGACGGGATCGCCGACCGCGATCTTCACGTCGTCGGAGAAGAGCTCCTGGATGTTGCCGCAGTCGCACTTCGCGCCGTCGGAGATGAATATCTCGTCCGCCGCGATGTCGATGCCGCGGTCCTGGAAGTCCGCCTTCGCCGCCTTCTCGCGCAGGAACGCATAGCCCTGCTCGGGTCCATACCCGTGGAACGTCTCGCGGGCGGACTCGTCGTCCACCGCCTTGTGCATCGCGGCGACGACCGCCGGCGCGAGCGGCTCCGTCACGTCGCCGATTCCGAGTCGGATGACCTTCGCGCCGGGGTTGGCGGACTGGTGGGCGGCGACCCTGTGGGCGATCTCCGTGAAGAGGTAGCTCGCCTGTATCTTCGAATAGTTTTCGTTTACCTTTATCATAGGTTGCCTTGCAGTTGTTTGTTGCGTGGTTGTTCGTTTGAAATCAGCGATTCTCCTTTATCTTGGGGAGGAACCCCTCGATCGACGCCAGGGAGACGAAGAATAGCGAAAGGACAGCCGGGCTCCTCAGCGGACAGTCAGCTAGCGCATGCAGGAGCGTCGCGACCGTGGTCATGAGGATGCAGAAGACCGGCGCCGGGAGCGCGAAGAGCGCTATCGGGCGCGGTGGCTGCTCCTTCGGCTTGAGGAAGCGGACGGAGTTCACGATCGCCCGCCAGACCCTCCCGATGGGCCAGAGGAGCATCACGACCATGACTACGAGTAGCGCGAGCCCGACCGCGCCGTGCTCGGCGAGGAACTGGAGGTAGTCGTTGTGGACGTTCGCGCCGCCGACGGACTGGATCTTCGCGTACTCTTCGTCCGTCATCTTCACGACGCTGAAGTGCTTGTAGCCCCATCCGCCGCAGCCGAAGAGCGGGAACGACTTCCACACCGCCGTCGCGACGCGGGCGTGGTACTGGCCCTGGCCGGACATCCTGTCCAGGATCCCGTAGATGTCGACGGACTTCATCTCGCGCTCCAGGTCGTCCGCATAGAGCCGCTGAGGCGCCTGCTCCGCAGCGCCGTCGACGAGGTCGCGCGTCTTCGCCTGCGCGATCTGGGTGCGCACCTTGTCCGACATGAACACGAAGAAAAGCGTCGCTATGAGAACGAGAGAGACGAGGTTCACCGCCGCCGTCTTCACCCGCTTCGCCTTGTCCTGGCGCGCGAGGAAGCACGTAAGCGCGTGCATGTAGCCGAGTATCGCCATCGCGACCACGAGTATGATCGAACCTCGCGAGAGCGTGACCATGACGGAGAAGAAGAACACCGCCGCCGGGATGAGCATGAGGTGCCTGTCCCAGAACACCTTGTGGTTGGCCTTGGAGGACGAGTCTCCGCCGCGCTCGGAGGACTCCCTGTTCGCTACGTCCACCTTCCTGCGCCAGAGCGCGAGGGATAGCCCGAAAAGCGTCGTGAAGTAGTCGCCCGCCATGTTGGGATAGCCGAAGGTGGAGAAGAAGTACGCCTTCGCCTGGCCGAAGTCGCACCAGAGCGGGCCCTGCGCGCCCATGACCGACTGGACCATCCCGACGATCGCGAGGGCGAAGCCGTTCCACACGATGAGTTCGATTACGATCCTCTTGCCGCGCCTTAGGAGCGAGTGCCGCACGGCCAGCATGGCCATCAGCGCAGGGACGAACCACATGACGACGGCGAGGTGCTCCGCCCTGTTGACGCAGAACGGGATGAACGGGACGGGCGGCGACTCCGACGCCCCGTCGAACCTGATCGCCGGGTAGTCGCAGCTCGGGCACATCCCCTTGTTGACGAACGGCACGAGCAACATCACGATGAACCCGAGGACGACCCATGTAAGCGGATCGCGCTTCATCTTCCGCCAGACGCGCGCACGCGCCTCGTACGTCGATTCGCCCGCATGGCGCTGCGGGAAGCAAAGGACCATCTCGAGCATGATCGCAAAAAGCCACGGAATCGTCGGTGTCAGCGCCGAGGGGATCGTACCGCCGAAAAGCCAGGCGAACGCCGCGCAGACGGCCGCAACCGATATGGCGCCGACACTGTCATAGAGAAACCACATGTTCGATAACCCTCCTTGCGGCGTCCTTCGCGGACACCTTTTCCACAAGTCTTCCCTTCACATAGAGCCCGAACCCGTCCCGCCCGCCGCAAAGCGCGACGTCGGCACCCTTCGCCTCGCCTGGGCCGTTCACCACGCACCCCATGACTGCGACGTGAGGCAGCGGCGAACCGTCGCCGGCCGCCCTCCTCTCGCGCCAGAGCGCCTCCATCGCCTCCTCGACCTGCGAGGCGACGGAGAAGAGGTCCACCTTGGTGCGTCCGCACGTCGGACACGACGTGATGGACGGACCCTCCGGCTTCATCCCGAGCGAGCGGAGTATCTCCATGCCGACCCGGACCTCCTTCTCAGGCTTGTCCGTCAGCGAAACGCGAATCGTGTCCCCGATCCCCTCCGAGAGGAGTATCCCCAGCGCGACGGAGTTGCGCACCGCCCCGGGAAGGAACGTGCCCGCCTCCGTGACGCCGACGTGGAGCGGACAGTCCGTCCGCTCCGCGAGGAGCCTGTACGCCTCAAGCGTCGTCTTCACGCTGGACGCCTTTACGGAGATGACGACATCGCGGAAGTCCTCGTCCTCGAGGAGCTTCAAGTGCCCCAGGGCGGAGCGGCACAGAGCCTCCGCCACGGGAAGCGCCCCCGCGCGAACCTGGGCGTCGAGGTCTTTCTCAAGGCTCCCGAAGTTGACGCCGATCCTGATCGGCACGCCCCTTTCCTTCGCCGCGCGCGCGACCGCCTCGACCTTGTCGCGAGAGCCGATGTTCCCGGGGTTGAGCCTCAGGGCGTTAGTCCCCGCATCTATCGCCGCAAGCGCGCACCTCCAGTCGAAATGGATGTCGGAGATGAGCGGAATCGGCGACTTCGCCTTTACCTCCGCCAGCACCTTCGCCGCCTCGACGTCCGGTATCGTGAGCCTGTAGAGGTCGCATCCGAGCGCGGCGCAGCTCTCTATCTGGGCGATGATCCCCGCCGCATCGTGCGGATCGACGTTGCTCATCGTCTGGACGCTCACAGGCGCCCCGCCGCCGACGGGGACGCCGCCGACGTTCACCTGTCTTGTACGCCTAATTGACATCGCCGTCCTCGGCCCCCTTGTCGCCCGCCCCCACTCCGGACTGCTCCGCCTCGGCGGCGAGCTCCGCGTTGTGGCGGTGGATCTTGAAGCTGCGCCACGAGTCGTTCACTATCAAATACGCCATAAGGGCGAGCAGAAGGTACATGAACGCGCTTGTGATCACCGAAACGAACTTCTCGGGAAGACGCCTCCTGAAGACGAGGGCTATGAGCGCGAACATTATGAGCCCGCCGTCCAGCACAGGTATCGGGAGGAGGTTCAGGATCGCAAGGTTCACGTTCAGGAAGCGGAGGAAGCCGATTCCGTCGCAGACGTCGTGCCGGAGGGTGCGGTAGATGCCCTCGGCCATCATGACGGGTCCGCCAAGCGCCTTCCCCGTCGCCGCCGCCTCCTTCGGGGTGACGAGCGCCTTGAGCACGCGGAATATCCCGCCCGCGTCCCACGCGAGCTGCTTGAGCGGATTCCTCGCAGGCATCCACGCCACCGCGCCCGTCGCGTTCGTCACGCTGAGGGCGCTTATGAGGTACGCCCCAGTCACCTCGCTGCGACCCGGCGTAACCGTGAACGCGAGGTTCTCCACATTGAAGGACGTCCCGTCCCCGCCCGGCGTCGCGCGCCTGATCTTGAACTCGGTCGGCCTGCCGCCGGTGATCTGGACCTCCGTAAGGAGCTCGTTCCATGTGGAGACGGGATGGCCGCCTACGGACATTACGACGTCCCCCTTCCGCATGCCGGCGGCCTCGGCCGGGCTGTCGGGGAGGAACCCGCCGATCTCGGTTGGAAGCTGGCCGAACTTGGCGGACGGCACGAGCGAAAGCACGACGGCCAGCACGACGGCGAGGACGAGGTTCATCGCCGGACCCGCAACGGCCACCAGTATCTCCTTCCAGGCCGGTATCTCGGCCTTCGGCGCCGCGTCGCCGCTCGCCTTCGCGCCTTCAAGCGCCTTCGTCCCCTCGGGATCGACGTCCGGTATGGAAACGTAGCCGCCCAGCGGAATCCAGCTGATGCGGTATTCGACGCCGCGCCACGTCCGCTTCCATATCGCGGGACCGAATCCGATGGAGAAGCGCTCGACCTTGAGGCCGAGCCTGAGCGCGACGATGAAATGCCCGAACTCGTGTATCGCTATGGCCAGCGAAAAGAGCAGCACTCCGAGGACTATGTAGGCGACTGTCAGCAGCGTTTCCATTTGGACCTTTCAAGTATTGAATGCATATTATATCATATCGCCGCGCAATAGTGGGAAAATCAGAAGAGGAGGAGGTATGCGGACCAGTTGATCGCGAGCGCATACAGGTTCGCGGCGAAATCGTCCGCCACCACGCCGAACCCGCCCGGCAGCGCCTGCAACTGCCGCGCAGGCGGCGGCTTTACGATATCCACCAGGCGGACGACCGCGAAGAAGACCGCCATCGCCCACCACGGTAGCTCCGCGAGCGGCAGCCCGACGACCGCGAGCGGGAAGAGCATCCACTCGTCCGCCGCTATGCGCCCGTCGTCCTTCACGCCGAGAATCCGCTCCGCCGCCCCGCAGAACGGTATCGCCGCCAGGGCGAAGCCGAGGACGGCGACTATCTGCAGCCATAGTTCAAGCCGCGACGTCGCATACGCGAGCGCGACTCCGGCCGCGCTCCCGAACGTCCCGGGAGCGAAAGGAACGACCAGTCCGATTCCGAACCCGGTCGCCACAAAGATGCATAATTTGTCAATAAAGGACCTTCTAGTGCTCATTTCGGCACATATTATACCAAATCCCACTCGCCTTGTGTGAATGGTTTTAGGGTCATTTAGGGTCAGTTAGGGTCATTTAGGGTCTTAGAGCCTCGACCCTAAATGACCCTAACTGACCCTAACCGACCCTAAACGACCCTAACCGACCCTAAATCATCCTATTCAATTTTGATGACGGGTACCAAAGCGCGGGCGGACAGGCGCCACCGACTGTCAACTTTCAGCAAAAAGCACATCCACGGCAAGGAAGGCGACGACAAGGATGAGGATGAGCCCGGACAGGCCCTTCAAGACGCCCAGGAATGCGGCATTGCCGACGAGCCGTGCGCGGCAGATGTCGGCGAGCAGGATTATCGGCACGTAGACGAACGGCACGATGAGGCAGAAGAGCGTGCCGAGGAGGAGAATCTGGACGGCGGGCGGGATGTTCCAGTCCGCATGTACGAACGACGGCAGGAACGCAAGGAAGAAGAGGATTGTGAGCGGGTTGGACATCGACATCGCAATGCCGCGTCCGAAAAGCCGCCACCCCGCCCCGGCGGCGGCCTTCAGCTCGCCCGCCCCGCCCTTCGCGCGGAACGCTGCGAACGCCTCGCGGAACGCCCCGAAGGCTAGATAGGCGATGTAGGCCATGCCGGCGAGCTGGATCGTCCGCATGACATTCGCATGCGCGGCCAGGAGCGGCGCGACGCCGAGCACGAGGAGCCATATCCACAGCCAGCATCCGAAGATCAGTCCGCACATGAGCGTGAAGGCGCGGACGCGCCCCTCCGCAAGGGAGGTCGCGAGGGTGCACATCAAGTCCGGACCCGGCTTGACGATCAATGCTAGCGACGCTATAAGGTACGCACCCATGCCAGCGCGGCGAAGCGACCGACGGCTACATGCGGCGGGAGGTCACTTCGATTACGTTCACCTGGTTGCGGAGCTGGAGGATGACCTGCTCGATCACCTTGTCCGTCGCAAGGACGTCGATCCTCATGCGGGAGACGGTTCCGTCCTCCGTGGGACCGACGTTCAGGGTCTGGATGTTGTAGCCGCGTCCGGAGATGAGGCCGACTATGCGGGCGAGGACGCCCGGCTTGTTCTCCACGTAGCAGTTGAGTCTGTGAATGTGTTCGTTCATGTCCCTGCCCCCTCTCAGTCGAAGACCATTTCGGAAACGGACCTGCCGCCCGGGATCATCGGATAGACGTTTGCACGCGGCTCGACGACGACCTCGACGACGCATGTCTCGTTCGACTTGACCGCCTTCGCGATCGTCGCGTCGAGCTTGGCCGGATCTATGACGCGGTACGCCTTCGCGCCGTGCGCCTCCGCGAGCCTGCAGAAGTCCGGGAGGTAGTCGTACTTGAGGTCGTCCTCGATGTGCTCGTTCGCGAGACGCCCCTTTGCGGAGAGGATCGAACCGGAGTAGCGCTTCGAGTAGAAGAGCTCCTGCCACTGGCGGACCATTCCGAGGCACTCGTTGTTGATGACGACGAAGGTGACGGGGAGCTTGTGCTCGACGGCGACGACGACCTCCTCGAACGTCATCTGCGCACCGCCGTCGCCGCATATTGCGACGACCGTCGCGTTCGGCTTCGCGAACTGCGCGCCGATGGCGGCGGGGATGCCGAAGCCCATCGTGCCCATTCCGCCGGACGAGAGGAAGTGACGCGGCAGGTTGTGGCGGAAGTACTGCGCCGCCCACATCTGGTGCTGGCCGACGTCCGTGACGAGCAGCGCCTTGCCGTCCGTCGCGCGGTCGATCGACTCCATGACCGACTGCGGCATTATGACCTCCTTGTGCATCGGCTTGTACGCCATCGGGCGCTCCTTGCGCCAGCCGTCGATGCGCGCGAGCCACTCCTTGTGCTCCGCCGACTTCACTCTCGAGAGGACCGTCGTCAGGACGTCCTTCACGTCCGCGACGATCCCGAGGTCCGCCGGGACGTTCTTGTTGAGCGAGGCGGGGTCGCAGTCGACGTGGACGAGGTTCGCCTTCTTCGCATACTCGGAGATCTTCGCGGTGACGCGGTCGGAGAAGCGGACGCCGAACGCGAGGATGAGGTCCGCATCGCGGATCGCCCAGTTCGCCGCGGCGCTTCCGTGCATGCCGGCGAGTCCGAGCGCGAGCGGGTCGCGCTCGTCGAACGAGCCGAGGCCCATGAGCGTCGTCGCGACGGGAATCTGCGCGCGGTGCGCGAGCGCGGCGACGTCCTTCGCGGCGCCGGCCGAGATGACTCCGCCGCCTGCGTAGAGGACGGGACGCCTGGCCTCGTTGATGAGCTTGGCGAGGCGGTTCATCTGCGTGGTCGTCGCCGTGGACTCGGGATGGTAGGCGCGGAGCGACACGCGCTCGGGGTACTGCGCCGCCGTGAGCCCCTGCTGGCAGTTCTTCGGAATGTCGATGACGACGGGGCCGGGCTTGCCGTGCGTCGCGATGTAGAAGGCCTCCGCGACGGTCTCGGGTATCTCGTCCGCGCTCTGCACGAGGAAGCAGTGCTTCGACACCGCGCGCGCGATGCCCGTCATGTCCGCCTCCTGGAAGGCGTCCGTGCCGATGAGGGAGAGGGGCACCTGCCCTGTGATGACGACCATGGGGATGCCGTCCACGTTGGCCGTCGCAAGGCCCGTGATCGTGTTCGTCGCACCGGGGCCGGACGTCACGAGGCAGACGCCCGGGCGGCCCGTGGCGCGCGCATACCCGTCAGCCATGTGTGCGCAGCCCTGCTCGTGGCGGCCCAGCACGAACTGGAACTTCGCCTCGGGGAGGCAGTTGAATATGTCCAGGGCCTGTCCGCCCGGATAGCCGAAGAGCACCTCCGTGCCCGCCTTTTCCAGCGATTCGACGAGCGCCTTCGCGCCCGTCCTCATTTCGTTCTTCTTCATAGGACGCATATTATACCAAAAATTACGTCCTAGTGGGGAAAAGTTTCATTTTTCCGCCTTCGTCCGGCCAGACTTCCGGAAAAACCGCACACTTCACCCCGCAAAATGTGATATAATATCCAATTACAATGAACAACGTATATCTGGACAACAACGCCACCACGATGATCGCCCCCGAGGTCAGGGACGTCATGATGCCCTTTTTCAACGAGCTCTACGGCAACCCGAGCTCCATGCACGCCTTCGGCGGACAGGTCGCGAAGTACGTGAAGCGCGCCCGCGAGGAGGTCGCGGCGTTCCTCAACTGCTCGCCGGAGGAGGTGATCTTCACCTCGTGCGCGACCGAGTCCGACAACTCGGCGATCCGAGGCACGGCCGACTACTACGGCGCTTCGACGAAGATCGTCACGACAGCAGTCGAGCACCCCGCCGTCCTCCAGCCCTGCCGCCGCCTCAAGGCGATGGGCCACGACGTAGTCGCCCTTCCCGTGGACCACGCAGGCCAGATCGACCTCGAACAGCTGCGCTCGGAGCTCAAGGGAACCAAGAACGCGCTGGTCTCGGTCATGTGGGCGAACAACGAGACGGGGACCGTGTTCCCGGTCGAGAAGGTCGCCGAGATATGCAAGGAGTACGGCGCGGTCTTCCATACGGACGCGGTGCAGGTCGCGGGCAAGATCCCCGTGGACGTCTCCAAGGTGCCCGTCGACATGCTTTCCATGTCCGGGCACAAGTTCCACGCCCCCAAGGGCATCGGCATATTCTACGTCCGCAGGGGCACGAAGCTCAAGCCCTTCATGCTCGGCGGGCACCAGGAGGCGGGACGCAGGGCTGGGACGGAGAACGTGCCCTACATCATCGGGCTCGCCAAGGCGTGCGAGCTCGCGCGCCTCAACATGGCCAAGGAGGCCGAGACGCTGACGCGCCTGAGGGACCGCCTCGAGGCCGGCATCGTCGCGGCGTGCCCGAACGTCCTCGTCAACGGCGACAGGGCCCACAGGCTCCCGAACACGCTCAACATCAGCTTCGAGTACATCGAAGGCGAGGCGATCGCGTACCACCTGAGCGACCTCGGCATCTGCATCTCGACGGGCTCCGCCTGCGCCTCCGGCTCGCTCGACCCAAGCCACGTCATCCGCGCGATGGGAGTCCCCTTCATCGCCGTCCACGGCTCGGTCAGGTTCTCCCTCAGCCGATACAATACCGACGCCGACGTCGACTACGTCCTCGAGAAGCTCCCGCCCGTCATCAAGAACCTTCGCGAGCTCTCCCCGTTCGGGCCAGACCAGGACCCGACGACGTTCAAGTGAGACAAGAGGAATGCAGGATCGGAAACGCCATGAAGACTTCAGGAAAGACGCTGTTGGTAATCCTTTCGCTCTCCATCGCCACCGTCGGGTGCAGGAGGAGCGATCTGAGGGAAGTCACAATAAACATCCCCGGACTTGCCGAGGCCGCCACCAACGACGCGGCGTACGCGGCCGGCAAGGCGAAGATCGCCTGGGCGCTCGGCACCTACGAGGGCGTCAAAAAGGATTCGCTCAAGTGGGACGACGCCGACAGGTCGAAGCTGACGCTGCGGTTCGATTCCCTGCTCGTCGCGGAGATGAACCTCGTAAAGGCGATCGACGAAGCCGGCTTCAAGGTCGAGTACCCCGTCCTCATGCCCGGCGAACCGGCAGGATACATCAACGCCCGCAAACCAGAGGTTGAGTAGAATCCCTACGCCAGGCCCTTGTTAAGCCTGCGACGGCGCTCCCGCCAGCCGGGAAGCCGCTCGTCCATCAGCGACTGGAATTCGGGGCCGTGGTTGCGGACCCTGAAATGCGTCAGCTCGTGCACGACAACATACTCGACCAGGTCGCGCCCCTTCCGCGCCAGATCGCTGTTGTACGTTACGACCCTCTTCCTCCAGTGGCAGCTGCCCCAGAGAGTCTTCATCAACCTGAGCTTCCAGCGGAACGGCCCCTCCCCGGTCCTCGCCGCCCACTCGCGGTTCAGCTCGTCCAGAAGAAGCGAAAGGTCAGCGACCTCCTCCCTCGTCGGAGGTTCGCGGACGATCCTCGGGCGCGCAAGCATCTCCTCGCGCGCCTTCACCACCCAGGACCACTTTGATGCCAGAAAGGCTTCGGCGTCCGCCAAAGTCGCCCACCATTTGGGAACGGACACCGAAACCCTCCCGTCGCGCGCGACTCGGATGTTGATCCGGCGGATGCGCTTCCTGACGACTTCGACAGGCACGCCCTGGATGATGTTCTCGCCGGACCTCAGCACGCCCCGACCCGTCAGGATTCGAACTCGGCGGCGAGCTGCTGCACCGTGCTCTTTGCGTCGCCGTACACCATCACGGTGTTGTCGTTCGTGAAGAGCGGATTCTCGAGTCCCGAGAAGCCCGTGCCGCGTCCGCGCTTGAGGACGAAGACCGTCCGCGCCTCGAACGCGTTCACTATGGGCATTCCGTAGATCGGCGAGGACTGGTCCTCGATCGCCGCCGGGTTGACGACGTCGTTCGCGCCGATGACGATCGCGACGTCCACCGTGGACATCTGCGGGTTCACCTCGTCCGCCGTCTTCAGCTGCTCGTACGGGACGTTCGCCTCCGCAAGGAGCACGTTCATGTGCCCGGGCATGCGTCCGGCGACCGGGTGGATCGCAAAGCAGACCTCCGCGCCGTTAGCCTCCAGCTTGTCGCAGAGCTCCTTGACGGCGTGCTGCGCCTGGGCGACGGCCATTCCGTAGCCCGGGATGATGACGATGCTGTGCGCCGCCTCGAGAATCGTGTAGGCGTCCTCGACGGACAGGGAGCGCGGCTCCCTGGCGGGGCCGGACGACTTGGCCCCGCCCTTCTTCGCGGGCGTTGCGAAGAGGAGCTTCGCCATCGTCTTGTTCATCGCCTTGCACATGATGACCGTGAGGATGAGGCCCGACGCGCCGACGAGGCAGCCGGAGACGACAAGCACGACGTTGCGGATCGCAAAGCCGGCGAACGCCGCCGCGAGTCCGGAGAACGCGTTGAGGAGCGAAATCACTACCGGCATGTCGCCGCCGCCGACCGGGATCACGAGCGTGAAGCCGAGGACGAGGAACGCGACGGACGCAGTTGCGACGCCGACGACCGACCATGTTCCCGTCGGGTACGCCGTGTAGAGCGCGACGCCGGCGAGTCCGACGATGGTGACGGCTGTGTTGACGGCATTCTTCGCGGGGACGCGGTTCAAGTCCTTGATGAAGTTGCCGGCGAGCTTGCCCCAGGCGATGACAGACCCCGTGAAGGCCACGGCGCCGATCGCAATGGTGAGTCCGCACGAGAGCGCGATGAACCAGAGGTTCTCCTCGTAGGGATTCGCTATGAGGAACTGCGCAAGGGCGACGAGCATGGAGGAGAGGCCTCCGAAGCCGTTCAGCAGCGCCACGAGCTGCGGCATCTCCGTCATCTTGACCCTGCGCGCCCAGACCGCGCCGATGAGCGTCCCGAGGACGACGGCGACGGCGACGGTGGAGTATCCGACGACTCCAGTCTCCACAACCTGCTTCTCGGCGAGGATCGTCACCACGGCGACGAGCATTCCGACGGACGAGAGGAGGTTGCCCTTCCGCGCCGTGTCGGCCCTGCCCATGAGCTTGATTCCGCGAATGAAGAGCACCGCGGAGGCCATGTAGATGATGTTCGCTATCGTCTCGCTCATTTCGACTGCCCGCCCTTCTTCCTGAACATGCCGAGCATGCGGTCGGTGACGAGGTATCCGCCCACGACGTTGATCGTCGCCAGGACCACGGCGATGAAGCCGAGTACCGTCGCAAGGCTCGAGTTGAAGTCCGCGAACTTCAGAGTCACGGCGACCGCCGTCACCGCGAGGGCTCCGACCATCGTGATGCCGGATATCGCGTTTGTTCCGGACATTAGCGGCGTGTGAAGCTGGCTCGGGACCTTCGAAATAAGCTCCATTCCGAGGAACGCCGCCATCACGAACACAAAAATCAGCATTTCCATTTCAAATCTCCTTTCAGGCCTTGAACCGCTCGTGGACGATCGCGCCTCCGCTCGTGAGAAGGCAGCCCCTCATGATTTCGTCGTCCCTGCGAACCTTGAACTCCCTGGCCTCCCTGTCGTAGAAGTGCGTGAGGAACGCCGTTATGTTGCCGGAGAGCATCAGCGACGCGTCGCGCGGCACCTCGCGCTCGAGCTCATCGCCCGAGACGATGACGACGCCGTTGTCGGTGACGACGTCCCTGCCGGGGACGCTCCCCTCGACGTTGCCGCCGGTCGCGACCGCCATGTCCACGATGACCGCGCCTTCGCGCATCCTCGCGACGACGTCCTTCGTGATGAGGCGCGGCGCCTTGCGTCCGAAGACCTTGGCCGTGGTGATCACGATGTCCGCCCTTTCGCAGACCTTCGCCTGCGCCTCCTGCTGCTTGGCCAGCTGCTCGGGCGTCAGCTGCTTCGCGTAGCCCTGCTCCGTCTGGCCCATGTCGCCGAGGTCGATCTTGACGAAGTTCGCTCCGAGCGACTTGACCTGCTCCTCGACCACGGGGCGCGTATCGAAGGCGTCCACGCGCGCGCCGAGGCGCTTCGCGGTCGCAATTGCCTGGAGCCCCGCGACGCCCACGCCGATCACGAAGACGCGCGCGGGCTGGATCGTTCCGGCGGGCGTGACCATCATGGGAAGGATCTTGGGCAGGCGCGAGGCCGCCTTCAGAACCGCGACGTAGCCCGCAAGGGAAGTCTGGGAGCTCTGGACGTCCATCTTCTGCGCAAGCGTCGTGCGCGGGATCATCTCGAGGGATACCGCCTGGACACCGGCGGACGCGAAGTCCGCAAGGAGCCCCTTCTCGTTGAACGGATCGAGGTAGCTCACATGGAGGGCGTCCCTGGAGAGTCCGGCCGCCGATTCCGGCTTTAGTATGCGAAGGACGATCTCCGCGGACGAGATACCCCCTGTCTCGTCGGCGACAACCGTCGCGCCCGCGGCCTCGTAGGCCGCGTCTGCGAATCCGCTCTTGACGCCCGCGCCCGAGGCGACGGACACCGCGAATCCCATTCCCACGAGTTTCCTCACGTCGGCGGGAACCAACGCGACTCGCGTCTCGGCCGGGTCCTTTTCCCGGCAAACCATTATCTTCTTCATGTCTTTTTTGCTGTCTTACCGCCTCTTTCGGGCGAATGGGGACATATTATATCATATCAACCCGCACCCGGCTACACCAGACCGAGGCCGGAACGCAGTTCGTCGAGGTTTCGGGCGAGCTTCACGACGTTCCAGCGCCTGGCCCAGCGCGGCAGATCGCGCCAGTACGCGACGAGCTCCTTCATGCGTCCGAGGACGGGGTGCGGCGACCTGAGTTCGCCGAGCGACGCATCGACGTACCGCGCGAGCCACACCTCGGCATCGTCGCGCTCGCCGATGGCCCTGATAAAGCCCCGGCCGACCATCACATCGAATCCGTCGATTCCCCCGAGCCCCGCGTCGCCGTTGTACACGACGGGGACTTTCGCGGCGGACGCGACCTCGCGGAACGCCGCCATGTCGCACGAGCCCTCGTACATCTGCCGCGCGGTGCGCGCATGGACGGTGAGGAAGCGGAGAGGGAACTCGTTGAAGACGGACATGAGGCCGAGAAGCTCGTCCGGACGCTCCACCCCGAGCCGCGTCTTCGCGGAGAACGCGCCCGGCCCCATCACCTCGCACCCGGTCTCAAGCATCCGCCTGAGGACGTCCGGCGTCCTCAGCAGCCCGCTGCCGCGCCCCTTGTTCCTGACCATCGGGAACGGACACCCGCAGTTGAGGTCCGCAGTCGCGTACCCCGCCGCCTTCACCCTTTCAAGGCACGTCCTAAGCGCCGACGGGTCCTTCCCTATGAACTGCGGAGTCACGCGCAGACCGCATTCCGCGCCGCCCTTCAGCTCCCTGTCCCTTAGCGGATCGACGCCCGCGTTGGCGGTGATGAACGGCGTCATCGCCTCCGTGAAGCCGGCCTCGCGCATCAGCGGGCCGAACACAGAGCGGAAGCAGCGTATAGTGACGCCTCTGAGCGGAGCGAGTATCATTTCGCGTAGAAATCCCTCAACACGCCGAACGCCCTCTTCTCCTGGCCGAATTCGTCCGTAAGCCCCTTGCGGTTGAACCCGTCCTGCACGCCGTCGAGGTTGCGCCTCGGCGAGCGGAAGTCGGAGAGGACCCACGGCGACATCCCGGAAATGCCCTTGATGCCCATTATCATCGGTATGTTCCCCCTGTAGACCTCGGCCTGCATGTCCTCCGAGAAGCGCGTGTTGGCGTCCCCGTAGAACCCGTGCTTCGCCCCCGCGCCGAATTCGCTTACGACGACCGGCTTGTGGTAGGGGATGTCCCACGTCGTGCCGGCGGCCTCCTGCATCGGACGGTACCAGCCTATGTACTCGTTGAAGGCGACGATGT
Organism: uncultured Verrucomicrobiota bacterium; assembly: GCA_946610035.1. Classification (GTDB taxonomy): domain Bacteria; phylum Verrucomicrobiota; class Kiritimatiellia; order RFP12; family UBA1067; genus UBA1067. Next base: position 25,799 of record CAMOCC010000024.1, read on the forward strand.
CCACGGCGTCCGCAAGGTTGTCGTGGACCGACACCGTGTTGCCCGATACGCGGGAAAGCTCCATCGCGAGCGAGACGAGGCGCGTGTCGTCCGCCCTGCGCACCTCGGCGATGAGCTTCCTGAGGAACTCGTCGCGCTCCGGGCACCTGGGCGTCTCGTTCGCGACGCTCCAGATGATGACGTTCGCGCGCGAGCGGTCGCGGCGTATCGCGTCCAGCATCTGCGCCTTCGCGTTCTCGTACGTCGCGGGGTTCCCCCAGTCGATCATCCAGTACGTCGGCGTCTCGCTCCACACGAGGAGGCCCGCGCGCTCGGCGGCGCGGACGGTGAACTCGTTGTGGAGGTAGTGCGCGAGGCGGACGAAGTTGCAGCCGAGCCTCTTGGCGCGGGCGATTAGTTCGTCCGCCTCGGCCTGCGTCTTCACGCGGCCCTTCGCCCCGCTCGCCTCGTCGTGGATGCAGACGCCCTTGAGGAATATCCTGTCGCCGTTGAGGAGGATGCTGCGCCCCACGGACTCCACTACCCTGAACCCTATGTCGTCCTCGAGCTTCTCGTCCCCGTGGCGGAATGTGACGCGGTAGAGCCTGGGACTGTCGGGGGACCATAGCTCCGGCTCGGCCCGGATGCTGAACCTCGCAACGCCCCGTTCGTCGGTCTCGGCGTCGTCGAAGACGCTGAGCTCGGGTATGGCGATTGCGACGCGCTCGCCCGCCTTCGCCTCCGAGAGCTCGACCTCGCCGACGAGCGTCCCCGCATCGCCCTTCGCTGTCTGTATGTAGGCGTCGGACATGTAGATGTCGGGGACCGTCACGAGCATGACGTCCCTCGTTATGCCGCCCCAGTTGAACCAGTCGAAGACGTCCGCCGGCACCCCGTCCCTGCGCCTCGAATCGTCCACGAGCACGACGAGCGAGTTGCGTCCGTTCCTCAGGACGTCCGTCACGTCGAACGCGAATGGCGTGAATCCGCCGACGTGGCTTCCGAGGGGCTGTCCGTTCAGGTACACGTGCGCCTCGTAGTTGACGGCTCCGAACTGGAGTATCGTGCGGCAGTCGGGATCGGGCTTCGCGTCGAACACCCTTCTGAGCCACACCGCGCCCTCGTAGTAGAAAAGCTCCCGAACCTGGCAGTTCCACGCACCTGGGACGTCCATGGAGGGCGCCTTGTCGAAGTCGTACTCGACGAGAGTCGTACCGTCCTGCCGCGCGTCCTTGAAGAATCCGTCCGCCAGCTCCATGCACCGGTAGTCCCTGAAGCCGACGAGCTGCTGGTCCACGATGTAGTTCCAGCGGCCGTTCAGCAGCCTGTAGTTCCTGTTGTAGACCGATGTGAGCGGTTTCACGGGTCCCGCCGCGAACGACGTCCCGAATCCGACGGCGACGGCGAATGCCGCCGCGCACGCCTTAACTTTCGCATTCATCCTGCATCGCCCCCATTTTCTCAAGCCTGTCGGCGAGGCCCGTTCGGCGCTCGCGGACGGTGTTCGTCTCTATCGCCTTGGAAACCGCCCATGGAACGCCCAGGAGCAGTACGAGTTTCCTGCCGCGCGTAATCGCCGTGTAGAGGAGATTGCGCTGAAGCATGACGAAATGCTGATTGTGGATTATGACGACCACGGCCGGGTACTCGGACCCCTGCGACTTGTGGATGGTCGTCGCGTAGGCGAGGACCAGTTCGTCCAGGTCGCCCGCGTCGTAGGCGACGGGGCGTCCGTCGAAGAGGACCACGAGCTTGCGGGTCTCCGGCATCACCGCCTTAACGAAGCCGACGTCGCCGTTGTAGACGTCCTTGTCGTAGTTGTTCCTCAGCTGCATCACGCGGTCGCCTACGCGGAAGACCGTGCCGCCGCGGACTACCGAGTCTCCCGTTGGATTGAGCGCCTTCTGAAGCTCGACGTTCAGGTTCTCGGTGCCGAGGATGTTGCGCCGCATCGGCGTCAGGACCTGAACGTCCTGAAGGGGGTCCATCCCGAACTTGCGCGGGATCCTGGTGGTCATGAACTCTATCGCGCGCTTGACGCACTGCTCGGGGTCCTCGACGCGCACGAAGTAGAAGTCGGTGTCGCCCTGGCGCACCTCGAGCGGTTCGCCTGCGTTCACGTGGTGGGCGTTGACGACGATGAGCCCCGCCGAGTCCTGGCGGAAGATGAACTCCAGCTTGGAGCAGGCGACGGCGCCGGACTTGATGAGGTCCCCGAGGACGTTGCCCGCGCCGACCGAGGGCAGCTGGTCCGTGTCGCCGACCCACACGACGACGGCCTCCGGCGGGACGGCGGAGAGGAGGTCGTTGGCGAGCTTTACGTCGATCATCGAGGTCTCGTCGAAGATGAAGACGTCACCCTCCAGCCTGTTCTCCTCGTCGTAGGTGAAGTGGTTGGTCACGGGGTTCCACTTAAGGAGGCGGTGGATCGTCTGCGCGGGGGCGCCGACGGACTCCGTCATGCGCTTCGCCGCGCGCCCGGTGGGCGCAGCGAGGACGACGGACAGCTTGCGCGCGGTGTAGATGTCGACGAGCGCCCTGATGATCGTCGTCTTGCCGACGCCGGGTCCGCCCGTGATGATCGAGAACTTGGACTCGAGCGAGCGCTTGAGCGCGGCGGACTGTCCGGCGGCGAGGCTGAACCCCGACTTCCCCTCCCACCAGGCGATCGCGGCGTCGGCCGCGATCGGCTTGAAGGAGATGGGCGTGTTGAGGATGTGGCGGACGTTCGCCGCCGTCAGCCGCTCCGCCCAGTAGAGCGTCTTCAGGTATATGCGGCGCGGGATGGACGTCGTCCGGACGGGGTCTCCCCCTTCCGCGTCGACTTCGGCGCGCCCAGGTGCGTCGCCCTCGGCCACGACCCTGCCGGCCTTGACCTCCTCCTCAAGCGCATCGCCAAGTATCTCGACGGGGATCGCCGTAAGCTCGTTCGCGTGGAGGAGGAGGTCGTTCTCGTACGTCCAGCAGTGTCCGCCCTCGTCGGCCTCCGTCTCCAGCGTGTGCGAGATGGACGCGCGCGCGCGCAGAGGGGAATCCTTCGGGATACCGACGGAAAGCGCGATCTTGTCCGCCGTCGCGAAGCCGATCCCCCAGATGTCGCGGCAGAGGCGGTAGGGGTCCGCCTTGATGATGGCGATCGCGTCCGGTCCGTACTTCCTCACGATCTTCGTCATCTTCGTTATGGATATGCCGTACGTCTGCCCGAAGATCATGTTCTCGCGCATCGTCTCGTTCGCATGCCAGCTCTCGCGAATCTGCCTGATCTTGGCGCTGCCGAGCTTAGGCACCTCCTTGAGCCTTGCGGACTGGTGCTGGAGGACGTGCAGGGTCTGCTCGCCGAAGGTGTCCACTATTCGCTTGGCGAGGACCTTACCGACTCCCTTGATGAGCCCCGAGGCGAGGTAACGCTCTATGCCGACGATCGACTGCGGCGCCACGCACACGATGTCGTCCGCCTTGAACTGGCGGCCATGCACCTTGTCCGTCACCCACTCCCCGCGCGCCTTGACGTCCTCTCCCTCCCAGACGGCCCTGGTCTTGCCGACGATGGTGATCTCGCGTCCGCGCGCAAGCTCGAATTCGGACGGAAGCTCCACGTGGAGCACGGTCCATCCGTTCTCGTCGTTGTGGAAGACGACCGACTTGATCGTCCCCTCAACAACCTCCTTCTCGGTCTCCTCCGCCATGTCCATCGCGGTCACTTGGCGGACAGGGACGAGACGAACGCGCCTATGCGCCCGACGGCGACCTTGATCTTCTCGAGGCTAGTGGCGTAGCTCATGCGGATGAAGCCCTCCGCCGACTCGCCGAACGCAGGGCCCGGCACGCATGCGACGCCGCGCTCCTTGAGGAGCCTCATGCAGAAGTCCTCGCTTGAAAGCCCGGTGGAGCGGATGTCGGGGAAGAGGTAGAACGCGCCCCTGGGGAGGAGCGTCACGAGCCCCATCGCGTTGAGCGCGGGGACGAGGTAGTCGCGGCGCTTCCTGTACTCGCGCCGCATGCGGTCCACGTCCTTGTCCCCGAAGTCCATCGCCTCGACGCCGGCCGCCTGGGCGAGGGTCGGGGCGGACATTATCCCGTACTGGTGAATCTTCATCATCGCGTCGACGATGTCGTTTGGTCCGCAGGCGTACCCGAGGCGGTAGCCGGTCATCGCCCACGACTTCGAGAAGCCGTTCAGGAGGATGACGCGGTCGCGGTATTCGGGGAAGCCGGAGAACGACGGAAGCGTCGTCGCTCCCTCGGCCGTCTCCTCGTAGTTCAGTTCGGAATACACCTCGTCCGCAAGGAGGATGACGTCGTGCCTCTCGCAGAACCCGAGTATCGCCTTCATCTCGTCTCGTCCGAGCGTCGCCCCCGTCGGGTTGCACGGGAAGTTGAGGAGGAGAGCCTTCGTCCTCGGCGTCACCTTGCGCTCCAGAGCCTCGACGGTGAGCCGGAATTCGTCCTCGACGCGCGTCTCCACGGCGACGGGGACGGCGTGCGCAAGGCGTATCGCCGCCGAGTAGCTGACGAAGCACGGCTCGTGGTAGAGGACCTCGTCACCGGGCGAGCACAGCGCGCGGATGGCGAGGTCGATCGCCTCGGAGACGCCGACGGTGACGAGCACCTCGCCCTCCCAGTCGAAGTCCGCATCGAAGCGGCGCTTCAGGTACCGGCATATCGCCTGGCGGACCGCCGGGGTGCCGAGATTGGACGTGTAGTGCGTCCCCCCGTTCTCGAGGCACGTCACCGCCGCGCGCGAGATGTGCCAGGGCGTGTCGAAGTCGGGCTCGCCGACGCCCAGGGAGACGACGTCCTTCGACTGCGCGACGATGTCGAAGAACTTGCGTATGCCGCTCTTCGGGAGAGCGGCGACATGCGGTGCAACTCGGGTCTTCACCTTGCCGAGCCCCCCTTGAGCTGCGCCGCGAGCCGCTTCTGGACGGCCTCGGTGACGAACGTGGCCGTGTCGCCGCCGTAGCGGGCGATCTCGCGGACGGTCGATGCCGTCACGTAGGCAAGGCTCTCGCTCGGCATCATGAAGAGCGTTTCGATCTCCGGCGCCATGCGGCGGTTGGTGAGCGCCATCTGGAACTCGTACTCGAAGTCGGAGTAGACGCGCACGCCGCGTATGACGACGCGGACGCCCTCGCGACGGCAGAAATCGACAAGAAGCGTGTCGAGAACCTTCACCTCTACGTTCGCAAGCCCCGCCTTCGCGACATCCTCGCGGATCATGGCGACGCGCTCGTCGGCCGCGAACATCGCCCCGTTCTTGGTGCTCGTCGCGGCGACGGCCACGACGAGCCTGTCGTACAGCTTCGCCGAACGGACGATCAGGTCGAAATGGCCTTTCGTCATCGGATCAAACGTTCCCGGATATACTGCATTTTTTTCAGACATGTATGTATTATATCATATCGCAACCGCGTCTGGCTATGGGAACTTTAGGAAGAGGGGATGGTGAAAAAGGCGCGCCCGGGATGTTGCCGGACGCGCCCTTTGCCGTTCAGTGGCGGACGGTGATTACATCATTCCGTCCATCCCTGCGCCGGGGCCGCCGTGGCCGCCGCAGCCGCAGGAATCCTTCTTCTCCGGAAGGTCCGTGACCATGCAGTCCGTCGTCAGGAGCAGTCCGGCGATGGACGCCGCGTTCTGGAGGGCGGAGCGCGTGACCTTCGCGGGGTCTACGACGCCGGCCTTGAGGAGGTCGCAGTACTCGCCCGTGCGGACGTTGTAGCCGTTCGTGCCCGTCGCCTTCTTGACGTTGGCGATGACGAGAGCGGCCTCCTGGCCCGCATTGTTGACGAGCTTCCTGAGGGGCGCCTCGATCGCACGCGTCACGATGGACGCGCCGACCTTCTCGTCGCCTTCGAGCTGGAGGGCCTCGACGGCCTTCTGGGCGCGGAGGTAGGCGACGCCGCCGCCGGGGACGATGCCCTCTTCGACGGCCGCGCGGGTCGCGTGCAGCGCGTCGTCGACGCGGTCCTTCTTCTCCTTCATCGCGGCCTCGGTCGCGGCGCCGACCTTGATGAGCGCCACGCCGCCGGCGAGCTTGGCGAGACGCTCCTGGAGCTTCTCGCGGTCGTAGTCGCTTGTCGTGTCCTCGATCTGCTTCTTGATCTGCTCGACGCGGGCCTTGATGTCGGACGACTTGCCGAGCCCCTCGACGATCGTGGTGTTGTCCTTGTCGACGACGACCTTCTTGGCGCGGCCGAGCATGTCAATGCCGACGTTCTCGAGTTTGATGCCGATGTCCTCGCTGATGAGCCTGCCGCCCGTGAGGACCGCGATGTCCTCGAGGATCGCCTTCCTGCGGTCGCCGAAGCCGGGGGCCTTGACGGCGCAGACCTGGAACGTGCCGCGGAGCTTGTTGACGACGAGCGTCGCAAGGGCCTCGCCCTCGACATCCTCCGCGATGATCATGAGAGGACGACCGGACTTCGCGACCGCCTGGAGGAGCGGGAGGAGGTCCTGGAGGTTCGAGATCTTCTTCTCGAAGAGGAGGATGAAGGGATCCTCGAGCTCGCACTCCATGTCGTCGGGCGACGTGATGAAGTAGGGGGAGAGGTAGCCATTGTCGAACTGCATGCCTTCGACGACGTCGAGGGAGCTGTCGAGGGTCTTGGCCTCCTCGACGGTGATCGTGCCCTCCTTGCCGACCTTGTCCATCGCCTCGGAGATCATCTTGCCGATCTCCTCGTCGC
>CAMOCC010000025.1 GCA_946610035.1 uncultured Verrucomicrobiota bacterium
GAAGCCGCGTCTCCATAATCCCGATTGACGCCGCTGGAAGCCGCGTCTCCATAATCCCGATTGACGCCGCTGGAAGCCGCGTCTCCATAATTCCAATTGACGCGGCTGGAAGCCGCGTTGCCAACGGGTCCGACAGGGGGTCCGTCGCTCCGCGACGGACATTCACAGCGCTCGCGCAGAATCAAACAAATCGGGAGCACGCGAGAAAGGCGAATGGTAAGTGACTGAGAAGTTGACTGCTCCACGACCGTTCTTGTTGCGTCGCGGGATTCGCCTGCGCCGAAGGCGTCAGGTTGGCCGACGAGCGAAGCGAGGAGCTTTGCGAAGCAAAGTCGCAAGAGCCCGAGCGACGCAACCCCCTGGAGGCCTCGCGCGAGAGCCCTGCTGCTCGGAGTTTATGAATCCGCCCAGGGTAGAAGGAATTTTTGATGCGTCGGTGCCACTTGCGCTACACGGCCGAAAAATAGTATAATATACGTCAATGTTTGGTTTTTTGAGAAAGAAGAAGGTTGAGCCGGTCGTCTACAAGCGACCGGAGCACTGCATTTCGCGCAAGAACATCGATCCGGACGCGCTCAAGGTTCTGTATCGCCTTTCCTCCCTCGGCTACACGGCGTACCTCGTCGGCGGGGGCGTTCGCGACCTGTTGATGGGCAGGACGCCCAAGGACTTCGACGTGGGCACCTCGGCCAAGCCCAACGAGGTGAAGCGTGCGTTCCGCAACTGCTTCCTCGTCGGGCGGCGCTTCCGTCTCGCGCACGTCAGGTTCGGCGACAAGGTGATAGAGACGGCGACGTTCCGCCGCAATTCGCAGACCGTCGGCGAGATAATCGAACACGCCGCGGAGGGTCCGCTGGAGGACAACAGCTTCGGGACGCCGGAGACGGACGCCTTCAGGCGCGACTTCACCGTGAACGGGCTCTTCTACGACATCAAGGATTTCAGCGTCATCGACTGGGTCGGGGGGATGAAGGACATAGAAAGGAAGATCATCCGCTCCATCGGCGACCCCGACATCAAGTTCCAGGAGGACCCCGTGCGCATGATGCGCGCGATCAAGTTCTCCTCGCGCCTCGGCTTCACGATCGAGCGCAAGACGGCGGCGGCGATGAAGCGCCACCACTCGTGCATCCTCACGGCGTCGGTCCCGCGCGTCTGCGAGGAGGTGTTCCGCCTCTTCACGTACGGACACAGCGCGGAGGCCTTCAGGCAGATGTGGGACTACGGGATGCTGGGCGACCTCCTCCCCGACCTCTCCGCGGCGATAGACCGCTCGGGCGGGCGAAGGAGCCCCGCGTGGAAGTACCTCTCCGTCCTCGACGAGTACGAGCGCATGATGTCCGAGAAGGGGCTGGAGGTCGTCAACGGGCTCCGTGCGGCCGTCCTCATGACGGTCCTCTTCCGCGAAAGCGCGAAGGACGGCGCGGGCCGCAAGGTGATGCAGACGATGTCCGACTCGCTCAAGATACCGAAGGCGACCTACTTCACGGCGGTTCTCCTCATGGAGAGCGGCAGGCGGCTTTCGTCCCCGCCGACGAAGGGGAAGAGCCGCTTCATCTACAACAGGGATTTTCTAGACGCACTAGACTACAACCGGATCGTGTGCCGGGCCGAGGGACGGGATGAAAGCGTCCTTGACGCCTGGGCGAACCTCTACGAAGAGAAAGGAAACAAGCAATGAAGATACCCGAAGAACTTCTCCCCGTCGTTGAATGGTGGGAGCAGAACGGCAAGCAGGCGATGGTAGTCGCCGCCGTCGCCGCCGTCGCAGGCCTCGTCTACTGGTCGTGGGACGCGCGCCGCATGCGCGCGCTCGACGCCGCGGACGATGCGCTCTCCGTCGCCGTGAACACGGCGCTCCAGACGCAGATCGACGCCAAGAGCGCCGCGGCCGTCCAGTCCATCGAGGACCTCAAGACTGCGGTTGCCGCCTCCGCGGACCAGAAGTGCGCGCCCGCGCTCAAGCTGATGCTCGCGGCCGCGACCTTCGCGAGGAAGGAAGCGGGCGACGTCGAGGGCGCGCTCGAAATCTACGACGGGATGATCGCCTCGGGCGAGACGCCGTCCGTCTACGCCGAAATCCCCGTCGTCGGACGCGCCCAGTGCCTTGAGGCCCTCGGCAGATTCGACGAGGCGAGGAAGGCGTTTGACGATTTCGCCGCCTCGAACACGAACAGCTACCTCCGCCTCACCGCGCAGCTCGGCTCCGCCCGCTGCATCGCGCAGTCCGGCGACAGGGACGGCGCCGTCAAGGCGCTCGAGGAGCTGAAGAAGGACGCCGGCGTCGATGCAGGCGCCGTCGAGTTCACGCTTTCGCTCGTCAAGCGCTGGGTCCCCGCCGACAAGCGCATCCCCGCGCCGGCCAAGCCCGCGGTCGAGGAGAAGAAGCCGGAGGCGGTAGCGCCCGAGGCCGCGCCTGCGGCTGACGCCGTGCCCGCCGCGGCCGAGGTCAAGCCCGCCGAGGCCGCTCCCGTCAAGCCGGCGGAGAAGCCCGCCGAGGCGCAATGACGGTCGTCCGGGAGCCGGTGTGGGACGACGCTCCGCGTTCAAGGACGCAGGGCGTCGTCCGTCATTTGACGGAGTTCCTCTCGTCTCTCGGATGGACGGCCAGGATAATGGCGGAGTCCGTCGCGGCGTTCCCGTCGGTCCTCTGCCGCCGCACGGGGCGTGCGGACCTCGTGCGCCAGCTGTACGTCACGGGAATCCGCACCCTTCCGGTCATCACGATCGTCTCGCTTTTCATAGGGATGATCCTCGCCCTCCAGGTAGGGCTTGAGCTTAGGCGCTTCAACCAGGAGATATACCTCGGCGCGGCGGTCATGATCTCGCTCGTCAGGGAGATGGGCCCGTTCGCCTGCGGCATGTGCCTCGCCGCCTGCGTGGGCTCGGCGATCGCCGCCGAACTGGGGACGATGAAGGTGAACGACGAAGTCGCCGCGCTCGAGATAATGTCCATCTCCCCGATACGTTTCCTCGCGGCCCCGCGCATGCTCGCGCTTGTCGTGATGGCCCCGATCCTCGCGTTCTACTGCTGCATCGTCGGCGCGATGGGCGGCGGGCTCGTCGGCGTCACGCAGCTCGGGGTCGACTTCCAGCAGTACATGTCGAGCGCGATGAGCATAGTCGACTGCAAGGACCTCTACGTGGGGCTTCTCAAGGCGCTTCTCTTCGGGCTCACCATCGGCGCCGTGTCGGTGGGCGAGGGCTTCGCCACGACCCTCGGCGCCACGGGCGTCGGCAGGTCGACGCAGCGCAGCGTAATCGCAAGCTTCCTTTTGATTCTGATGTTCGGGTACATGGTGACCCGCGCATGCTACAGGTGAGGGGGACGGGGGCCATGCCGCTAATATCGTTCGAGAACGTGACGAAGAAGTTCGGCGGGACGAAGGTCCTGGACGGACTCTCCTTCACCGTCGAGAAGGGGGAGGTCCTCTGCATCGTCGGGCCTTCCGGAACCGGCAAGTCGGTGACGCTCAAGCACCTCGTCCGCCTCCTCACCCCGACGTCCGGACGCGTCCTCTTCGACGGGGTGGACGTGGCCTTGTGCTCAGACAGGGAGCTCGCGTCCGTCCGCGACCGCATAGGCTACCTCTTCCAGGGCGGGGCGCTGCTCGCGTGGATGACCGTCGCGGAGAACGTCGCGCTGCCGCTCAGGGAGTGCACGGCGTTCCCGGACAGGGAGATCGACCGCCGCGTCATGGCCGCGCTCGAGGCGGTCGAGCTGAAGGACGCGGCGGAGAAGTACCCCGCCGAGATATCAGGCGGCATGCAGAAGCGCGCGGGGCTCGCCCGCGCCATAGTGCGCGAGTCGGACGTCGTGCTGTACGACGAGCCGACGAGCGGACTCGACCCGGTGACGTCCGTCACCATAAACAGGCTTATCCGCAAAATGAACAAGAAGCTCGGGATCACGTCCGTCGTCGTCACGCACGACCTGCTGGGCGCGCTCGCCCTGGCGGACCGCATACTCCTCTTGAAGGGCGGCCGCGCGGTGGAGTGCTCGACGCCCGCAGAGTTCGCGAAGTCGGCGAACCGCGACGTCCGTGAATTCCTTGCTGCAATGAGGGGGGAGACAATATGAGCGGTAAAAGGAGGGACGCCTTCTCGGAGGCCATCGTCGGCGCATTCATGCTCGCGGTCCTCGCGCTGCTGGTGTATTTCACGATCATCATCTCGGGGGTGGACGTGCTGCACGGACGCACCAAGGTCTACGCGAACGTCACGTTCCGCGACGTCGGCGGGCTCAAGGACCACGACAACGTCATGTACCGGGGCATGAAGGTCGGCACGGTCGACCGCATAGAGCTCGCGCAGGACGCCCTCAATGTCGTGATCGAGATCGACCGCGACGTTGTCCTCAGGGAGTCGTGCCGGATCTCCGTCTGCGACCTTTCGATGCTCGGCGGGCACTACCTCCTCCTCGAGGAGGGCGAGGGCGAGCCTCTGCCGCTTGAGACGACGGCGTTCACCGGCGACTCCCCGATCGACCTCGGGCGCACCATCACGCACGCCGCCCGCAAGCTGGACGAGGTGTTCTCCGATCCGAAGCTCACCAACATCGTCTCCAAGATCGACTCGGCGGCGGACGACATCGCGTCCGTAGTCGCCTCCGTCAAGGAGGGGAAGGGCACGGTCGGCAGGCTCCTCTCCGAGGACGACACGGTCTACGACGACCTGAAGGCGGCGGTCGCGGACGCGAAGACGACGATGACGAACCTCGCCGTCGTCACGACGAACATCCGCGAGGGGAAGGGCACGGTCGGCAAGCTCCTGTCCGAGGACGACACCGTCTACGACGACCTCCGGCGCACGCTCTCCAGCGCGGCGGACGTCGCCGAGCGCCTGAAGAACGGCGAGGGCCTCGCCGGACGCCTGCTCGCGGAGGACGACCCGATCTCCGGCGAGTTCGAGGAGGCCGTGAAGTCCTTCCGCAGGGCGTGCGACTCGTTCGACATGAAGTCGACCGTGGCGTCCGCCGAGAAGCTCCTCGACAATCTCAACATCGTCGCCGAGCGCCTGAAGAACGGCGAGGGGACGATGGGCAGGCTGCTCGCCGACGAGGGCCTCTACAACGAAGTCGACGGACTCGCCAAGGACGTCCGCCAGGTGCTCGACAACTTCCGCGACACGACGCCGATCTCGACCTTCGGCTCGCTCATAATGGGAGGTCTGTGATGTTCGTCCTCGCGGCGTTCCTCTGGTTCGCCGAACCCGCGCCGCTTGACATGCCGCGCGCGGAGTCGTACCTCGTCACGGGGACGAACGGGACGCAGCGCCTCGAGGACCGCTTCGACGAGCTGGACCTCTGGACGTCCCGCGCCGTGCTGGGACGGTGGAAGGACGAGTCCGGGCGGATGCTCACGCTCGCGAGGCTCGACGCGACGGCGCCCCTCTTTCCCGGCCCGACGATGACGCGCGGGAAGTTCCACCGGAACATCGAACCGCTCGACCCGAAGAAGGACGACCTTAGGGACACCGCCATTTCGCGCCTCTCCCCGTTCGACCTCCCCGAGGAGCCCTCAAAGCCGCGCCAGGGCGTCCGCGGAATGAAGGAGGTGCTCTACTACCAGGGGACGAACGAAACGTCGATAGTCTGCGCATTCCTCCCCGAGAAGGCGCTTTCGTGGTATCTCGCCGTCTGGGACCTTGCGCTCGGCGACGACTTCGCCTTTGCGAAGGAGCAGTTCGAGGATGATTTCCTGGCAGAATGGGACGAGCGCGTGAAGGAGGGCGTGAGGTCCGAGCTGGAGACGCTGGACGGACGCCAGAAGCGGACCGAGGCAGCGGCCAACGCGCGCGCCGAGAGGTCCGCAAAGCGCAGGGTCCAGCCCTCCGAGCGCGAACTGCTGAGGGCGGACGCCGAGCACAGCGTGACGAACTTCCTCACGTGGCATGCGACATCCGCCCCGGAGTTCGTCGTGCTGGACGACCTTCCCCGCGAGCTCGCATTCGTGACGACGCTGACGAACGAGTTCGCCACGATGCGCAGGCGATATGCGGAGACGGTCCCGACTTCGCTCGACGTCTCGAACGTCCTCGCCGTCGCGCGCATATTCAAGGACAGGTCCGAATACCTCGGCGCGCTCGAGGACAACGAAATCGCGGGGATGGAGTGGAGCGCCGCGTACTGGAGCCCGAGGCGGCGCGAACTCGTCGCATACCTTCCGCAGGAGGGCGCGAAGGAGCTTCTGAAGACGATCCGCCACGAGGCGTTCCACCAGTACCTTTCATACGCGTGCTCGATGATGTCGGCGTCCCCCTGGTTCAACGAGGGCTACGCACAGTACTTCGAGGACGAGGAGGCGACGGACTGGGAGGTGGAGGTTGACCTCGACCAGCTCGCCGAGATGCTTCAGCCGGTGATGATGATGGACTACAAGCAGTTCTACGACGGATCGTCCGCCGAGCGCCAGCTCAAGTACAGGATGGCGTGGTCGATCGCGTATTTCCTCGAAAAGGGCGCTCCGAAGGTCCGCTTCCAGCCGTTCAAGGACGTGAAGCGCCGCTATGTCGACGCGCTCATCCGCACGCAGGACATGCGCCTTGCGACCGCCGAGGCGTTCGGCGGCAGGGAGCTGCTCGACAAGTTCACGTCCGAGTGGCTCAGGTTCTGGAAGAAGATGTAGCGCCCTGCGGGTTCGGCTTCGCCGAATCTACCCTCCGCTTCGCTTCGGTGCATTCCCGCTTCACTGCTCCGCGCTTTTCAACCACGGTCAAGTGACTCCATTCATAGTGTATATAGCGGCCTTCGGCCGATTTATGCGACGCAGTCGCATCCCAAAACACTTCTGCCGATACATATATAGTCGTTGTGAAGTGCGAAGCTGCGGAGCGGTAGCGAGCGCCCCAACGGGTACTTCCCGGAGGCCGGATGCACTGCGGCGTGGATTCGCGGGGCGGAGCTGTCCTAGCGAAGGCCGAGGTCGAGTTCGAGGGCGGCGAGCACCGCCTGGTCCATGTCGTAGTACTTGTACTGCCCGAGGCGCCCGCCGACGACTAGATTGGGGACCTTCGCCGCCTCTTGCGCGTACCTGGCGAGGAGGGCGGAGGATTCCGGCGTGTTGACGGGGTAGTACGGCTCGTCCCCCGGCGCCCACGTCTTCGGGTATTCGCGGCAGATCACCGTCGCGGGCGCGGACATTGCGTCCTTCAGCTCTGGGTGGTAGTGCTTGAATTCGTGGATGCGCGTCCACGGGACGTCAGCCTCGGTGTAGTTCATGACGCTCGTCCCCTGGAAGTCGGCGACGTCGAGCTTCTCGGTCTCGAACCTCAGGCTGCGCCACGGGAGCGCGCCGAACCTGTAGTCGAAGAGCGAGTCGACGGGCCCGGAGTAGTAGACCTTTCGCGCGTCGGAGCGGACGATTTCGCCGAGCGTCACGGCGCGGTTGCATTCGACGGTTATCGAGGGGTGGTCTAGAAGGCGGTCGAATAGCGCGTTGTAGCCGTCCGACGGGATTCCCTGCCAGTAGTCGTTGAAGTAGTTCGTGTCGTAGTTGCCGCGGACGGGTACGCGCTTGATGATGCCGGGGTCGATTGCCTCGGGCGGGCGCCCCCACTGCTTCGAGGTGTATCCTCGGAAGAATGCGTCGAAGATGGCGGTGGAGTGCGCCGGGTCGGACATGAAGGCGTCCACTTCGCCGGGCTTGAGCTCGACGCCGAAGAACTTGTTGATGAGCGTGAGCCCGAGCGGGAGGTGGTAGACGGCCCCCTTGTACATGGCCAGGACCTTGTGCTGGTAGCCGTTGAAGTCCGTGAAGCGGCGTATGAAATCCCACACCTCGCGGCTGTGCGTGTGGAATATGTGCGAACCGTAGACATGCACCTCGATGCCGGTCGAGCGGTCCGTCTCGCACCTCACGTTGCCGCCCGCGACGGGGCGCCTTTCGAGCACGAGTACCTTCCGCCCGGCCTCGGCGAGCCTCCTGGCCACGGTACACCCCCATATCCCCGCCCCGGCAACTATGTCTAAGTCTTTCATTTGCCTTATTATACCATATCCCCGCCGCCGCTGGCTATGCTGAATTTCTTGCAACACTATCCGTTTGGGTAATTACGCCGATGGGCCTAATATGCTAGAATCTGTGGTGTTAACTACAGAAAGGCGGCATGACATGAGCGAAGCTAGGTATCTTTGGCCCGAGGACTACATGGCGGATCCGTCCGCGCACGTTTTCAACGGCAAAATCACCATATACCCGTCCCACGACCGCGAAAGCGGCATTCCGGAGAGGGACAACGGGGACCATTTCGACATGAAGGACTACCACGCCTTCACGATAGACGGCGACCCGATGACGGGGAAGGTCACGGACCACGGCGTCGTCCTGGACATCGCCGACGTCCCGTGGGCGGGACGCCAGCTGTGGGACAACGACGTCGCCGAGATCGGCGGACGCTACCACCTCTACTTCTGCGCGAAGGACAGGAGCGACGTCTTCCGCATCGGCGTTGCGACGTCAGACAGCCCCACCGGACCCTTCAAGCCCGAGCCCGAGCCGATACCGGGGAGCTACTCCATCGATCCGTGCGCGTTCAAGGACGACGACGGGTCCGTCTACCTCGTCTTCGGCGGACTCTGGGGCGGGCAGCTCCAGCGCTACCGCGACAACAAGGCCGTCCACTCCGCCGAGGAGGACACTCTCCCAGTTGACGGAAGGGCGGCGCTCGAGCCGCAGCCGGACGAGGCCGCGCTCTGTCCGAAGATCGCGCGCCTGACGGCGGACGGCTTCGCGTTCGCGGAGGCGCCGCGCGACCTCGTGATCGTGGACGGCGACGGCGTCCCGCTCCGTGCGGGCGACCACTCGCGCCGGTTCTTCGAGGCGAGCTGGCTCCACAAGGAGGGCGACACGTACGTCTTCACATACTCGACGGGCGACACCCACCTCCTCTGCCGCGCAACGTCGAAGAGCCTGTACGGTCCGTACACCTTCCAGAGCGAGATACTCGGTCCGCAGGTCGGCTGGACGACCCACCACTCCATCGCCTTCTGGAACGGGAGGCGCTACCTCTTCCACCACGACAGCGCGCCGTCCGGCGGCCGCACCTGGCTGAGGTCCATGAAGGTGAAGGAACTGTGAAACATCCTTTCGGGTAATTCATAACCCCTATCGCTTTTGCTACAATAAACCCATGAAAAACAAACACACCCTAGTAGCGCTGTGCCTCGCGGCGGCGGCCGCCGCCTTCGCGGGGGAGGTCGTCCCCCTCAAGGACGCGTATCCGTTCAAGATCGGCACCTGCCTCAACGCGCGGCAGACCGGGGGACGGTCCGCCGACCTCGTGAAGGCCGTCGCAGGCACGTTCAACACGGCGACGCCCGAGAACGAGCTCAAGCCGGGCATCGTCCAGCCGCGCGAAGGCGAATGGAACTTCGGCCCGGGCGACCGCTTCGTCGAGTTCTGCGAGGCGCACTCCATCGTGCCGATCGGACACTGCCTCGTGTGGCATTCGCAGGCGGCCGACTGGATGTTCACGGGCCCGGACGGAAAGCCGGCGAGCCGGGAGCTCCTCCTCGAGCGCATGCGCACCCACATCAAGACGGTGGTCGGGCGCTACAAGGGCCGCATCAAGGGATGGGACGTCGTCAACGAGGCGATTGAAGGCGACGGATCGCTCAGGAAGTCGAGGTGGCTGGAGATAATCGGACCCTCCTTCATCCCCGAGGCGTTCCGCGCCGCGCACGAGGCGGACCCTGACGCGGAGCTCTACTACAACGACTACGGCATGGAGTCCGAAAAGAAGCGCGAGACAGTCGTCCGCCTGGTGCGGAGCCTCAGGCGCCGCGACATCCGCATCGACGCCGTGGGCATGCAGACGCACCACAGGATCGACGGACCCGACCTCGGCGAGTACGAGAAGTCCCTCGTCGCCTTCGCCGCCGAGGGCGTGAAGGTCATGGCGACGGAGGTGGACGTCTCGGTGCTGCCGGCGGCGTGGGGCCTCACTGCCGAGGTGACGACGCGCCACGACTACGCGGAGAAGTTCGACCCCTACCGCGCGGGGCTCCCGGAGGAGAAGGAGCGCGAGCTCGCCAAGAGGTACTGCGACCTCTTCGCCGTCTTCATGCGCCACAGGGACGTCGTCTCGCGCGTCACCTTCTGGGGCGTCTGCGACGCCGACAGCTGGCTCAACGGCTTCCCCGTGAGGGGCCGCACGGACTATCCGCTACTCTACGACAGGAACCTCAACCCGAAGGCCTGCCTCCGGGCGCTCTTCGCGGCTGCGGCGTCCGCGCCCAGGCGCGCCGTCTTCGACGACTTCGTCTACGAGGGACGCGACAGCCTGCCCGCGCTCGACGCGGAAAGGGAGTTCAGGAACCCGATCTTCTCCGGCATGGCGCCCGATCCCTCGATAACGAGGAAGGGCGACGACTACTTCCTCGCCCAGAGCTCCTTCTCGTACTACCCCGGCATCCCGGTGTGGCACTCGAAGAACCTTGTGGACTGGGACTTCGCCGGCTACGTGGGCGACTCGCCCGAGAACCTCAACCTCAGGAAGGGCGTCGGCCTCTCCGCCGGCGTCTTCGCGCCGGACATCAAGTACAACAAGTACAACGACACGTTCTACCTCATCGTCACCGTGATCGGCGACCGCGGCAACGTCGTCTACAAGACCAAGGATCCGTACAAGGGGTGGGGCAGGCCGATTCCGGTGAGGGTGCCGGGCATCGACCCCGGCTTCTACTTCGAGGACGACAAGACGGCGTGGATCGTGAACAACCAGGAGCCTTCGACGCCTGAGGAGTACCCGGGCCACCGCGCGGTGTGGCTGAGGAAGTACGACCTCGTCAACGACAGGCTCGTCGACGGATACGCCAGGGAGCTCATACAGAAGGGCATCCGCCCCGAGGAGAAGCCGATATGGTGCGAGGGTCCGCACATCTACAAGATCGGCGGACGCTACTACCTCATGACCGCCGAGGGCGGGACGAGCGTCGGGCACAGCGAGGTCATCTGGACGGCCGATTCGGTGGAGGGCCCGTACACCCCGTGCAGGGGGCAGAACCCGATCCTCACGCAGAAGGACCTTCCGTGGGTCAGGGAGCGCCCCGTGACGGCGGCGGGGCATGCGGACCTCTTCTACACCGGGGCGAAGGACGTCTCGACCGCCGAGGGCTTCGACCCGGAGAACTGGTATGCGGTGTTCCTCGCGATGGTTCCGTACCAGGACGCGAAGGGCGGACTCTACACGATAACCGGGAGAAGCACGTTCCTCCTGCCCGTCAAGTGGGAGGGCGAGGGCGCGGAGAGGCGTCCCGTGATACTCAAGTCGGGCGAGAGGGTCCCGGAGGTGCTTCCCAAGGGCGCCCTGCAGCGGCGCGGGAGCCCTGGCGGCGCGCCGCGTTCGGGCAACATCGTCTACCGCGATTCGCTCAAGGACGGCAGGGTCGACCCCTCGTGGTTCCAGATGCGAACCCCCACCGAGAAGTGGTACGAGGCGGTTGAGGGACGCGGATTCGTCCTCGAGGCTTCGAGGGACAGCGCATACGACCAGTCCAACCGCGGCGTGCTCGCGCGCTGGGTGGGCAACAAGGACTTCACGACGTCCGTCGACGTGGACTTCGATCCCGGGACGTCCGCCGACCTCGCCGGACTCGTCCTCCAGCAGAACGAGAAGTGGAACTACGTCTACGGCGTCACGTGCGGGGTGGACGGCAGGCGCGCGGTCGCGCTCGTGAAGTGCGAGAACGGCGAAGTCTCCGAGGTCGCGGCGTCCGCGCTGCCGGAGAAGGGCGCCGTCCGCCTGCGCGTCGAATCCCGCATCCCGAACCTCGCCTTCGAGTTTTCGACGGACGGCGGCAGGACGTGGAGCAGGACCGGCGGCGACCAGGACGCGACGATCCTCTCCACCGAGAAGGCGGGCGGATTCGTCGCCTCGACGATCGGCCTCTACGTCACCTCCAACGCGCGGAAGTAGCGCTACTTCCCGAGGGAATAGCGCTTGAAGAAGTTCCAGAGCTCGTGCGTCGTGCTGACGCTGTGGGCGGGGTCCTCTGAATGCCAATGCCCCTTGTCGTCGAGGGCCAGCAGGGCGATTGCGGCCTTCCCGTCCTTCTTGCGCCATAGCGTCAGCGTTGCGCGGGCGTCCTTTCGCGGATAGCGATCCTTGACCTTCTTTACGTCGAAGCCCTGGTGCTTCGCCCACTTCTCGACGTATTCCGCGATGGAGGGGTATCCGCCCGCGGGATGCTTCAGGTCGCCCTTCCACCAGAAGACGTTGTCGCCCGTGCCGTGGACGTGCATGAACGAGACGGGCTTCTTCGACTGCGGCGGACGGTTGTCGAAGCGGACGCCGCTGACTGGCCCGAAAGCGGCGATCTTGTCGCTCATGTGCTCCATGCACTGGTAGGTCATCATCGCGCCAAGCGAGAAGCCGGTGATGTAGATGCGCTTGCGGTCGATCTTGTAACGCCTGTACATCTCCTCGATGACCGCATCGATGAACCGCAAGTCGCGCTCTCCGCCGACGTCCCAGAAGGTGTCGATTGCGTTGGGGTATACGACGACGAACTTGTTCTCGTCCGCGCAGTCGTTCCAATGCGTCTGCCCGGCCTGGAAGTAGGCGTCCTGGCGGAATCCGTGCAGCGATATGACGAGCGGGGCGTCCTTCTTGGGGAGGCCCTTCGGGGCGTGGACGAGCATTGTCCTGTCCCTGCCGTCGACTCTGATTGTATCGAGGGCGGGACGTTCCTGGGCCGTGGCATGAACCGCGGCGAGGGCTATGGCGCAGGCTGTTAGTAGTGTTTTCATGCCTATATGATACCATAATCCACGTTTCCGTGAAATTCTCCTTTCGGGTCATTTAGGGTCGGTTAGGGTCGAGGCTCCAAGACCCTAACTGACCCTACCACCCTAATTTTCCCATAGCCCTTCGGGGCCCTGTTTTGATATAATATGCTACATGCGTTTCCATACCTTAACATTGCCTATCATGGCGGTGGCGGCCTTCGTTGCGCCTTTTGCCGCCCATGCAGTCGCCGTCGAGGCGCCGAAGCCGGTGGAATCCGAGTCGGTGGATCTCATTGCGGAGGACCCGTCGGGAGAGGATGCCGTTCCGGCAGATCCCGTCGTCGAGGAGCCTGTCATCGACCACCAGAAGGTCGCCGAGGCTGCGGCCGCGGCGAAGGCGACGGAGGAGGCGCGGCTCGCCTTCACGGCGCAGGAGAAGGCCGAGGAGGAGCGCAAGGAGGAGGCGAAGCTCGCTACGCGCCGCATCTCGACGCGCGTCTTCCGCCTGGAGCACGCAAACGCAGAGGAGGTGGCGGAGCGCTTCAACGCGACGTGGAGCGGCGACTTCGGCGTAACCTGGAAGGTCTCCAAGATCGCGCAGGCGTTCCCCGAGGCGAACGCCGTCATGGTCACCGCGCCCGCGCTGATCCTTGACGCGTGCGCGGAGGCGATCCGCCAGATCGACGTGGAGGTTCCGCAGGTCTACATCGAGGCGCGCTTCGTGGAGCTTTCGAACAACGCCTCGCACAAGCTCGGCATCGACTGGCAGATGCTGGACGGGATGAAGGGGTCCATTTCGCTCGACGCGGGGCTCAACGAGCGCAAGATGAAGGGCGTTTCGACGTACAACAGCGCGGACGGCACGTACACCATGAGCGCCGAAGGGGGCGGACGCTCGACGGCGAACCTCTCGTATGTGAACGCGACGCTCGGGATGAGCGAGCTCTACGTGATACTCAGGGCGCTCGAGTCGTCCGAGGACGCGCGGACGTTCTCCAACCCGAAGATCATAGTCTCGTCGGGCAAGAAGGCGACGGTCGACATGACGACGAAGTACCCGAACGTCAAGATATCCGCCAAGAGGACGACCAACTCCGGCGGCGACTCGCTCGACCTCGACATGCAGATGGCGGCGATACCGGGCGAGGACAAGCTGATGTTCGCGAAGGAGTCCTTCTTCAGCTGGGGAATCGCCCTTGACGTGACGCCGCGAATCAGCACGAACGGGCTCATCAACGTGCAGATCGTCCCGACGATCTCCTCGCGCTCCGGCTGGGTCGAGTCGGGGACCTCCGGCGACGATTCGGACGCCGGGACGATCTCCGCGCGCTATCCCGTCATCGACGTGCAGCGGCTTGTCACGGAGTTCAACATGGCGAGCGGCACGACGGCCGTCATCGGCGGGCTTTCGCTCACGGTGGAGACCCAGAAGGACAGCGGCATCCCTTGGCTCAGGGACTGGTGGTGGATCGGCCCCAGGCTCTTCGGCTCGAAGGTGCGCGTCAAGGAGCAGCGCGAGATCATCGTCTTCGTCACGGTCGGGCTCGTCGACCCGAACAGCATCAAGAAGGATGCCGGGCTTCCCAAGAACGCCGTGCTCGGGCGGCAGTACACGGACGGCGTGAGGCGCGAGCCCGGCGACCGCATCCGCCAGCGCGCGGAGGGCGTCAACTCTCTGGACTTGAGGCCCCTCGAGGAGCAGTACGCGGATCCTCGCAGGACGAACAGGGTCGTAAGGGCCGGCTTCGGCTTCGACAGGCTTCCCATCCCCTTCGTAAACGAAAACAACAACAATACAAACAAGGGAAACACCGAAAATGAAGACTAAACTGCTGGTGGCGGCGCTCGCCGCCGCCGTCGCGGCCTCCTCCGCAATGGCGGACAAGGTCACGCTGAAGTCCGGATCGTTCCTGACAGGCAAGGCCGGTACGATTGAGGGCGACGCCCTCAACTTCGCATCGGACGACCTCGGGGACCTCAAGATCAAGGTTGCGAACATCGCCTCGCTGGAGGCCGAAGGAACGCACGTGATCGAGTACACTGACAAGAAGCGCGAGGACAAGGCCCTCACCGTCAAGGACGGCGCGTACATCGTCGACGGCGCGAAGCTCGACATGTCCAAGGTCAAGGCCATCGACCCCGGCGTGGAGACGTGGCACGGGTCCGTCAACCTCGCCTACCAGTCCGCCCGCGGCAACACGTACAACAACTCCGCGACGCTCCTTGCGGACATCTCCCGCCGCTGGGAGGAGGACCGCGTGAAGGCGAACTTCGGCTACTACTACTCGGAGACCGGCGCCTCCAAGCAGTCGAAGGAGAAGTCGACGGACCGCTGGGACCTCGAGGGCCAGCACGACCACTTCTGGACCACGACGCTCTACTCCTACGAGAACGCGCGGTATGAGAAGGACCGCATCGCCGGACTCGACTACCGCCTGAGGCTCGGCCTCGGCGGCGGCTACCAGTGGCTCGACAAGTTCAACTCCGAGTCGACCGGCATCTGGAGCTTCAACCAGGAGGCCGGCGTCGCGTGGGTCCGCAACGAGTTCAGGGACAAGGATCCCGACGCGGAGGACAGCTTCGCGGCGCTCCGCTACGCCCACCACCTCAACTACCTCCCGAAGTGGACCTCCGGCGTCGAGATCTTCCACAATCTCGAGTACATGCCCCAGGTCGACGACTGGGAGAACTACCTCATGAAGGCGGACGTCGGCGTGACAACGAAGATCATCCTCGACTTCGACCTCCTCGCGAAGATCGAATGGGACTACAACTCCCGTCCGAGCGAGGGCCGCAAGTCGAGCGACACGCGCTACATCGTCGGCCTCGGCTACAAGTGGTAAGGGGCTGACGGGGTGAGGATCGCGATCGCATATCCGCCGTTGAAGAGCTGGAAGGGCGTTCCGCTCCTCACCCAGAACCGCCAGTTCCAGTGGTTCTCGCGGCCGACCTACATCTTCCCGGTCGTGCCCGCGACTGCGGCGACGATGCTCAAGAGGGCGGGGCACGAGGTGCTCTTCCTCGACGGCATCGCCGCCGAACTGTCTCCGGAGGAATTCGACGCAAGGCTCGGGGGTTTCAAGCCCGACCTCGTCGTGCTGGAGACGAAGACTCCTGTCGTGAAGCGCCATTGGGCGTGGATCGACGCGCATCCCGGCTACCGCACAATCCTCGTCGGCGACCACGTTACGGCACTTCCCGGCGAATCCATGGACGCCTGCCGCGTCGAGGCGATCCTCACGGGCGGCGACTGGGACTTCCTGCTTCTCAACTACATCGACGCGGACGGCGACGTCGCCAGGTACGAGCCCGGCATCTGGTACCGCAGGGACGGACGGGTGGAGTCGACGGGGCGCTTCCGCCTCGACCACGACCTCAACTCCGCCCCGTGGATCGACAGGGACCTCGTCCACTGGGAGCTCTACGCGAAGAGGAACGGAAACTTCAAGCGCACGCCGGGGACGTACATAATGTCCGGTCGCGACTGCTGGCATGCGAAATGCACCTTCTGCAGCTGGACGACCCTGTATCCGACGTATCGCACGAGGGATCCGATAGACGTCGTGGACGAGATCGAGATGCTCGTCGGAAAGTACGGCATACGCGAGCTGATGGACGACTCTGGCTCTCTTCCCGTCGGCGGCTGGCTTACTTCATTTTGCAACGAAATCATCAGGCGCGGACTGAACAAGAAGCTCCGCATCGACTGCAACATGCGCTTCGGACGCCTTGCGTTCGAGGACTACAAGCTGATGAGGAAGGCCGGATTCAGGCTCGTGCTCTTCGGCGTGGAGTCCGCAAACCAGGCGACGCTGGACCGCTTCTGCAAGGCACTCAAGGTCGAGGACGTCGAGAAGGGCGCCGAATGGGCGTCCAGGGCGGGCCTTGACGTGCACCTGACCTTCATGTTCGGCCACGCCTGGGAGGGTCCGGCCGAAATGGAGAACACCGTCCGCCTCGCCCGCAAGCTGCTTGCGAACGGACACGCCGCGACGCTGCAGTGCACCTTGACGATCCCTTACCCCGGTACGCCGCTCTTCCGCGAATTGAAGGAGAAGGACGGGCTTGCGACGCTCGACTGGGACGAATACGACCAGCGCAAGGCCGTCACGAAGACGCCGCTTGCGACGGAGGAGGAGATAAAGTGCGCCATCCGCCGCGTCTACAGGGGCTTCCTCCAGCCGCGCGCGCTTTGGCACGTCTTCAGGCGCAACCTCTTCGACTTCTCGTTCTACTACAGGGGGGTGCGCTATTTGATCGGCCACCTCATGGACTTCCGGGGGAAGTCCGCCTGATTCCAGCAGATTGAAGGGCGAAAAAAAACAGGCACCCGGCGTGATGGGCGGGTGCCTGTTTCTTGCGTTGAGACGACTCGGAGCTGTCAGGCTTCGGGTTTGGTCTTCTTGAGACCGAGTCCACGGTTGCCTTCCTTCCACTCTCCGCGCTTCTGGAGAAGGTCGACGCGCTCGAAACGCTTCAGTACGTTGCGCTTGGAGGTAATCTTACCGGAACCCTTAAGAGATGCATGCTGGCTCATTTTTTCTTCCTTTCAAGTCAAGTGAGGGATAGTATACCATTTTCGGACGGTGAATTCAACCCCGGAGACTCACTTTTCGGAAGTTTCCTCCGCGGCGGCCGCCGGGGCGGTCTCTGCGGGCTTGGCTTCGTCTGCCGCGGCGGGCGCCTCCTCCGGGGGGAGGATTGCGCTGAAGTCGGCCGCTGTGACGGCCCCGGCGCTATTGATGGCGTTTTTGACGAAGTCGGCGACGCTCTTGCGGCTGGCGTTGCGCTTGAGGACCTTGACGACCTGCTCGACGGACGGGACCTCCTCGGGTTCGCCGACCTTGAGGAGGATGTGGCTCGCAGCGACCTTCTCGCCGCTCGTCTCCTTGCCGTCGGCGTCCTTGACGGCGGGCGTCTTGGCGGTCGTGAGGATGAGGTGGTAGCCGAAGGAGGTCTTCACCGGGTCGGAGATCTGGCCGACGTCAAGCTCGAAGGCCGCCTTGTCGAACTCGGGGACCATCTGCCCGTGGCCGAATTCGCCCAGGCTGCCGTTGTCGCGCTTGCCGGAGGGGCAGGCGGAGAACTCGTTGGCGAGCTTGCCGAAGAGCTCGGCCTTGCCTTCCGCGGGCGCTGCGTCGAGCTGGGCCTTGAGCTCCTTGATCCTGGCGAGGGCGGCCTCTTCCGTAAAGACGGACTTGTTGCGCTCGGCGATGCCGTCGATGATTTCCTTGGCTTCGGCGGCGAAATCCTGGGTGTTCTTGTCGATCACCTCCGCAGTGAGCATCTTGTCGATGAGGATTCCCGTCTTGAACTGCTCGAGGGCGCGCTCGCGTCCGTTCGGGTTCTTGTCGAGCACCTCGTCGAAGGTCTTGGGTCCGTTCGGGGACTTGGAGGCGCGCTCCATGATCTTGTCCTGCTCCGCCTTGATCTCCTCTTCCGTGATGGTGTAGCCGAGCTCCTTCGCCTTCTGGGCGAGGGCGGACTCCGCGAGGAACTGCTGGGCCATCTGCATGATGGCATTCGGCTTCTGCTGCGCCAGCTGTTCGGCGGACATGTTGGCGGCGTACATGGCGGCCATGGCATCGAACTGCTTGTCCAGGTCTCCGCGCGTGAGCTTCCTCTCTCCGACGGCGACGACGACCTCGTTCGGATCCTTCGCCTCGGCGGCCTTGACGGCGGCGGGGGCCTCTGCTGCGGCCGGTGCGGACTCGACGGCGGGCTTCGCCCCCACGGCCTTCTCCGTGCACGTGTCGGAATTCTTGTCGCAGCAGCCTGTGAACGCGGCGGCCACGAGGGCGGCGCACGCGAGATTCATCTTGCTCATTCTTGTGTTCCTCTTTTTTCTGTTGTTGAAATCGCCTGCAGGACGGCCCGCCTCGTCTCGGGGACGCTTTCCAGGTGGAAGGCCCAGAAGACCCCGATCGCGCGGACGGCATCCGGCAGTGTTTCAGAATAGTTTACCAAATAAGGGTTGCGGAGGCAACGGGCAACATCCTTCGAGACGGGTATGCTCCTCTCGCCGCGG
Source organism: uncultured Verrucomicrobiota bacterium (assembly GCA_946610035.1). Taxonomy (GTDB): domain Bacteria; phylum Verrucomicrobiota; class Kiritimatiellia; order RFP12; family UBA1067; genus UBA1067. The sequence goes on from CAMOCC010000025.1 coordinate 18,757, forward strand.
AGCGCGAAAACCCCGTTCTCCGCGTCCATTTCGGGGTCGAGGCCCGCAAGGCGCAGGGCGTCCAGCTCGAAGGCGAGGAGTTCGGCCAAAAGTCGCGGCGAGGGTTCGCAGAGCCTTGCGAGGTAGCGCGAGAGGAGGTCGAACCAGTCCGCCGCGTCGGGTCCGGACGGGGCGATGTCGTATACAGCACGCCTGAAATGCTCGGCCAGGAGGAGTGCGCGGTAGTTGGTCCTGAGCGCCTCGCGCATCTCCACCGGCACGCAGTCCCTCAACGCATGGAGCTCGCCCTTTGCGCGCGCGTAGTAGACGATTTCGCACGTGTAGTTGAGGTCGTACTGCCCGAGGAAGAAGCTCTTGGGGCGGACCGCGCCCTTTACGACGGTGGAGAGGCGTCCGGACGGCGTGAACCATGTGACGATGTGGCTCGTCCTGGACCACGGGACGATCCTGAGGCAGATCGCCTCCGTCTTGGCGGTCTCGCCCGCCATCAGACCGGGTCCCCTGTGAGCATGTGGCCGTCGGATTCCTTGACGCGGATTCGCACGAGGTCCTTGCGCTTCAGCTTTCTGCCGTTCCTCCCGAAGGCGAATGCGCCGGGCTTCTCCTCGCCTACGCGGCACCAGAGGTACTCGGACGTCCATCCCGCAATCGACTTCTCGTCCTCGACGACGACCTCCACGTCGTGTCCGCGGAAGCGCTTCGCGTAGAGCGTCCGCTTCTCGTCCATGAGATTCGCGATCTCGTGTGCGCGCGCCGACCGGACGGGCTTCGGCACCACGCCAGGGAGGGCGGCGGCGACGGTTCCGGGGCGTTCCGAGTAGGGGAAGACGTGCGCCTTGGTGAAGGGGTGGCGGCGGAGAAAGCCGAGCGTCGCCAGCTGGTCGTTGTCCGTCTCGTCCGGAAACCCCGTCATCATGTCGCAGCCGAGCCCGAGGTTTGGCATCGCCTTCGTCGCGGCGTGGATCAGCTCGTCCACCTGGTGGACGGAGTATGGCCGCCGCATTGCCGCGAGGATGCGCGCCGAGCCGGTCTGGACGGGGATGTGGAGGAATCGGCACACGTTCGCGTGCTGCGCCATCGCCGGCACCACGTCCAGCGCGACGGGTCCGGGTTCGACGGAACTGAGTCGTATGCGGCAGTCGGGGGAGAGCGAGGCGAGCGCGTCCACGAGTTCGGGGAGGCGCCTTCCGTCGGCGTTGTACTGCGCGAGGTTGCAGCCGGTCACCACGATCTCGTGGTAGCCCGCGTCTATGAAGCGCTTCGAGGTGTCGAGGACCTCGTCCCATGCGACGGACCTGGAACTGCCGCGGAATTGAGGCACGATGCAGAAGGCGCAGCGCGAAGCGCAGCCGTCCTGGACCTTGAGGTACGCCCGCGCAGTCCTGGTGGGGATAGGGCCTTTTAGGGTCGAGTTAGGGTCTTTTAGGGTCGGGTTAGGGTCTTTTAGGGTCGGGTTAGGGTCTTTTAGGGTCGAGCTTGAGTTGACATTGACCCTAGTTGACCCTAAACTGACCCTAGAAGACCCTACTCCCTTGAGGAAATATCCCTTGTCCGCCGAGGGCAGGCAGCCTGTCACAATGACGCGCTTCGTCGGATATTTCCGCCTGATGTGGTCTATGAGGTGTTCGCAGTCCCGCTGGGCGCGGGCCGTCACGGAGCATCCGCGCACGACTACGAGCTGCGCGTCGGCGTGCGACTCGGTGCGCTCCCATCCGCGGGCGAGGTACTGTGCCTCCTCCGCAAGGGCCTCCGCGCGGTTGAGCCGGCAGCCGAACGTCTCGAAGCAGACCTTCACTTGAAAACGAAAAGGAGGACGAGGTTAACCGCGTTGAAGAGTCCGTGGTTGAGCATCGGGCACCACAGGGAGTCCGTCTTCCTGTACAGCCAGCATTGCGCCATGCCGAAGAAGAAGAGCGCCATGAACGCATTGTTCGGCCAGGGCATCTGGATGTAGTGCGCGGCGGAGAAGAGGGCGGACGACGTGATCGCCGAGACTAGCGGCAGCCCCGGATTCGGAAGCCGCCAGAGAACCCAGCGGAAGATCACCTCCTCGACGACCGGCGTCAGCACGGTCAGGAACAGGATTATATACAGGAGCGACAGGATGTCCCTGAAGAAGAACCAGTGGTACCCCGCCCCTCCGCAGATGCGCTTCACGAGCGCGACGATCATGGAGCGGACCTGTTCCAGGCTCTCCTGGTCGTCGAGATGCACGCCGAACAGGACGTCCGCCAGCAGGGTGGTAAGATAGCATATCCCGATCGTCACCGCAGTGACGACCGGGAATGCCTTGAGCGTGGCGATCAGCTTCTCCTTCACTTGACCGCCTTGATGTCGCCTTCGTTAGTGCCGCGGATCTTGATGTGGAGTTCGCGCAGCTGCTGCTCGGTCACGTAGTTGGGCGCGCCCATCAGGAGGTCCTGCGCCTTCTGGTTCATCGGGAAGGCGATCACCTCGCGGATGTTGGGCGTGTCGGTGAGGAGCATGACCATGCGGTCCACGCCGGGGGCGATTCCGCCGTGCGGCGGCGCGCCGAACTGGAACGCGCGGTGGAGCGCGCCGAACTTCTTCACGACGTCGTCCTTCGTGTAGCCCGCGATCTCGAACGCCTTGTACATCACCTCGACCTGGTGGTTGCGGATCGCTCCCGACGAGAGCTCGATGCCGTTGCAGACGACGTCGTACTGGTAGGCCTCGATCGTCAGCGGATCCTTGGTGTTGAGCGCCTCGAGCCCGCCCTGCGGCATCGAGAACGGGTTGTGCGAGAAGATGATCTTGCCTGTCTCGGGGTCCTTTTCGAAGAACGGGAAGTCGACGATCCAGCAGAAGCGGTAGACGCCGTGTTCGCGGACGTCGTTCGTCATGTGGTCCGCGATGTCAGTGCGGACGAGGCCCGAGAGCCTGTGGCACTCGTCGACCGGCGCGGCCATGAAGAAGAGCGCGTCGCCCGGCTCCATGCCGGAGATCTTCTTCATCTCCTCGAGCTGGTCGGCCGAGAGGAACTTCGCGATCGGCCCCTTGAGCTCGCCCTCCTTCGTCCAGGAGATGTAGCCGAGCCCCTTGCCTCCGTTCTCCTTGACGAACGCCTCGCGCTTGTCGAACCACGTGCGCGTCTCGACGCCGACGATGCCCTTGACGAGAAGGCCCTTGACGAGCCCGCCGTTCGCGACGCACGCCGCGAACGCCTTGAAGTCGGCCTTGGCGAAGAAGTTGGACATGTTGATCCACTTTAGCGGGTTGCGGAGGTCGGGCTTGTCGGAGCCGTAGTCCATCATCGCGTCGCGGTACTTGATCCTGGGCCACGGCGCGGGCGTGCACTCCCACTTGGAGAACTTCTCGAACGTCTTGCCGACGACGTCCTCGACGACGGCGAATATCTCGTCCTGCGTCGCGTAGCTCATCTCGATGTCGAGCTGGTAGAACTCGCCGGGCGAGCGGTCGGCGCGCGCGGCCTCGTCGCGGAAGCACGGCGCGATCTGGAAGTACCTGTCGAAGCCCGAGACCATCAGCAGCTGCTTGAACATCTGCGGCGCCTGCGGGAGGGCGTAGAACATGCCGCGGTGGACGCGGCTCGGTACGAGGTAGTCGCGCGCGCCCTCGGGCGAGGAGGCCGTGAGGATCGGCGTCTGGAACTCGTTGAAGCCCTTCGCCCACATCTGCTCGCGGAGGAAGCGGATCACCTGCGACCTGAGGATGATGTTGTTGTGGAGCTTTTCGCGGCGGAGGTCGAGGAAGCGGTACTCGAGGCGCATCTCCTCGCTCTCGTCCGCCTTCTCGTCCGGGACGTAGAGGGGCGTCACCTGCGAGGCGGACTCCATGACGAGCTCGTTGGCCTCGATTTCGACCTCGCCCGTCGGCAGGTCGGGGTTGATCGTGTCGGGCGTCCTGAGCTTCACCTCGCCCGTCACTGTGATGACGCTTTCGAGGTGGGCCTTCTCGACGAGGCCGAAGAAGCTGCGCGACGGGTGGACGACCACCTGGGTGAGGCCGTAGTGGTCGCGGAGGTCCACGAAGAGGATGCCGCCGTGGTCGCGAAGGCGGAACATCCAGCCAGAGAGTCTAACGGTCTTGCCCGCGTCGGAGGCGCGGAGTTCGTTGCATGTATGCGTGCGATATGGATGCATGATGTCTGTTTCTCCTCGAATTTCCGCGTATTATATCATATTATCGGCTGGAAGTGGGGGTTAAAATGCAAGTTGGCGTTAGAATTCGGGAATGTACGTCCTTATGAAGGGGAAGAGGACGGAATTGACGAGGTCGGCGTTCATGCGGTGGCCTCCTTCGAATTCGTGGTCCATCCCCGGATAGTGCGCGGCGAAGACGGGGCGGGACTCCTTGCCGATCGGGTCGGCGGTGCCGAAGAGCCCGAAGCAGAGCGTCCGGTCGTAGTCGTCGAGTCCGTCGAACTGGCGGGCCTCCATCTCCGCGAAGTGCCGGACCGTCTCCTTGTAGACGTGGAAGTCGACGGACCCGTCCCTGCGCTCGTTGAGCCACTTGTGCTTGCCGACGGACAGTATGCTGTAGCATTTCGACAGCGAAAAGCACGGATTTATGCAGATGCGCTTGATTCCGCGCAGCTGCTGCGCGTACATCGCGCCCATGGAGGTGCCGATCACGAGGTCCGGGCGCTCCCTCTCGGCGAGCGCCTTGAGCATCGGCAGCGCCTCGGCCGCGTCCACCGGGATGTCCGGAGCTACAACCGCGCACTTGTTGTACGACCTGCGGTCGAAGTATTCGCGCCTCAGCAGGGCGACGGTCCCGCTCGCCCCCGATGAGGCGAACCCGTGCAGATATAGGATCTTCTTCATGACCCCCGAATTTTACCACACCGCGTCCGTTCAGGTCAACGCCGAACCTCGTACGGGTAGTTCACAGTCTGACGTATTTTTGGTAAAATATCGCCATGCTCTTGAAACTGCCACATATCGCCGTCCTCGTCGCCGTGGCTTCGGCGGGCGCGAATGCGCCCGGCGACACGGTCGCGGGCGAGACTGAGCCGCTTGCGCCGAAGACCATTTTCGCGCTTCCGCGCGAGGAGGCGGTCGGGATGGGCGAGTGCCAGATGCGCGGCCTCGTGACCCACGTCTCCCGCCTCGACGAGCCGTGGTTCGCCGTGGCGCCGGAGGGGAACCCCAGGCAGCCCGGCGTTGTCGTGCGCGTGGACGCCTTCGACAGGCTTCCCCTGGACGGGGCCCTCGTCCTCGTCACGGGGCGCGTCAACTGGGGCGGCGACAGGGCCGTCGTCGACGCGGAGGCGGTGGACGTGATACGCCAGGTCGGGCTCCCCCCGGCCCCCGGCATAAAGCAGGCGGACTTCCGGCGCGGCATCCTCGCCAACAGGCGCGTCACGGTGCACGGGACGGTTACGGACGTCAAGCTCGGCCTCTCCCCGTCCGACCGGCCGATGACGACGCTCGCCCTCTTCATCGACGACTACACGGGGTGCGTGAAGGTCCCGGGGCACATGGACCCCGACGGACTCCTCGACGAGCCAATACGCCTGACGGGGTTCGTCAGGAACATCTACGGCGGGAACGGCGTCTTCCTGGACGCCGAGCTGGAGCTCGAGGGCCCCGAGGCGATAACGCTCATGCGCGACGAACAGGTCCCGCAGGTCCTCCTGGTGCTGGCGATTGTGTGCGGGGCCGTGCTGCTCGTCTTCGTCGCGGTCTTCTTCACGCTGTGGATGCGGACGCTTCGCGAGCGGCGCGAACTCGCCGTCATCGCCGCCGAGCGCCGCAGGATGGCGGCGGACCTCCACGACACGATAGAACAGCATCTCGCGGGCGCGAACCTGATCGTGGCCGGCGTGCTCGCGCTCAAGAACGTCCCGCCGGACGTCGTGGAGGCCATGAAGTCGCTGACCGGCATCCTCGCGAACGCCAAGGCGGAGGTGAAGAGCGCGGTGCTCGACCTGCGCAGCTCCGGGATGGAACCGCGGTCGCTTGCGGACGCGATAGCGGCCGCCGAGGCGTCGCTTGCGAAGTCCGGCGTCAAGTCGAAGCGCTGCCTGAGGGGGCTTCCCGACGAACTTCCCGAGGCGCTCTACCACGACCTCCTGCTCATCATCCGCGAGGCGACGACGAACGCCGTGAAGCACGGCAGGGCGAAGAGCGTCGTCTTCACGTCCGACCCGCTCGGAAACGGCGGCTTCGTCCTACGCGTGCTGAACGACGGCGCGCCATTCGACGCGGGGCGCGCGCTGGGTCCGGATACGGGGCACTACGGCCTCAGCGGAATGCGCGAGCGCGCCATGAGGCACCACGTCTCCATAAAGTGGGGCGCGGAGGGGAAGTGGACTTACGTTGAACTCAAAGTTGGAGGGATTCAATGATACGTGTCGTGATAATCGACGACCACGCCGTTGTCAGGATGGGGCTCAAGTACGTTCTCGGCGTAAAGCGCGACGAGTTCGAGTTCGCGGGCGAGTGGCCGGGCGGGGAAGGGGCCGTGGACTTCGTGAAGCGGACCGACCCGGACGTGGTCCTGCTCGACATCCGCATGCCGGACAGGGACGGCCTCGCGGTCCTCAAGGACATCCGCGCCGCGCGCCCCGCGCAGAAGGTCATCATGCTGACGACGAGCGATGCGGACAACGACATCTACACCGCGCTCAAGCTCGGGGCGAAGGGCTACCTCCTCAAGGACCGCGACGCGACAGAGATAACGAAGGCGCTCAACACGGTCATGCAGGGCGGCAAGTTCGTCCCGCCGGCGGTGATGGAGCAGTTCCGCAGGCGGCAGATGACGCCCGACCTCACGCCGCGCGAACTCGAGGTCATGACGCACCTGAAGGACGGACGCACCAACGAGGCGATCGCGGACCGCATGGGCGTCACGAAGGACGCCGTGAAGCTGCACCTGAAGAACATCTTCAACAAGCTGGACGTCAACGACCGCGTGTCCGCCGTCCGCGAGGCGATAACACGCGGCTTCATGCGCTGAACGCCGCCGACAGCCATTTCACAGCACACAAAACACAAAAAGGAACAATTCAGAATGAAGCTTTCGCTTGAATCGATATCAAGGGAGATGGAGTCGTGGGAGAAGGCCGGCGTCAAGCTGCCGTCGTTCGACGTCGCGGCAATGCGCGCGGCGACGGAGGAGTCGCCCGAATGGGTCCACTTCGGCGCGGGCAACATCTTCCGCGGGTTCATCGGCTCAATCAGCCAGCGCCTCCTCGACGCGGGCCTCGCCAAGACCGGCATAGTCGCCTGCGACACGTTCGACTTCGACATCATCGACAAAATCTACACCGACCAGGACAACCTGACGCTCAACGTCCTCCTGAACCCGGACGGCACGGTCTCGAAGGAGGTCCTCGCCGGCGTCGCGAAGGGCGTCAAGGCGAACTTCGCCGACCCCGCCGCCAAGGCGGAGCTAAAGCGCATCTTCCGACTTCCCTCCCTCAAGATGCTCTCCTTCACCATCACCGAGAAGGGCTACCAGCTCAGGCGTCCCGACGGCTCGTTCATGCCGGTCGTCGAGGCGGACATGAAGGAGGGCCCCGAGGCGAGCCGCCATGCGATGTCCGTCGTCGCCGCGCTCCTCCTCGAGCGCTTCAGCGCAGGCGCCCTCCCGATGGCCGTCGTCTCCATGGACAACTGCTCGCACAACGGCGAGAAGCTCAAGGCGTCCGTCGTCGAGATGGCGAAGGCCTGGGTCGCGAACGGCTTCGCCCCCGCCGGGTTCCTCGCGTACGTCGAGGACGAGTCGACGGTCTCCTTCCCGTGGTCCATGATCGACAAGATAACGCCCCGCCCCCACCCGCGCGTCGTCGAGATGCTCGCCGGGGACGGCATCGAGGGCATGGAGCCGATCGTCACCTCCAAGAAGACGTTCATCGCCCCGTTCGTCAATGCCGAGAAGCCGCAGTACCTCGTCGTCGAGGACCGCTTCCCGAACGGCAGGCCCGCGCTCGAGAAGGCGGGCGTGTACATGACCGACCGCGACACCGTTAACAAGACGGAGAAGATGAAGGTCACCACGTGCCTCAATCCTCTCCACACCGCGATGTCCATGTACGGGTGCCTCCTGGGCTACACGCTCATCTGCGAGGAGATGAAGGATGCGGACATCGTGAAGCTCGTCAAACGCCTCGGATACGTCGAGGGCCTGCCCGTCGTCGTCGACCCGAAGATACTCTCCCCGAAGGCGTTCATCGACGAGGTCGTGAACGATCGCCTTCCGAACGTCTTCATGCCGGACGACCCGCGCCGCATCGCGACCGACACGTCGCAGAAGGTCGGCATCCGCTTCGGCGAGACGGTGAAGAGCTACATCGCCACCGGACGCGACCTGGACTCCCTCGTCTCCATTCCGCTCGCGCTCGCGGGCTGGATGCGCTACCTCCTCGCCGTCGACGACAGGGGCGAGGCGATGGAGGTCTCCGCCGATCCTCTCAAGGACGAGCTCCAGGCGAAGCTCAAGGGCATCGTCTGGAACGATCCGAAGTCCTATTCGGGGCAGCTGAGGCCCATACTCGCGAACGCGTCCATCTTCGGCACGGACCTTACGGCGACGCCGCTTGCGGACAAGGTGGAGGGCTACTTCGTCCGCCTCCTGGAGGGTCCCGGTTCCGCCCGCAGGCTGCTTGAGGCGGAGCTGAAATGAGCCTGAAGGACGCAAGGGAGGAGTGGTACGACGCCGAGCGCAGGGTCTCGGTCGTCTTCGCGGACGCGACCACAGCCGCGCAGGAGCTCGCCCGCGGACACCTTGCCGGTCCGACGAGCGCGCACTTCCTCGCGAAGGCGCTCGCGTCCGTCGCCGTCCTCGGCGCGGAGATGGAGGAGCCCGACGAGACCGTCATCCTCCAGATGAAGTGCAAGGGGCCCCTGGGAGGACTGACCGTCGAATGCACCGCCGAGGGGACGCTCCGCGGCTACACCGAGAAGAAGATTCTCGACGACTTCGACGGGACGGGCGTCACCGACCCGAAGAGGATCGTCGGCGAGCGCCAGATCCAGGTCACGAGGTCCGTCCCCGGACGCATCCTCTCCCAGGGCATATCCACGTCGCTTGACGGCTACCTCGCCGGATCCCTCCAGCGCAAGGCCGTCATGTTCGCCGAGGCCTCGGTGACGGACGAGGTGGAGGTCCTCTCCGCGCGCGCCGTTATGATCGAGGCCCTGCCAGACTCCGCATGGCGCGACTTCCCGCTGAAGCTCAAGCTTGGCGCATCGCAGCGGAACGTCCTCAACCGGCTCGGACTCTCCGGTGCCGAGCTCAGGAAGTCGACCCCGCTCTCCTTCAAGTGCCGCTGCTCGCCCGAAAGGGCCGTCGCGATGCTCTCCGCCCTCGGCGAGAGGGAGCGGGCCGAGCTTCCACCTACAATAGACATCACCTGCCACATGTGCGGGCGTACATTCACTGTAAAGACGAAATGAACATAAAATGAACATAAAGAGAAGGGTGACAGTCGAGATCGATCTCGACGCGCTTGTACGCAACTATCGCAGGATTGTCGCCCATGTGCGACCCATGAAGGTCCTCTGCGTCCTCAAGGCGAACGCCTACGGGCTCGGCGTGGGCGCGTACGCCAAGGCGCTGGCCGACGCCGGGTGCCGCGAGTTCGGCGTCGCGGAGCCGTACGAGGCGCTTGAACTCATGAAGGTGCTGGGCGTCGGCCGCCCGCGCCGCGGGAAGGCGCCGGCGGATGGCGTGTCCGTCCAGATCCTCTCGTCGGTTCTGCCGGACGAGATCGCGCCCATGGTGAAGGCCGGCGTCGTCCTCCCCATCACCGACTTCGAGGAGGCGAAGCTCGTGAGCGACGCCGCAGTCAAGGCGAAGACGACTGCGCGAGTCCACTTCAAGCTCGACACTGGCATGGGCAGGCTCGGCATACTCGCGCGTGACGCCCTCGAGACGATCCGCGCCGTGAAGCGCCTCCCCGCCCTCGACTGCGAGGGGATATTCTCGCACTGTCCGATGGCCTACGAGCCGAAGGACCCCTTCACCCCGCGCCAGATCGAGCTGTTCAAGTCGATCCTCTCCGCCGCCGAAAGGGAGGGCATCCGCTTCAAGAAGGTCCACATGGCCGCGAGCGACGCCATCAACAACTTCCCCGAGACGGCGAAGAAGCCGTTCACGATGGTGAGGACCGGCATCAACCTGCACGGAAGCTTCGATCCGAACGGACGCCGTGCGCTGAAGGTCGAGCCGGTCCTGACGCTCAGGACGCGCGTCGCGCAGGTGCGCGAACTGCCCGCAGGGACTACCCTCGGGTACGGACGCACATGGTGCCTCGCCGAGAGGGCGAAGATCGCCACGATCTCCGCCGGATATGCGGACGGACTGCCCCTCGCGCTCACCAACCGCGGCTTCGTCTTCATCGGCGGCCGCCGCTGCAGGATCGTCGGACGCATCTCAATGGACTACACGACCGTCGACGTCACCGACGTGCCGTCCGTCAAGCCCGGCGACGAGGTGATCTGCTTCGGCAGGTGCGGCAAGGACTCCATCACGCCGGACGACTGGGCGGCGCTGAAGGGGACCCACGCCTACGATATAATCTGCTCGCTCGGCACGCGGGTGCAGCGGGTCGTCCGATGAAGGACCGGCCGATCGCGATTGCGCCCGGGCTGGAGATCCGCCCCGGCGAGATATGGTCGCTCACAGGCCCTGACGGGAGGGCTGTCGGCGCATGGTGCGCCGCGCTCGCGCGCGACGAGGAGCTGGAGGACTCGACCTCGCTCCTCAGCTTCGCCCAGCAGGAGGAGAACTCCATGAAGACGGGCTGGCCGCAGGCGAGGTACTATGCGGACGACGGGGAGAGCGTCCGCGAGTTCCTCTCGTACAACCGCGTGTGGGACGTGAACCCCTTTGAAGTCGGCGCAAGGCGTCCCGAGACGCGCGCGGCGTTCAGGGCGCGGATGGAGCGGATCGTCCGCCTCCTGGACCTCCGGCGCTTCTACGACAGCCCCGTCATCGCGCTTTCCAACGGAGAGACGAGGAGGCTCCTCTTTGCAAGGGCGCTCGCAAAGGGTCCGAGGCTCCTGATCCTCGACGACCCCGCCGCGGGGCTCGACGCCGTCCGCCGGGCGAAGCTCAAGGACGCCGTCGCCGCGCTTGCGAAGCGCGGCGTCGCGATCGTCTTCGCATACAGGCATGCGGACGAGGCCCCGGAATGCTCCTCAAGGTGGCTGACGCTCTCGCGCGGCGGCAGGCTCTCTCCTTCGCGCCCGCCGTCCGTCAAGACGCCAAAGTCCGGCGATTCCGCATCGCGTCCGGCCAAACGCAGGGACGCTCTCCCGTCCTCCTCCCGCGCCCCCGCCGTCGTCGAGATTCGCGACCTGAACCTCGCCTTCGGCAAGCGGGTGCTCTTCAGGGACTTCTCATGGACCGTCCGCAGGGGCGAGAGGTGGGTGCTGCGCGGCGAGAACGGCAGCGGCAAGACGACGCTCATGGCGCTGGTGACGGGGGACAGTCCCCTCGCCTACGCGTCGGACATCAGCGTCTTCGGACAGCGCCGCGAAGTCGGGATGGACCTGGGGAGGGTGCGCCGCCGGATGGGGCTCGTCAGCCCCGAGATGCAGGCGTACCTAGGGAAGGGGGCCGAGGAGCTTGTTGCGGACGCCCTCTCGCGCAGGCCGGAGCTCCTCATCCTCGACGAGCCTTTCCTCAATATGGACGTCCGCACGGCGCGCCGCGCCTCGCGCCGGATATCGGCGTACCTGCGCGGCAATCCACGCGCGACGGCGATTCTGATCTGCCATCGCTCGGACGAGGCGCCACGACTTTTCAACCACGCAATGGACCTGGGCGAAGCTGCGCAGAAGGTCTGACACAAGGAGGTTCCCATGACGGTAGACGCACATCATCATCTTTGGAAATACACCGCCGAGGAGTTCGGCTGGATTGCGGACGACGCATTGCGCCGTGACTTCAGTCCGTCCGACCTGAAGCGCGAACTCGACGCGGCCGGGGTGGACCGCACCGTCGTCTGCGAGGCGAGGCAGTCCGTCGCCGAGACGGACATGCTGCTTGCGGCGGCGGAGAAAAGCGAATGCATCGCCGGGGTCGTCGGCTGGCTTCCGATTGCGGATGCGGAGGCGTTCCCGGCATTGCTTGAGCGCTACGCGGCGAACCCGAAGCTAGTGGGGCTCCGGCACGTAGTCCAGGACGAACCGGACGACGCCTTCATCCTGCGGGAGGACTTTGGGAGGGGCGTCGCCGCCATGCGCGGGACTGGCCTCGTCTACGACATACTCGTATTCCAGCGGCAGCTTGCGAACGCGATTCGCTTCGTCGACGCGCAGGCGGACGACCAGGTGTTCGTCCTGGACCATGTCGCGAAGCCCCGTCCGGACGCGATGGGGGAGTGGGCCGGGCTCGTACGCGAGATGGCGCGCCGTCCGAACGTCGTCTGCAAGTTCAGCGGCGTGGTGACCGAGGTCGGGACGGATCCGGACGTTGTCCGCCGCGTCTTCGACACGGTCCTGGAGGCCTTCGGTCCGGACCGCCTCATGTGGGGCAGCGACTGGCCGGTCGTGACTGCCCGCCTCTCCTACGTCGACTGGTTCGCCCGCGTCCGCGCTCTCGTCTCGTCCCTTTCCGCCGCGGAGCGCGCCTCGATCCTCGGCGAAACCGCATCCCGCATCTACCGCATTAGAGTCGTTTAGGGTCTATTAGTGACATTTAGGGACGTGTCCCGCGAATGCGGGTCTCCGTGTTTTCCGTGGTAGATATCTTACGAAAATTGCTCACACCCTACCCCACCCTGGGCGGATTCATAAACTCCGAGCAGCAGGGCTCTCGCTCAGAGTTTATATTACTTAGATGCATGCTGTTCCACTAACTTCTTCGAAGAACCTTATATTTGCTTCACATAGTCCGTCGCGGAGCGACGGACCCCCTGTCGGACCCGTTGGCAACGCGGCTTCCAGCCGCGTCAATCGGGATTATGGAGACGCGGCTTCCAGCCGCGTCAATCGGAGGTTGAAACGCGCGGAGCAGTGAATCGGGAATGCACCGAAGCGACGCGGAGGGTAGATTCGGCGAAGCCGAACCCGCAGGGCGCGCAAGCGTCTGCGCGAGAACCCCAACCATCGGAGTTTTTACTCAGGCAGAGGGGGACAGTCCCCGTGGGGGTTGGAGACGCGGCTTCCAGCCGCGTCAAGTACGCTAAAGTAGTTGTATACCAATCACTCGATTGACGCGGCTGGAAGCCGCGTCTCCAAATATTCCCCCCTGTTGCCTATTGCCCTACGTCTACCGGGTTAACCGCAATTGGGAGACAGTCCCCGTGGGGTTTTGGAGACGCGGCTTCCAGCCGCGTCATGTGCGCTAAATGTAGTCGCAGGCCAATCGCTTGATTGACGCGGCTGGAAGCCGCG
>CAMOCC010000026.1 GCA_946610035.1 uncultured Verrucomicrobiota bacterium
GCCCTCGGAGCGACAACAAGTCACCGCGAAAAACTAATCATTTGGAATCCTTGGCCGACGCCGCACGGACGACTCCGTCCAGAATGCCGACATCACTGCTGTTGAGGAATCCCCATTACCGGAATGTGGACCTCTTCCTTGATCGTGACCTCTGTCGAGCCGAAGATGTAGTCCGCCGCCATCGGGGATACCGTTATCGTATCGCTGTGGGTCGCCGACGCGTAGGACTCGTCCCCGCCCATTCCGCCCATCGCGCTCCTCCCCGCCTCCGCGCGGAGCGTACGCTGCTCGTTGAGCGAGGCGATGATGTACTTCGTGAAACCGAAGAGCCCGGCGAGGACGAGGGAGACGACGACCATCCCGATCGCCAATTCGACCAGGGCCTGTCCACTTCTCGCCTTTCTCGCCTTCATTGCCGCAGTCCCCTCCTCAGTGTCCGTGGCTTGTCCCGCCGTGTCCGCCCGGGCCCCCGCCAGGGCGTCTGCACGTCTGCGAATTGTACTTGAGCCACCTTACACCCTCGCGGCGGAAGATGTTCTTCTCCCACATCTCGAGCTGAAGGCAGTAGAAGCAGCCGTTCGCCCTCGGTCCGCGCTCGAGGTACTGCGGCAGATGCTGGCGTACGTGCGTGACCCATCCGTAGTCCGCCGTCGCAAGGTCCTCCCCGCCCACGGCGTCGAGAGGCACGAGCCGCACCTCGGTGAGGCACGGGACTACGAAGTTCCTGAGGTTGGTCACGGGCCCCTCCTCGCCCTCAAGGCTCGCCAGGATGCCGAAGGGCTTCGCCGCCGCGGACCAAGTGAAGTCCGCCACCGAATCGACCGCAACGGCGTCCACCTCCTTCTGGCAGCGGCAGATGGCGGCGCAGCCCCGGACGTTGTACTCGGGCTTGATCTCGCCCGCTATCGGGAACTCGTAGCCGTCCTCGTCGTCGACGAGGGCGAGCCCGTTGAACCACCTGCGCCACGTCCCCTGGTCGAACATGAACCACGGCTCCTCAGGGTCAGACAGGAGGTCGCTGCTCTCAAGCTCCGCGTCCGTAACCGCATCGTCCGCATAGCGGTCCAGGAGCGTCCTTATCTCCTCCTTCGTGAACAACTGGGTGAAGGCGAACGGACGCGCCGTGACGTGGAGCGAGAATATCTCGCTGTTGTCCATCGGATTCTGCCTCCTGTCCGGCAGCGGCTCCCAGTCGTGGAAGTCGTTGTAGGAGTCGAGGACGTGGTAGCAGTGGAAGAAGAACCAGCACCAGTCGCGCCCGGAGATCGCATAGTAGAACTGGCGGTTCAGCAGCAGGTGCCCGCCCGCGCCGTCGTAGAACTCGACGTTGTCCGGCCCCGTCGCAAGACCCTCGCCTATAACGCTCTCTATTCGCGAGGCGTACTCCACCCACGCGCCTGGGAACGGCTCGGGATAGGGCTCCCCCCTTCCGCCGCCGCCCGAGTAGACTGTCCTGATGTCCTTGACATGGTCGTGGAGGATCTTCGCGAACTCCTCGCGCACCGCCATGCCGTTCTTCTTCGCGGCCCTGTTCGCGAGACGCAGCGCGTCCACCGGGCCCAGCAGCGCGAGCCGCCTCTGCTCGAGGACGATCGCGCGGCATTCGTTCGTCTGGCTCTTGGCCGCCGCGACAAGATGGTCGATGTTCAGCCGCCCGATCTGGTTGACGAGCGAACCCTGCTTGCGCGCCGCCGCAAGCGCCGCCGCGTCGCCTGCGTTCTGGACGCGGTTCTTCGCCCTTACGGACATGAACGTGTCGACGTTCAGGAGCGTGAGGAGGATCACCACCACCAGCACCAGCACAAGGAATATCGCTATCTGTCCCTTTCGAGCCCTCATCAGTTCACCTTCCCTCGTCATACATGTAGTGCGGGAAATGGGATTCGATGGACGCCTTGCCCGTCATTTCGTAGTCGGGCGTCGCAAGGCGAACCTCCGCATCGGCGACCGGCGTGAGGCCCATCCCGGAGCGGACGTCTATGTCGGTCGTGTGCCAGTACTCGTAGTCGAGTATCCCGTTCGCAAGCGCCCAGTCCTCCGCCGAAAGGTAGTCGGGGACGCGCGACGCCTCGTCGAACGCAAGGTCCCGCGGCCACACGCGCTCGCCCGCAACCGGGATCATCGCCACGAGGGCGGACTTCTGGCACATGAAATCGTTGAAGCCCACCGCCTTCGCGCGCGCCGCCCGCGCCGCCGCGTGGTCGAGGAGCGTTCGCGCCGCGACCATGCGGGACACACGGTATGCACCGAAGAAGATGAGCAGGATCGCAAGTACGGCGATCAGCGTCTCAACCATCGCCTGGGCGCGCCTCATCTGACGCAACTCCCGGGGAAGGTCAGTCGCCCGCCTCTTCGATCTTGTCGCCGGCCTCTTCGAACTTGTCGCCGATCTTGCCGGAGAACACCTTCACGACCGCAATGAGCGCGATCGCGATGAGACTGACGATGAGGATGTATTCGACCATCGTCTGACCTTTTCTCATAATCTTCATTTAACGGACCTCCTTAGTGTTGGATCAAGGGTAGTCGGAGCTCACGAGCCTCTCCGTCCTGACGACCGAATGACGGGTCGACTTGAGGAGATACCCGAGCGCGCCGACGACGACAAGGAGGGCAGAGAACGTGAGAACGTACTCGACCATCGTCTGACCCTTCCTGCCAATTAGCTTCATGGCTGAAATTATATCACAAATCAGCGGCGAAAGGCAATTCAACAGTTGCCCTGATTCTTCCCGGACGAGGCGTTGTACCAGTCGTTGAGCCGGGCGTTGAACTCGAGCCGCGTGAGCGCGGACCACGCAACCACGCGGTCGGTTATGTCCTCTGCGTACATCGTCACCCTCCTGCGCGGAATGAACGGAGAGACGAAGAACCAGAGGAGGACGCTCTTCACGAACGTCGGGACGAAGGACGGGGACGCCTTCCGCCCAGCCCTGCTCCAGATGCTCCCCCACAGCCCGCGCGTGCGCACCCCGATGACGCGCACCCCCGCAGGCAGGTCTCCGCAGATGTTGTACGCAAGCTGGCGCGTCCCGATGTCCTCGCGCTCCGGCTCCGTCTGGATGTGGCCGGACGGATAGAAGATCACGTTCCCGCCGTCCGCCAGCGTGCTCTTGACGATGTCCCCGAGCCCGCGCGCAATCGACGCCCCCTTCGCAGTCCTGTGCCTGCGCAGGTCCGGAACCGCAACCGCGCCCAGCGTCCGCAGTACGGACGGCGCGACGACGCCCGTGCGGAAGAAGAGCTCGTCCGCAAGCGGCTTCAGCGGCGTCCGCCAGAACTCCGCCCCGACCAGCATCGGATCGACCATCGCCGGATGGTTCGGGAGGACGAGGTACGCGCGCGCGCCGCCTTCGGACCCTCCGCGCGCACCGTCCGCAAACCAAGGACCCTCCAGCTCGACCCTGTAGCGCCGCCTGAACACCCAGCGTCCGGTGACGAGGAGCACCGACCTGTAGCTGAACACGAAGAGGAACGGGGCGATCGCCATCACAAGCGCCAGGAACGCGAGGAACGCCTTCGGACCGAACAGCCAACTCACCGCTATGTAGCACCCTGATGAGAGGGACATGAAGAGGAAGGATACCTGATTGAAGTACGCGAGCATCGTGTTGAGCTTCGGCCCTTTCACGACCTTCTGAATCTCCGCGTCAAGCGGCAGCTTGAAGAACCCCATGTCGAACGCAAGAAGCCCCGTGACAACCGCAAATGCGACCGGCGTCAGCGGAACGAGGAAGAGGACCGCAAGGAGCGCCGCCGCAATCCATCCCGTCAGCAGCGTCGCTCCGAGAAGGAAGCGGCTCCTGTCGACGAACCCCGCGATGACCTGCCCCGCGACGATGCCGACGGCCGCGACTGCGAGTATGCCGCCCGTGTGCACGCCGTCAAGCCCGAGGACGTCCTTCCCGTACACGAGAAGTCCCTGCTGAAGCATCGCCGCCGCGAACCAGAAGACGGACAGCGTCGCTATGACGGCGTTGAGTCCGTCGTACCTCTTCGCCATGCGATACGCCCTTCTCATGTACCTCAACGGATTCATTGAGTGCAGTTCGCGGCTGCGCTCCTCGTCCGCCTTGATTGTGAGGCTCCCCGCGAGTCCCAGCACGGCGAAGGCGAAAAGCGCCGCGCAAGACACCCACATCGGCGCGCGGTCGGATGCGTACGAGGCAGCGATCGTCCCCGCGAGGACCGCCGCGAAGGCGACGCCCTCCATTCCGCCCATGCCCGTCGAGATGCGCCCCGCTCCGCCCACGTCGCGCACAAGCGCATACTTGGCGGGCGAGTAGAGCGAACTCTGAAGGCCCATCAAAAGGATGGCGGCGACCACGAGAGCCGACGACTCCATGAAGAACCCCGCAGCCGCGACGGACACTATCGGCAGCTCCGCAAGCTTCGCGAGCGTGAGGATCCGCCGCTTCGGGAAGACGACCGTCAGCCTGTCGGCAAGCGGCGAGCAGAGAATGTACGGCAGGACCAGAGCCGCCGCCGTCGCGCCCATGAAGACTGAATGCAGTTTCTCGTCCCCCAGCCACGCCAGCACCACCATGCTCGCCAGCGTCTTAAGGAAGTTGTCGTTGAACACCCCGAAGAAGTTCGTGGCGAACAGCGGACAGAACGATCTTTCTCCTCTCATCTCGAAGCCTCCCTTTCTGTAATCACGCGTATACTATACCATAAACCCGCGCCCCGTGTCAACCGGACACCGGCCCGCGGCAAGGCATCGCCGCCCATGGTGGCAAATCGCAAAATATGCTATAATGAGAACATGAAAGCGATTGTCAGCCTTCTTGCCGTCGCGGTTTTCGCAACGTGCGCCGCCGCACCATCCGCGCGCAACGCCGCCTTCAGGCCGAGGCCCGGCTGGGTGAGGACGGCGTGCGTACACGACCCGTCCGTCTTCAAGGACAGGGACGGCAGCTACCTCATCGTCGGGACCCACCTCGCAAGCGCCCGAAGCGACAACCTCATCAGCTGGAGGCAGACGGACACCCTGCGAAAGGCCGTATCCCCCGAGACGGTTGCGAAGATTCGCGCATGGAACAAGGACGAAAAGGCCGGACAATGGTTCGACTACCTCTGGGCGCCGGACATCATCTACAACAAGAGGATGCGCAAGTACTGCGTCTACCTCTCCGCCAACGGCGACGACTGGAAGTCGAACATCGTCCTTCTTGCCGGCGACAGGGCGGAAGGCCCCTTCTCCTACGCGGGGTCCGTCGTCTACGGCGGATTCTCCGAGGCGGACTGGCGCGAGACGGACGTCGCGGAAGTCCTCGGCGTAAAGTCCCTCCCCGAGCGCTACACGACCTTCGGCGTCCAGGACAGGAAGTGGGGTCCCGTCTTCCCCAACTGCATCGACCCCTGCGTCTTCTACGACGAGTCCGGAAGGCTCTGGATGTCCTACGGATCGTGGTCCGGCGGAATCTTCCTCCTCGCACTCGACGAGAGGACCGGACTTCGCGACATGAAGGTCAAGTACGCCTCCAACGCCCACTCGGACCCGTACTTCGGCAAGAAGATCGCCGGCGGCTCCTACGCCTCCGGCGAAGGCTCCTACATCCAGCGAATCGGCGAATGGTACTGGCTCTTCCTGTCCTATGGCGCACTCGAGGCGAAGGGCGGGTACAACGTCCGCGTGTTCAGGTCGAAGCGACCGGACGGACCCTACCACGACAAGAACGGCAACACGCCCTTCTACGACAAGTACCGCCATAATTTCAACGACCATGTCGGCGTGCGCCTGTTCGGCGCGTACAAGTGGCGCGAACGCGACTCGGGAATGGTCGCCCAGGGACACAACTCCGCGATCGTCGACGACGACGGGCGCGCCTACATCGTCTACCACACGCGCACCGACGAGGGGCACGAGGGACACTACATCCGCATCCACCAGCTTTTCCTCAACAAGGACGGATGGCTCATGGCAGCCCCCTACCGAACACGCGGCGAAAAGCTCGACAAAAAGGGACTCCCGAAAAAGTCGATCGCCGGAGAATGGGACCTCATCCTGCACCGACTGGAAGTGGACTACGCGCACCTGGGCGGCGCACGCCCCGAACGAGTGGTGTTCAAGGCGGACGGGACGATCGCCGGTGCGCGCACGGGCAAGTGGGACCTTGAGAAAGGAACCCCCTACATGAACATCACACTCGACGGCGAGGATGTCTTCCGCGGCGTCGCACTCGTGATGGCCATCGACGGGACGAACGACAAGACCGCCGCGTTCACGGCGATAGGCGACGACTCCCAGCTTGCGCTTTGGGGCTCTCGCATCCCCGATCCTGCGAAATGAAGTTTGCGAGTCCGCCCGCCGCCACCAGGCTCTGCATGAACGGCGGGAACGGTTCGCTCTTGAACGTCAGCCCCTTCGTCTCATCCGTCACGACGCCCGTATCCAGATCGACGGAGACGGCGTCGCCCGCCGAAATCGCCTCCGCCGCCTCCGGACACTCCACTATTGGCAGTCCTATGTTGAGCGCGTTGCGGTAGAATATCCGCGCAAATGTCGCGGCGATCACGCAGGACACGCCGCTTGCCTTGATTGCTAGCGGCGCATGCTCGCGAGAGCTTCCGCAGCCGAAGTTCTTCCCGGCGACGATAATCTCCCCCGGCTTTACGCGCGAGGCGAAGGAGGCGTCGATATCCTCCATGCAGTGCGTAGCGAGCTCCTTGGCGTCCGGCGTGTTCAGATAGCGCGCCGGGATGATGACGTCTGTGTCGACGTTGTCGGCGAATTTATGGACTTTACCCGTGAATTTCATGGTTGTCGGAGATTGGTGGTTTGCGGTTTTACTATATCAAACAATTATCAACTCATCACTCTTAACTCTTAATTAACTCCCTCATGGCTCCGCCAGCCGTCCTGCGACAGCGCTTGCGCCGGCGACGGCCGGCGAGGCGAGGTATACTTCCGACTCGACGTGGCCCATGCGTCCGACGAAGTTGCGGTTCGTCGTCGCGACGCAACGCTCCCCCTTCGCCAGGATTCCCATGTAGCCGCCGAGGCACGGACCGCACGTCGGCGTCGAAACGACGCACCCCGCCTCCGCGAATTTGGCGAGAAGCCCCTCCTTCATCGCCTCGATCCAGATCCTCTGCGTAGCGGGGATGACGATGCAACGGACGCCCGGCGCGACGGGCCGTCCCGCCATCGCCGCAGCCGCCGCGCGGAGGTCGGACAGCCTTCCGTTCGTGCAGCTTCCTATGACGACCTGGTCGATCGGAAGCCCCGCCGCTTCGCGAACGAGCCGCGTATTGGACGGAAGGTGCGGGAACGAGACCGTCGGCTCAAGCTTGTCGAGGTCGATTTCGAGAGTCCTCTCGTATTCCGCATCAGGGTCGGCCGCATGGATGCGCGGCGTCTTCGCGCCGTGCTCCTTGAGGTATTCGAGGCACGTGCCGTCGACAGGGAAGATTCCGTTCTTCGCCCCCGCCTCGATGGCCATGTTGGCGATCGTGAAGCGGTCGTCCATCGTGAGCGCGGCGATTCCGTCGCCGGCGAACTCAAGCGACTGGTAGCGCGCGCCGTCCACGCCGATGAGTCCGATGAGGTGGAGGATGAGGTCCTTGCCCGAGACCCACTTGCGGAACCTCCCCTTCACGACGACCTTGATCGCGGACGGTACCTTGAACCACGTCTCGCCAGCGGCCATCCCGGCCGCCATGTCCGTCGAGCCAACGCCCGTCGAGAACGCGCCCACGGCCCCGTAGGTGCACGTGTGGCTGTCCGCCCCGATTATGCAGTCGCCCGCCGTTACGAGCCCCTTCTCCGGAAGGAGGGCGTGTTCGACGCCGCAGTCGTGGCCCACCTCGAAGTAGTTTACGACGCCCTGCTCCTTCGCGAAGGCGCGCATGCAGGCGCACTGGGTCGCGGCCTTGATGTCCTTGTTGGGCGCGAAGTGGTCGGGGACCAGGGCGATCTTCGTGCGGTCGAACACCTTCTCGCGTCCGAACTTCGGAAACTCGCCGATTGCGACCGGCGTCGTGATGTCGTTCCCGAGCACGAGGTCGAGCTTCGCCATCACCAGCTCGCCCGCATGCACTTCACTCTTGCCGGCGTGCGCCGCCAGTATCTTCTGTGTCATTGTCATGGACATGGTCGTCTAACACCTTTCCATTACTTGTCTTCCATACGCCCTACTATCTGTCCGTTCGTCCGCTGAGGAGGTCGTCGTCCTCGTAGGAGTGCTGGACGGACGAGGCGGCGCCCGAACCGAGGGCGGAGGAGGCGCCGTTGAACATCCTGTTGACGGCGTCGAGCGTCGAGAGGATAGAACCCTCGATGATGTCCGTCGATACCCCCCTTCCGCGATACGTGCCGCTTGAGTCCGTGATCTTGACGGACACCTCGCCGAGCGCGTCGCGACGCTCCGTGACGGCCTGTATCTGGAAGTCCTCCAGCGCGAACGGATGCTTCACCAGCTTCTCCACGGCGCGGATGGAGGCGAAGATCGGTCCGGTGCCGAAGGCGGACTCCGTGGTCTCCTTGCCTCCGCGCGAGAGCGTGACGCACGCCGTCGAGAACATCTTGTTGCTGCTGGAGACGACGTAGTTGACGAGCTTCCAGTCGTTCTCGCCCGAGACACGGCCAGTCTCCGCCTCGACAAGCGCGAGGATGTCGCGGTCCTCCATCGTCTTCTTGCGGTCGGCGAGGACCTTGAACTCGGCGAAGAGCTTGTCCACCGTCCCCTTGTCGAGATCGCCGTACCCGAGATCCGCAAGCCTCTGTCCGAAGGCGTGCTGCCCCGAATGCTTGCCGAGGACTAGGGCTGTCTTCTTGACGCCCACGGACTCCGGCGTCATAATCTCGTATGTCTTCGCGTTGGCCATCACGCCGTGCTGGTGTATGCCCGATTCGTGGGCGAAGGCGTTTCTTCCGATGACGGACTTGTTGGGCGAAATCTTCACGCCGGTTATGGACGACAGCAGCTGCGCCGTCTTCGAAATCTCCTCGGTCCGGACGTTGTAGGAGAGGTTGTAGACGTCGCGGCGCGTCCTGAGGTTCATGACGACCTCCTCCAGCGCGGCGTTGCCCGCCCTTTCGCCGATTCCCGCAATGCAGCACTCCGCCTGGCGTGCGCCTGCGACTATGCCGGCTATCGTGTTGGCGACGGCGAGACCGAGGTCGTCGTGGCAGTGCATGGAGACGATCGCACGGTCGATGTTGGGTACGCGGTTCATTACGTTCGCTACCATGTCGTGAATCTCGCACGGGGTGGCGTAGCCTACAGTGTCCGGAAGGTTCACCGTCGTCGCGCCCGCATCGATCACCGCCTCCACGACGCGGCACATGAAGTCCCTGTCCGTCCGCGAGGCGTCCTCGAGCGAGAACTCGACGTCCCCGCACAGGTTCCTCGCATACCTCACCGCGTCAACGGCGCGTGCGAGCGCCTGGTCGCGGGACATCTTGAGCTTGTATTCGAGATGGAGGTCGCTCGTTGCGAGAAAGGTGTGGATGCGCGGGCTCTTGGCGCCCTTCACGGCGCTCCACGCGGCGTCGATGTCCTTTACGAGCGCCCGCGAGAGCGAGGCCACCACGGGCCTCTCGACCGCGCCCGCTATGGCCTCCACACTGGCGAAGTCGCCCGGCGAGGCGATGGCGAAGCCGGCCTCTATTATGTCAACCCCGAGCGCCTCAAGCTGACGCGCCATGCGAACCTTCTCCTCGATGTTCATCGAGTATCCGGGCGCCTGCTCGCCGTCCCTCAGCGACGTATCGAATATCCTTACTGT
Source organism: uncultured Verrucomicrobiota bacterium (assembly GCA_946610035.1). GTDB lineage: Bacteria > Verrucomicrobiota > Kiritimatiellia > RFP12 > UBA1067 > UBA1067. The sequence goes on from CAMOCC010000026.1 coordinate 9,733, forward strand.
ATTGTTCATGTGTCCTCCCGTTTAACAGAAAAGGCCCCGCTCTGCGCGGGGCCTTCTTGGTGTCTTCCTTCCTTTTAGGACAAAGCATCAAACCCCGCGTCGCTTGTACGCAAGAAGAAGTCCCTCAAGAAGGAGAAGCTCGAATGTCTTTTTCATGTCAACGGTGCATAGTATATCAAAACCGCCCTCGCACCGTCAACGATGACGATGAAGTTTTAACCGCATCGAAGAACGCCTCAAGAAGAGCGACCGACTTGACCCCCTTGGACGACTCAAGCGAACCCGAGACATCTATTACATCCGCACCGGACGCAATCGCGTCGCCGACGTTGGCGGCGGATATCCCGCCTGCGAGGACCGTTTTCCACGGTCCTTTCCTGAGCGCAGTCTCCCCGTCGCCGTGGGAGCTGTCGAAAAGTACCGCATCGCCCTCCGCCCCGCCTGCAAGAGTCCACACCTCGAACCCGCGCCTTCGCAGGTCCTCGACATCCGCCTCCGAAGCGCGCCTGTGCAGCTGGACGATACTGAAGCCAACCTTCTCCGCTATAGCGACGATCTCCGTCGGCGTCGATGTCGTGAATACGCCGACCGTCCTGGCCCTTCCGGCAAGCCCTGCGGCGATTCGGGACGCCTCCGCGACTGCAACACGTCTCGGGCTCCCCTCCGCGAAGATAAGTCCGATGTAGTTCGCGCCGAGGGACTCCGCCCTCGACGCGAACGGCGCATCGTTCACTCCGCAGACCTTGATCTCCATCTTAGATCATTTCCTCAAGCTCGGAAAGGAATCGGGAATAGTCGGTACGGCCTTCCTTTATGAACTTGATTGCGCTCGAAGGATGGCTGTTGAGGATGCCGGTAAGCAGGTAGGGGACATCGTACCCCCACCTCAACCCGGCTGCGCGCATCGGAAGGAGGTGCTTCGAGACCATGTCGAGAATCGGACGCTCCGCGTACTTCGGGTTCTTGAGGAAGCTCAAGAGCATCTCGGAGTAGCAGTTGCCGGCGCCGCGCCCCATGCCGTTCACGGTCGCATCAAGGTAGTTGACGCCCCGGCGGCAGGCTTCAATCGTATTGGCGAACGCAAGCTGCTGGTTGTTGTGTCCGTGGAAGCCCGCCTGCTTGCCCGCCATGGAATCTACGTACTTCTTCGCCATGTACGCGATGTTCTCGGGATAGAAGTTGCCGAACGAATCGACGAGGTACAGGACGTCCACAGGCGACGCCGAAACCATCCTGAGGGCCGCGTCGAGATCGTTTCCTGAAACCTTTGAAACCGCCATGATGTTGCACGTCACCTCGTATCCCTTCGACTTTGCATCCTCTATCATGTCGATGGCCAGGGGAATCTGATGAACATAGCAGGCGACGCGCACCATATCCACTACTGAATCCTTCTTCGGAAGGATATCAGTTTTGTAGTCGCAACGGCCAGCATCCGCCATAATGGAAATCTTGAGCGGGGTGTTGTTCTCGCCGACGATGGCGCGAATGTCCTCCTCGTCCGTAAACTTCCACTTGCCGAACTCCTTGGGGTCGAACATGTTCTTCGACGCGCGGTAGCCGAACTCCATGTAGTCGACACCGGCGGCGACATTGGCCTTGTAGAGATCGCGAACGAATTCGTCCGTGAACCCGAAGTTGTTAACGAGACCACCATCCCGCATGGTGCAGTCCAGCACCTTGATATCGGGACAGTAATTCATCATATTTCTGCTATTGGACATGTTTTTCTCCTCTTTTAGGGGACAGTCCCCCTCAAATTGATTATCCGTACGGGGACTGTCCCCCTCTATCCCATGGGGACTGTCCCCGTTCGCATGGGGACTGTCCCCCTCTGACAAGTGGGGACTGTCCCCGTTTGCGGCGCGGGTGCGGCCGTCGACAGGCTTCTCGGCTGTAGCTGGTATGAGCCAGCTTCGACCGTCCTGTACGACGCCCGCTATCCTTCCGCAAGCGCAAAAGTCACGGACGCGGCGGGTTGATATACCCCATGCTTCCGCAACTTCATTTACTGTTTTATATCCTTCCGCATTCACGACGGAAGGAATAATACCATTTTATCGGAAGGATGTCAATGGCCTCTATTAAAAAACATATCGTTCCGAAAGCTGTTGCGCACTACCGCCTATCAAGCACCATTCTGCGGAACTGGTCGAAGAGATAAGCGCTGTCGTGCGGGCCAGGACAGCTTTCGGGGTGGTACTGTACCGAGAACGCCGGGAGCGTCTTGTGTCGTATTCCCGCAATCGATTCGTCGTTGAGGTTCACGTGCGTCACCTCCAGGCATTCGGGCAAACCCTCCCTTAGAACGGCGAAGTTGTGGTTGTGGCTCGCGATTTCGACCTTGCCCGTCGCAAGGTTCTTGATCGGATGGTTGCATCCGTGATGTCCGAATTTAAGTCGTCCCGTCTTCGCCCCGCATGCAAGTGCCAGAAGTTGATGCCCGAGGCAGATGCCCATGACGGGAACCGGCTGGCTGGTTGAAGCATCGGACAATGGCTGCAAACCTAGCAGTTTGCGGATGTTCTCGATGGCGTATGTGACCGCCGCAGGGTCGGCGGGTCCGTTGGAGAGAAAGACGCCATCGGGATTCAGCGCAAGGACCTCCTCCGCCGATGTCTTGGCAGGCACCACCGTAACCTCAAATCCGCAATCGGACAAACTGCGCAGGATGTTCGATTTTACACCGAAATCATACACTACGACGCGGTGGTTTGTGGTTGCCGATTGCCGGAGCGAGCTGCGATAGGTTTTGTCCGTGGAGACTTTGGCGGCGTAGTCCTTACCGTCCAGCCCCTCCCACGCCCGCGCCTTGGCGATTCCGTCGCGAAGCCCCTCTATCTTGCACTCCCCGTTTTCCACCTCCAATTCCCCGAGATACGCCTTCTGGTTGCCCTGCTCGCGCAGATGCTCCGTCAGCGCACGCGTGTCGACTCCGTAGATTCCCGGTTTGCCGGCGGCCTTCAGGTAGCCGTCGAGGGACATTGTGGAACGCCAGTTGGAAGGTTCGTTCAACTCCCCGATGACAAGCCCCGAAAGGAAGAGTCCGCGCGACTCGACATCCTCCGGATTAGTTCCGTAGTTGCCTATTTCAGGCGCAGTCAACGCGACGAACTGCCCCGCATAGCTCGGATCGGTCAATATCTCCTGATAGCCGCACATCCCCGTGTTGAAGACGAGCTCGCCAACGGCGTCGACCTTTGCGCCGAATCTGACGCCGCGAAACACCGTCCCGTCCTCAAGGGCGATGAACGCCCTGCGCTCCCTTTCGGTCCGCCACCTCTCAATAAGGTCTGTCATTGCTTTTCTCCAGATAGTTTTCAAGTGCACGGTGAAGCACCCTGTATCCGCCCTTCGTCGGATAGTCGCCCGTGAAATACCAGTCGCCCGCACTCCCGGGACAAGACGCATGGAGCGCTTCCACCGTTTGGAAGACGACCTTCACCTCGGCCTTCATCCCGGGCGGAGTCAGGAGCCTCGCAATCTCGGCGGACTGCATTTCGTCGGAAAAGCGTGCGTAAAGCGCCGCGAGCGGATTCTCCGCACCGCTCTTCAACGCCTCGACGAGGATTGCATTCGCGTCTTTCTCCGACCGCCCCGCCGCCCTTTCACCGTCCAGAAGGTTCACGAGCGCACGGAAGGCGACAAGCTCGCCAAGGGTGGACATGTCAATGCCGTAGCAGTCGGGATAGCGTATCGGCGGCGCACTGGAGGCTATCACGATGCGCCTCGGCCCCAACCTGTCGAGCATCGGCAGAATGGCGCGCTTCATGGTATTCCCCCGGACGATCGAATCGTCCAGGACGACCAGGGTGTCCTCGCCAGGACGGACGAGGCCGTATGTCACATCGTATACATGCTTGTAGAATTCTCGCCTCGCCGCAGCATCGGCGATGAAAGTGCGGAACTTGGCGTCCTTCACCGCAATTTGTCCGAACCTGATTTGGGGACAGTCCCCGTCGGGTTGGGGACAGTCCCCGTCGGACTGACGGGAGGAGGTGCGAATCAACTCCTCGAGGAGTCCATGGAACGCCACCTGGGCGGAATTGGGGATGTAGCTGAAGAATGTGCTGCCGAGGTCGCCGTCGACCGAGGCAAGGACGGGCTTCACGAGCGACGCCCCGAGCGCCTTGCGTTCGCGGTGTATTGCGCCGTCGTTTGCGCGCGAGAAGTATATGCGCTCGAACGAACAGGACTTCCTTTCGCCCTGCGGAAGCACGTTGCGGACGGCGCAATCACCATCCGGCGAGACAACGACGGCCGATCCCGGCGGAATCTCCTTCACGGCATCGGGTGCGCAGTCGAATGCGGCCTGGATCGCCGGACGCTCGCTTGCGACGACAACTGCATCTTCGTTCGCATAGTAGAAACCAGGTCGTATTCCGTTCGGATCGCGAACGGCGAAGGACCAGCCGTCCGCCGTCATCCCGCAAAGCGTGTATGCGCCGTCGACGTCCCTCAACGCACGGCGCAGGACCGACGCCATGTCCACCGCGCCCGACTCGTCCATCGCCATTCCGATGAAATGCGCTATCGTCTGAGTTATGAGATAGCCGTCCGCCAATGAATCGGGGTGGTGACCGAGTGCGACATAGCGCTTCAAAAGGTCGGCGTTGTCCGTCAAGTTGAAGTTCCCCGCGAGGAGGAGCGTCCGCGCAAGGCAGCTGGACTTGTGGACGAAGGGATGGCAGCACGATACGTCGCCCTTACCAAATGTTGCATACCTGAGGTGTCCGAGAAAAGCGCAATCGCCGCCTGATGAAATCCCCCTTCTCCCCAGCTGGCCGAGGATGTCCGCAAGCGGAGTCGACGACGCGCTTCTGAAGACGGTGTAGGCACTTTCGCCCGGGACGGGATGTGCACGGAGTATCGCCGCGCCAGCGCCGTCCTGTCCCCTGTTGTGCTGCTTTTCAAGAAGTAGGGATAGTTTCGTACCGCCCCAGTCGGACGTTCCGTATTTGGCACGATAGTATTCATGCGGCTTCAACAGCCGCACTAGCGCCACACCGCATTCATGCCTGATTTCATCGCTCATCGCGCAGAGGACAAGCAAATCCCGTGCCAATGCTCGGAAATCTTGTCTTCAGCCAAGAAAAGAGCATTGGACTTACAGCGGATGTAAAAGGCACCAAGCATGCTTCAAAAAAATGTAAGGCGTCGATGTGCGGACGCAGAACGGCGGCTGCTCATGCGCGATCAGCAAGAAGGTCGGCCAGGAACGGCTCCTTTGTGCGGACCTCCTCCGGCGAAAGGCCCTCGATCTCGTGAGGGAAGACGATCCATTCGAGTCCGAGATCCCTTACGTAGTAGTCGGGCTTGAGGGTCGTGAGGTTCTTGCCTGGCTTCCAGTAGACGCACGCCATCCTCATATCCACGCCTAATGCGTCCGTCCTCGCCTTCACTGCGGCGGCCGTCTTGCCGGTGTCGAACACGTCGTCCACTATCAGCACCTTGTCGCCCTTCCTGAGCATGCCGAAAACGACATCGCCATGGGTGAATTCGACTCCGCCCGGATTCTCGCCAATTCCCGTGTAGCTGGAGCACTTGAGGGGGATGTGCTGCATGTCGGACCAGCCGGACACCTTGAAGTATTCGTGCAGGACGACCCCGACAGGGGCGCCGCCACGCCACAGGGCGATCATGATGTCAGGCTTCCAGCCGGATCGGACAACGGAGGCGGCAAGGCGCCACTCGTCGTGGAGGAATTCATTAGCCGAAAGGTAGTGTTTGTCGTTGAGCGCCATATCATGAATCTCCCTTCTCCGGTGCGACCGCCGCGCCGTCGCGCACCGTGACGAGCGCCGCGGACGCCGAAAGCCCCGCGCCGAAACCGGCAAGGAGCGTCCGACCCGAGACGCCGGCATGGGCGATTGTCAGCGGAATCGAGCATGAACCGGGGTTCGCGAAAACTTCGCCGCTCGTAGCGAGGCGGTCCGTAAGGCCGAGCGAGCGGGACAACTGGCGGACCATGTACATGTTGGCCTGATGCGGAACGAATGCGTCGACCTTGCGCGAATCGGACCTCGCCGCCTCAGCGAGGAAATTGATCAGGAACGGCGTCACCTCTGCGGCGACGAAGGAGAACACGCCGAAGCCGTCCATCGTTATCGGGCCCCCGGCCGGACACGTCAATGCGTCAGAATGACGGTGGAGAAAGGCGAAATGCGACAGCGCGGACGAAGAGGAGTCCGAGCTTACTATCGTGGCAGTCGCGGCATCGGAGAAAAGCGGGGACGTAGCCTGGTCGGACTGGTCCGTGAACGAAGACTGCACGTCGCCGTCCACAAGAAGGACCTTGCGCCCGGTGTCGGCCGCGAGCCTTCCGGCGACGTAGAGGGAGTACGGATACGCACTGCATGCGGCCTGGAGGTCGAAAGCCGGGACGCCTGGTGGGAGTCCGATGGCGGAGGCGAGGCGGACTGAGAGCGCAGGGAAGCGGTCCGGCTGCGTGAAGGACGCGACGACGACTCCGCCGAGGTCCGCCAAATCGTCCCCATCCAGCCGTCGCACCGCGTCCATGGAGAGGTCGAAGAGCGTCGTGCCCGGAGGGACCGAGCGACGGGTCGCGAAACCAGTCGCCTCTATGGTCTTCAAGGGGACGCCTGTCGCCGCGTTGTCCGTCACGACACTGCCGACGGACGCGGCGACGCGCTCCACGACGATCTCCGGCACCTCGATCACAGAAACACGTCCTGAAGGTCGGGAAGCTTCTTCAGCATCCACTCCTGGCATGCGTTGAAAATCTCCTGCGCCGTGGAGCCTTGCGGCATGGTGTCCGGCACCTTGGCGTATTCGTCGAGGTCCGCGCGGGTGAGATTGGCGAGCACCTTCGAGATCACAGGGATGTAGGTCGAGCTCATGGAGAGCACGTCGACGCCGAGCGAAGCCCAGTAGATGCCGACGATCGGATCGGCGGCGGACTCTCCGCATACGCTCACCTGAATGCCGTGCCTCTTCGCCGCCGCGACGGTCTCGCGTATGAGGCGCAGGACCGCGGGGTTCATAGGCTGGTAGAGGTAGGCGACGGAGTCGTTGCCGCGGTCCGCAGCCATGGTGTACTGCACGAGGTCGTTCGTCCCGATGGAGAAGAAGTCCACATAGCGCGCGAACTCGTCCGCATTCAGCGCCGCGGCCGGCACCTCTATCATGACGCCAACGCTGACGTCCCTTCCGAACGGAATTCCCGTCTCGTCAAGTTCGCGCTTCACCTCCTCGAGGACGGTCGCCGCCTCCCGGAGCTCCTCGATGCAGGAGACCATCGGATACATCATCTTCACCTTGCCGAAGGCCGCGGCGCGGAGAATGGCCCTGAGCTGCCTGCGCATGACGTCCCTGTGTGAGAGGAGGTATCTGATGGAGCGGTTCCCGAGGAATGGATTCGCCTCCTTCGTCGAGATGCCGCGCACGAGCTTGTCTCCGCCGATGTCGAGGACGCGAATATTCGCCGAGGCGCCGTCTCGTATCTTGCCTGCGTAGATGACGGCGCGCTTGTACGCCTCGAACTGCTCGTCCTCGGTCGGCTCCGTCTCGCGGTTGAGCCAGAGGTACTCGCTGCGGTAGAGCCCGATTCCGCGCGCGCCGTACTCGGTGATGCCCGCAAGCGGAATGCCGGGGTGGATGTTCGCGTAGATGAGAACCTCGCCGCCGTCCTTGAGCGTCCCCGCAGGGGCGCCAGTGGACGCCTCTACTGCGATTTCGCGCTGGCGCCTGACAAGCTCCTCGAACTGCCTTCGTACATCGTCCGACGGATTGATCGTGACGGCGCCGTTGGTGCCGTCGAGCAGGACTATTTCGCCGGGGCTCACGCGTCGGGTGATGTCGCCGAGCCCGCACACGGCAGGCAAGGCGAGCGCACGGGCGAGCAGCGCGACGTGGCTTGTCGTGGACCCTCCGTTTGTGGCGAAGCCGAGCACCAGGTCGCGCGGGAGCTGGACAGTCTCGGACGGCGTCAAGTCGTCCGCAACGATTATCGACGGCGTCTTGAGTTCGGCGGCCGGGTTGCGGTCGTAGCCCGTGAGCGCCTTCAGGAGGCGGCGCTCGATGTCGTCGATGTCCCTTACGCGCTCGCGGAAGTACGGGTCGTTCATGCGCCCGAACTGCGCCCTCGCGCCTTCGATCGTCCGCTTGACGGCCGCCTCAGCATTGAGGCGCTCGTCGTTGATGTAGCCGACCGTCTCGTTCCGGAGCGTTTCGTCCTCCAGGAGCATGAGGTGGCATTCAAAGACGCGCACGTCCTCGCGACCGGAGCGTTCCTTGAGTACCGAAATAAGCCCTTCGAGGTCGCGTTTGACGTCTGCAATCGCCCTGTGAAGGCGCAGTATCTCGGACGACTCCTGTCCGTGGCCGATCACGTACTCGGGGATTGGGATCTCGCCCCCTCCCCGGTATATGAATACAGGACCGGCGGCGTAGCCGCGCGCCGTTGCAAGTCCCGCGATGGTCGTGGAGTGGCTACTGCTCATCCGGTATGTCGAACTTCCGGTCGACCAGGGCCTCCAGCTCCGCAAGCACTTCCGCGGCCTGGGGTCCGGTTGCCGTCACCTTGAGCACGGTTCCGCAGGTCGCCTCCAGCGTCATAAGCGCCATGATCGACTTGCCGGACACCGTGTTGCCGTCCTTCTCGACCTCGACCTCGGCGTCGAAGCGGCTCGCGGTCTTCGCGAAGAGCCCTGCGGGACGGACGTGCATTCCGTACTTGTTGAGGAGGGTTAGCTCCTTGGTGATCTTATCTGCCATGCGTTCTGCCCTTTCGTTTCAAAGATTGAGGTTGTTCGGCGCGCCGCCTCAGGCGCTCCGAAAGTTCCGCCACGGGATTGTAGCCCGAGGCAATAAGCTTCTGCTGCTGGGCGGCCGTCTCCACGAGGTTGACGAGGTCTCGCCCTTCGGACACCGGGATGACGATGTTTGGCACGTCAACACCGAGTATCTTGCGCGTGCGGCGCGTCTGGCCGATGCGGTCGACCTCCCCGCGTATCTCCACGAGCCGCTTGAAGGTAATCACGAGCCCGAGGCGCTTCTCGCCGCGGATGGCGTTCACGCCGAACACGCTCGCAACGTCGAGTATGCCGATGCCGCGAATCTCCATGTACCCCTGTGTGGCGTCGCTCGCGCTACCGAAGACGAGGTTGGAGGCGACGTCCTTGCGGATGCATGTGAGGTCGTCGGCGATCAGCGCAGAGCCGCGCTTAATGAGCCCGAGCGCCGTCTCGCTCTTCCCGAGCCCCGGATCGCCCTCGAAAAGGACGCCGAGCCCGCAGACTTCGACCATCGTCCCGTAGAGCGAGGTGCGCGGTGCGCCAAGCTGTTCGAGAATGAACGTAGCGAGACGTGCGAAGTATCGAGTCGGAAGCTCGGAGGCCAGCACCACCGCCCCCGACCGCTCGGCGAGGTCCGTCAGCCACGAGCCGGGTTCGCGCCCGGCCGTGAAGATGAAGAGCCACGCCTTGTGGTCGATCAGCGCCTTGAAGCGCTCTTCGCGCTCCTCGTGCGCAAGCGAGCGGAGGTATGCGGCCTCTGCGTTGCCTATGAGCTGGACTCGGGAGGCTGCGAAGCTGTCGAAGAAGCCCGTGAGGGCGAGACCGCACCTGTTCACGACCGGTTCCCGTATGATCCGGTCGAGGCGGGCCCCGCCTGCCAGGAGCCTGAGCTGCAGCCGGTCGCGGCCGGCTTCCATGAAGTCGGCAACGGTGAAGGAAACCCCCTTCTCGGCTGAACTCGTCGGCAGCTTGTGCATCGCCCCGGGCCCCTCCCGTCAGTTCTTGGCGGACGCCGCGCGCTGCTTGCGGACCGTTCCCTTGCGGGCCTTGACGCGCATCCTGAGGAGCTGGCGCTCCGCGCGCGCGGCCGCGGTGTCGATCACGCTCTTCGCGCTCTCGGAGAACTCCTTCGCGCCGACGGCGGTCTCGCCGAGGCGGTTCGCGACGACTTCAGCCATGTACATGTGCTTCTTGACGTCCACGTCGATTACCAGGTTGATCGATGTCACCTTCGGGAATTTCTCCTGAAGCCTGGCCATGCGCTGCTCCGCATACTCCTTCAGCGCCTCGATGCGGACATCGCTGTGTCTCATAGTGACTTCTATGCTCATTGTCGTACTCCTTTCTTTTTTGTTCCGAAAAATCGTTACATCCTGAAATCGTCGCCGAGGTAGCGCCTGCGCACCTCCTCGTCCCTCACAAGCTCCGCCGACGTCCCCTCCTTGAGGAGCCGCCCCTCGTACACCATGTACGCGCGGTCGACGACGGAGAGAGTCTCGCGGACGTTGTGGTCGGTTATTATTATCCCGAGGCCCTTCTTCGCGAGCCTGCGGACTATATCCTGTATCTCGTTCACGGAGAGGGGGTCCACCCCCGCGAACGGCTCGTCGAGCATGAGAATCGCCGGATTCCTGACGAGCGCCCGCGCCATCTCCAGCTTCCGCCGCTCGCCGCCCGAAAGCGTGTACGCCGGCTGCTTCGCGACCTTCATGAGGTCGAACGGCTCGAGGAGCTCCTCGGCCCGCGCCTTGCGCTCGCGGCGGCTCATCGGGACCGTCTCGAGTATCGCCATCACGTTGTCCCAGACCGAGAGCTTGCGGAAGACGCTCGCCTCCTGCGCGAGGTACCCGATGCCGCGGCGCGCGCGCTGGTACACCGGGAGGCCCGTGACGTCCTCGCCGCGGAAGACGACCCTGCCGCCGTCAGGCCTCACAAGCCCGACGACCATGTAGAACGTCGTCGTCTTGCCCGCGCCGTTCGGACCAAGGAGCCCGACTATCTCGCCGCATGTGCACGAGACATCCATCCCGTTCACGACCCGCCTGTCGCCATATATCTTCTCAAGCCCCGTCGCCTGTAGGTCTGGGCCCTCGAAATCGCGTGCATCCGCGGTGGCCGCCCTCTCGGCCGCCATCGCGCTCATCGCCTTCGAAACTATGTCCTCCTGCTCTTCCATTCGACTATCCTGTCGCCTCTCTACTTGCCAAGCAGCTGCTTCGCGGCATCCTTGCCGCCGGCCCCGGCGGCGTCGACGGTCACGGTCGACTGCTCGACCTCCACCTGCTCGGTGTCAATCCAGAAAGTGATCTTGCGCCCCTCGACGGAGCTCTTGCGCTTGCCGTTGTCCTCAAGACGCGCCAGCGTGCCCGCCTTCTCGTCCCCGTACAGTACAACCTTCGAAAGCGCCTTGTTGTACGTCGCCTTAGCGCAGCTGCCGTTCCTAGCCTCGTTCGTGACGACGACGTTGCCGATCGCCACCACGCGACGAAGCTCGTTCGTCCCCTGAAGGAAGAGCGTCACCTCGTCCGCATGCATCTGGAACTCCACGTCGTCCACGAACACGTGCCCGTCGAACGCGATGATGCCGTCCTTGCGCATGTAGCTCGCACGATCGCTCGTCACCTTGACGTTGCGCGGGGCCTCGCCCTCCTTCGCGCCGGGCGCGACGACGTCGATGACGGACTGCGCATACGCAGGGCTGAAGAGCGCGGACGCCGCCAGCAGCAGCGCCGTCGTCAGTGCGGCCGGGCGCCTCGCGCCCGCTTTCAGGATATTGTCAATTCGCCTCACAGCTTCACTCCTTCGAACTTGAACTCCGACGACTTTATTTCAACGTTTGAGGATATTTTAGCGAATTCGTCGGGAAAAGAAAAGTAGATTCCGTCGCCGCTGAGCGATGTGTCGCCGTATTCCCCGGTCGCGGCCCCCTCCAGCCAGCCAGTCTTCGCATTCCTGTCGACGATGCACCCCTCGGCGCGGCACGTCATCTTCAACACGCCGTCCTCGTCGTATTCGCGCACCGTCACGCCCCCGCACCACACAAGTCCCTCCTTGTCGAAGAACTGCGCGCGCTCCGCAGTGGCCGTCACCTTAGCCGCTCCGTTCGGCCAGCTCTCGACGGGGACGACTATCCCGCGCGCGGGCCTGTCCACCCGGACGAGGCAGTTCGAATACTCCGCCCTGAGCCTAGCCTCGTCGGCCGACCAGTACGCGCGACGCGCGGCCGGAACCGCCTCGGCAAGCGTCTCCGGCTCCGCCCCGGAGACAGGCGCGGAGGCTGCGCAAGCAAGGCATACAAGGAGAGCCGCCCGGAGGGGCGCCACCATGCCGAATTCGACGGCTCGAATCGTATTTCCGAATATATTCACCACGTGGAATATTATATCAAAAATAAACCTGTTCTGGCTAGGGTAAAGAGCGACGGACGAGGAATTTCCGGCTACAGTCCCTTGACGATCGCGTTGATCTCCACAAGCTTCTTCCAAAGCCCCTCGACGGCGGAGAACTTGATGGCGTTCGCCGCATCGCTCTTCGCGACCTTCGGGTTCCTGTGCGTCTCCATGAAGACGCCGTCCACGCCTGTCGCCACCGCCGCGCGCGCAAGCGCCGGCGCGAACCTGCCGTCGCCGCCGGACCCCGTGCCGAGGCCGCCCGGACGCTGCACGGAGTGGGTCGCGTCCATCACGACGGGATACCCGAGCTCGCGCATGATGAGGAGCGAGCGCATGTCGGCTACGAGGTTGTGGTAGCCGAAGGACGCGCCCCTTTCGCAGAGGACGATGCGCTTGTTGCCGGTCGACTCGATCTTGCGAATCACCTGCGCCATGTCCTCCGGGGCCATGAACTGGCCCTTCTTCACGTTGACGACCGCGCCCGTCTCGCCCGCCGCGACCACTAGGTCGGTCTGCCGCGCGAGGAACGCCGGAATCTGCAGCACGTCGCACACCGCCGCCACGCGCGCGCACTGCCACGGCTCGTGTACGTCGGTCAGGACCGGCACTCCGACGCTCTCGCGTATCTCGGCCAGTATGTCGAGGCCCTTCTCGAGGCCCGGGCCACGGAACGAGTCCACGCTGGTGCGGTTCGCCTTGTCAAAGCTCGCCTTGAAGATGTACTTGACGCCCAACTTCTTCGCAAGCGCGGAAAGACGCCTCGCGAGGTCAAGCGCCATTGCGCGCGACTCTATGACACACGGACCCGCTATGAAAACGAGATCCTTGCCGCCGAACGCCACGCCCTTGTCTACTTCGATTTTCTTCATACGTGTATTATAGCATATTTCAGGCGTAATTTGGTGGTTGGCATCAAGAATCAAGCCGCCCTTTCCTCCGTTCATGATTCGCGGTGGACTGGGCGAGGACGATGAGGATGAAGCCGGCGACGGACAACATGTCCGGAACCTGCGCGAAGAACATGTAGCCGAACATCGACGTGAAGATGACGTTCGCGTAGTCGAAGACGGCGATGTCGCGCGGCGCCGCGTACCTGTACGCGGCGGTCACGCCGAACTGTCCGATCGCCGCGCCGACCCCGGCGCCGAGAAGTATCAGGACCTGCGCCGCCGTCATCGGCGCCGGATGGCCGATGAAGAACGGAAGCGACCCGAGTGTCGAGAACGCACTGAAGAAGAGCACGATGAAGCTTCCCTCGACCTTGAGAAGTCCGAGCTCCCTCACGCATGTGTACGCAAGGCCAGCCCCGAGTCCGCCCGCAAGCGCGCAGAACGTCGCGAACGTCGCCTCGCCCGCAAAGCCCGGCTTCATGACGAGCATCGCCCCGGCGAACGCGGCTATAAGCGCGATTACCTGGCGAAGCCCCGCCCTCTCGCGCAGGAAGAGCCACGAGAAGAAGACCGTGAAGAACGGCGCCGTCTTGTTGAGCGTCATCGCCTCGCCTATCGGGATCACGGACAGCGCATAGAAGTTGCCGAATATCCCGACGAGGCCCGAGACGGACCTCCCGAGCAGCAGGAGCCACGCCTTGACGGGAAGACGGGGGACGGGTTCCGCCCCCGCGCCGTCGCCGCCCCGGCGGCGGCGGGAGAGGAAGACGGCCCCCGCGATGACTAGCGCGACGAGATTCCTGAAGAAGCTCTTCTGGAAGCTGGAGACGGACCCGCCGTAGTCGTCGCACAGACGGACGAAGAGCGCCATCAGCGCAAAGCCGAAGGCGCTCGTCAGTATCGAGCATATTCCCTTGTTCAGCGACGACATCGCGTTCCCTACCTGACCGCCGGCGGCCTCTCCCCTGTGATTTCGCGGTAGACGGCGCGGACCTGCTCGGACGAAGGATGCAACTTAAGCGCCTTCTCTATAAGCTCCCTGGCCTCGTCCTTGCGCCCGAGCCTGAAGTAGGCGACGGCCAGGTTGTTGAGCACCGCAGGCTCGTCGGGCGTAACGGCGAGAACCGCCTCGAAGTGCCGCGCCGCCTGGCCGTACCCGCGCTCCTCGAGTTCGTTCATGCCGAGCGCGAAATGCGCCCTCGCATCGCCTGGCTTCTTGACCAGCACCGCCCTCGCCGCCCTCGCCGCCAGCTTGAAGTCCGCACGCTTCAGGGTGACGTCCAGCTCCTCGGACGGCGTGAGGATCAGCCTGTCCGCCGGCAGGAGCCGCTCCACGAAGTCCGCATACCCGCGAAGCGAACGGACGCGGACCGTCAGCTCGCGCACCATGTCCGTGTCGGACCTCTCGTCCGCGAGCCTCGAAAGCCGCCAGAGGAGGAGGTCGAACTTGCGGGACGTCGTTTCGTCCGCGGGACCCAGCAGCGCCCCGCCTTCCCTTAGGTCATCCAACGCAAGCGCCCTCTTCGAAAGGTCCGCGACCCTTTCGTTGGCTGACGCGCCATCTCGCCCTTCGCCGTCCATCCGCATCACGGAGCCCTCCAGCCGCCATCCGTCCACGCCATGCATCCGGAGCCGTCCGCCGCCAAGCTGCCAGGCGGACGACGACAGGCGCGCGTCGCGCTCGCGAACCCACGCGCCGAAGATCTCGGACCCTCCTGCCGCGAACACGGGACGCTCCTCCGGCGATGAGGCAAGCGTCTTGAGCATTGCGGACTCCGCCGCCGTCGGGACATTGAGAAGCGACGTCACTACGGAGTGTCCGCCCCTCGCCGCGACCTCAAGCCGCACCGCATCGTCGAACACACCGTCCGAGAAGAGGAAGTCCGTCCCTTCCGCGCCCTGCGCGACCTCGCGCGCCCACTCGCCGAAGACGGCGAGGAGAGGACGCTCGGAGCGTCCAACGGACCTCAGCGCGAAGACGGCCGTCGCGACGATCAGCACGGCCATCAATACGCCGCGCACGAAGCGCGTCTCCTCGGGGAACCTGCACAGCTTTATGGCTAGCGCCGTGAGTCCCGCCGCTATCGGCGCTACAAGCCATGCGCACAGGGCGGCAGGAGAGGATAGCCCGGACGTGAACGCACCCCACGTCCTGCCCCACCAAGCGGAAAGCGAGCCGGCGACGTCCCCGCCCATGCCGCCGCCGAACACGCGCCTGAGTCCGATTTCGACGCCGACGCCGAGGGCGAGTCCGACGAGAAAGCCGATCGTCGCGCCCGTCTTCTCCGCCAGTATGCCGTTCACAGCCTCGTATCTGTCGTTCCATACGCGTGTCTCACGGTATCTGGAGAAGGTGTCGTAGAGGACGACCGCGACGACGAAGACGACGGCGACGAAGGAGACGGACGCCATCAATCCGGCGAAGAAGAACGCCGTCGTGTACGCCCCGACGGACCTGCACCTCCGTCCGGTCAGCCAGAAGAAGAAGGCGACGAGCCCGAGCGCAGCCGTCACGAGCGTCGGCGTCAGGAACTGCGCCGCCCTCCACGCAGGCGGCGTGAAGGCGAGGGCGACCGGACCAAGCGCGGCGGAGAGGCGCACGTTGAAGAACGGATCATCGTCGCCCGCCTCGTCCGGCTTCATGGACATCCAAAGCCGCCTTGCCGCTAGATAGCCGAGACCCGCGCAGAAGCCGAGCAGCACCTTGCCGGAGACGCCGAGTAGCGCCACCGCCGTTTCGACGGAGAACATGCGCATGAGAAGTCCGGCGAAGCCACGCCACGGCCACGGCGCAGGAACGTCCGCCGGCGCGCCGCCCGCCGCCGACGCAAGGACGGACCACGTCTCAGGATGCGGGTATGGGTACGACCAAAGAAACGCCCAGAGCGTCACGACGGCCCAGACGGACAGCGCCGTCGCAACGTCCAGTCTGTCGAAACGCATTGGCTTGAATTCGGATGAGTCTTCCATCGCAAAAGCCTCCATGATTGAAGTTCCGTGTGCAACACGCCTATCTTACCATTTCCGCCCATCCATGGCAAGTCCGACGTTGCTCACGAAATCCTGTAGCCCACGCCTCGAATCGTCTCTATGTGGCTCGACCATGCGCCCAGCTTCCTGCGGATGTTGGCGATCTGCACGTCGACGGTGCGCTCGTCCGCCTGGCGCGCAAGGACCCTGCCGCGGTGCGCCACGAGGCGGACCAGGAGGTCGAACTCGCCGGAGGAGAGCTTCAGTTCCGCGCCGTCGAGCCTCGCCGCGCGATTGGGCTCGTCTATGACGAGTCCGTCGAAGTCGACGCCCTCGGTCACGGGGAGCCCGCGCCGCAGCACCGCCGCGATGCGCGCAAGGAGTATGCGCCTGTCGAACGGCTTCGTCACGTAGTCGTCAGCGCCCGCCTCGAGTCCCCGGACGATGTCCTCGGGCTGGGTGCGGGCGGTAATCATGAGGATCCTCGTCGCGGCGAGTTCGGGCGTCTCGCGTATCCGCCGCGCGATGGCGAAGCCGTCCAATCCGGGGAGCATTACGTCAAGCAGGACGAGGTCGGGCTTCTCGCGCTTCACCTCGTCGAGCGCCGTGTCGCCCCGGTCGAACGAACGGACGCACCTGTACTCGGCGCCGGCGAGCGCCATTTCCAGGATCGTCCGTATCGTGGGATCGTCCTCGACGATGAATATCGAGTCGTTCGTCATACTACTATTTCCCCGTCCTTCGCCGTCACGTCGACCACCGCGCCGGGCGGATACTTCCCCGCGATTATCGCCTTCGCGACCGGATTCTCCAGCTCGCGCTGGATCGCCCGCTTGACGGGACGCGCGCCGAAGGCGGGGTCGTACCCCTTCTCGGCGAGGACGTCCACCGCCTTGTCGTCCACGCGGAGCGTAAGCTCCTGCTCGGCGAGGCGCCTGGAGAAGTCCGCAAGCTGGAGCTTAACGATCTCCCTGATCTGGTCCTTCGTGAGCGGATCGAACTCGAGTATCTCGTCGAGGCGGTTCAGGAACTCGGGGCGGAAGATGTCCATCAAGGCGTCCTTCGGCGCGTTTGAGGTCATGATCACGACCGTGTTCTTGAAGGAGACCGTCCTGCCGTGGCTGTCGGTGAGCCGTCCGTCGTCCAGAACCTGCAGCAGCATGTTGAAGACGTCGGGGTGGGCCTTCTCGATCTCGTCCAGAAGGACGACCGAGAACTGCTTCCTGCGGACGGCCTCGGTGAGCTGCCCGCCCTCCTCGAAGCCGACGTAGCCGGGCGGCGCGCCGACGAGGCGGGAGACGGCGAACTTCTCCATGTACTCGGACATGTCGAGGCGAACCATCGCGTTCTCGTCGTCGAAGAGCTCCTGCGCGAGCGCCTTGGCGAGTTCCGTCTTGCCCACGCCCGTCGGACCCAGGAAGAGGAACGCGCCCACGGGGCGGTTCCTGTTCTTCACGCCCGCGCGGGACCGGAGGACCGCGTCGGCGACCGCGTCTACGGCCCTGTCCTGCCCGATGACGCGCTTGTGCAGCGTGTCCCCGAGGCGGATGAGCTTCTCGCGCTCGCCCTCGACGAGCTTCGTCACCGGTATGCCGCTCCAGCGGGAGACGACCTCGGCGATCTCGTCGGAGGTCACTTCCTCCCTGAGCAGGGCCTCGGAATCGTCTTGAGCCTTATCGTCTTCATGGGCCTTGAGCTGTTTTTCGAGCTCTGGGATGACTCCGTACTTGAGCCTTGCGGCAGTTTCGTTGTCGCCTCTTGTGAGGGAGTTTTCATATTTAGTCCTCGCTTCCTCTAGTTGTGTCCTTACCCTCCGCACCTGTTCAAGCGCGGCCTTCTCCTTCTTCCATTGCGCCGTCATGGCGTCGGATCTGGATTTAAGTTCCTTCAGTTCCGCCTGGAGCTCCTCTAGGCGCTTCTTGGATGCGTCGTCCTTCTCTTTCTTCAGGGCGATTTCCTCGATTTCCAGACGGCGCACGTGACGGGAAATCTCGTCGAGCTCCTGCGGACAGGAGTCCATCTCGGTCCTTATCCTCGCGCACGCCTCGTCCAGGAGGTCGATCGCCTTGTCCGGAAGGAAACGGTCCTGTATGTACCTCGCCGAGAGCGTCACCGCGCTCACAAGCGCCTCGTCCCTGATGTGGACGTTGTGGTACTTCTCGAAGCGCTCCTTTAGTCCGCGCAGTATCGAGATCGCATCCTCCTCGTCCGGCGGATTTATCATGACCGGCTGGAACCTGCGCTCGAGCGCCTTGTCGCTCTCCATGTACTTGCGGTACTCGTCGAGCGTCGTCGCGCCCACGCAGTGGAGCTCGCCGCGCGCCAGCAGCGGCTTCAGCATGTTACCCGCGTCGGACGACCCCTCGGTCTTGCCCGCGCCGACTATGGTGTGGATCTCGTCGATGAAGAGTATGATCTTCCCCTCCGACTCCTTGATCTTCTTGAGGACAGCCTTGAGTCGCTCCTCGAACTGCCCGCGATACATCGCGCCCGCCATGAGCGCCGTCATGTCGAGCGAGAAGACCGTGCGGTCCTTAAGCCCCTCCGGGACGTCCCCGCGGTTGATTCGCTGCGCGAGGCCCTCGACGATGGCAGTCTTGCCGACGCCCGGCTCGCCGATCAGCACGGGGTTGTTCTTCGTCTTCCTGGAAAGTATGCGTATGACGTCGCGAATCTCCGTGTCGCGCCCGATCACGGGGTCTAGCTTACCCGACTTCGCAAGCGCAGTCAGGTCAGTGCCGAATTTCTCAAGGCACTTCTCATTGTCCTCTGGTGGTTCGTATGTTGCGTTCATTTTCAAGTCCTCCTGTCCGACAATTCATCAGCAAAACGGATGCCAAACGTTTGCAGACGGCGGGACAGGGACATTTCGTCACACAGTGCGACAGAATGACCCGGAAAACGCATCATGAATCCGACCTCTTGGCCTCACTTGGGCGCGAGGACCGAAAAAATGTTGTCGCAGATGAAGCCCCCGAGAGTCTTGCGCCACTCGGCGTCCGTCACGCCCTTCGGACGGAACGACTTCTGCCACGAAACGTCCGCAAGGGCGTAGACCGAAATCTGGGACCATATCGACGACGTCCAGAGGTCCACCTTGACGGGATCCCTCTCCGCCTTGGACACAAGTGCGTAGAGCGATCGATAGATCGGCTCGCCGTACTTGCGGACGAATTCCGCATGGAACTTCGTCGGACGCACCACCTCGTTGCGGAAGAGCCCCCGGCAGAGCTTCTGCGGCTCCGACGTGGGAATCGTCATGAACAGGAAGTCGTCCACCCACTCGCGCACGGCCTCGCGCCAGCTCTTGGCGTCCTTGGCCTTATCGGCGACTTCGGCCATGGGACGCCCCAGCTCGCCGAACAGCCTCTGCGCGACGGTTCGGTAGAGAGTCTCCTTGTTCTCGAAGTACCTCGCCGCCAACGCGCAGTTGCATTGCGCCGCGCGGCATATCTCACGCATCGAGGCGAGCTCGAATCCGTTCTTCGCGAACTCCGCGCCCGCAGCCGCCAATATCGCCTCGCGCGTCCGGACGCCGTCCTCGCGCGGCTTGCGCGTCTTACCACTGGCCTTTGTCATTCCACGCCACCCTTCCTTGCGTTGTCCGATGCCATCCACGACGAAAGGACCGAGACCGCGAATATCGCAGCCGTCTCCGCCCTCAGTATCGTCGGACCGAAATTGACCGGCGTCGCGATCTCCATGAGCGCGGCGAGCTCCGCCGGAGTGAAGTCGCCCTCGGGCCCGACATAGACGGACAATCCGTCCGGGCCGATCCCCGCGGCGCACGCGGCGACCGCCTCCAGGATCGGCCGCGCAGGCGGCTCGACGAGCGCCCCGACGAAACAGCGGGTCCGCCCGACTAGCGCAAGCGAATCCCTGAAGTCGACCGGCTCGACCACCTCCGGAATCCACACGGCGTCCGACTGCCGCGCGGCGTCCTCGGCGATCCTCGTCCAGCGCTCGCGCTTCGCCGCGCGCTCGGACGCGGGTATTCGGACGATCGTCCGCTCCGAGACGACGGGGACGATCCGCGTCACTCCCAGTTCAGTCGCCTTCTCCACCGTCCAGTCCCAGCGCGAACCCTTCGTCACGCAGGCGAACAGTGTAAGCGGCTTCGGACGCGGCAGGCGGACGATCTCGCCGGACTGCGCAAGGCCGCGCGCCGCCGCATCGTAGCGGTAGACGCGCTTCGCCCCCGCGCCGTCGAAAAGCTCGACCTCCTCGCCGTCCCTGGGACGCACCACCTTGAGGTGGCGCAGGGCATCGGGGGGAAGCGACGGACGCTCCCTCCCCAGTTCAGCAGCTGGAACAAGCAGCCTGTGCATTTGACTGGATCACAGCCCCTTCTTTGCGTACTTGAGGCCGATCTCGAGTCCGCGCAGCTCGGCGAGGCCGATGAGGCGTCCGCCGTAGCTGTAGCCGCAGTAGCACTTCTTGCCCTTCAGCTTCGCTAGCTCGTCGTCGATTTCCATGAGCCGTCCGTGGTCGGGACGGACGACGATCTTCTCGCCGCGGCGCTTCTCCTCCTTGAGGAACTCCTCGAAGAGCTTCGGGATGTTGGTCTGTCCGCAGAGGTGGCACTGCGATTCGTGGAACACCTTGTCGTCCGTGTACTCGAGATTGCGGAAGTGGCAGAAGAAGACGCGCTTGCCGAACTTCTTCATGATCTCCACCGCGTCGTTCGCGGGGTCGCCTCCGAGCGAGCCCGTGCAGAGCGTAAGGCCCACGTGCTTCGAGGGGCAGCGCTTGTACATCTCGGCGATGTCCTTCGCGTTGGAGAGGATGCGCGGAAGACCGAAGATCGGGTGAGGCGGATCGTCCGGATGGATGCACATGTTGACGCCGGTCTCATCGAGGACGGGCGAAATCTCGTTGAGGAACCAGTACATGTTCTCGCGGAGCTTCCTGTCGTCGATGCCCTCGTATGTCTTGAGCTGTGCGAGGAACTCCTCGGGGGTGAGGTCGTCGACCGTTCCGGGAAGTCCGCAGAGCACCGCGTCCGCGACGCGCTTGCGCTCCTTCTTGTCGAGCTTGTCCCACGTCTTCTTCGCACGGGCAATCGTCTTCTTGTCGTACTCCTTCTCCGCGCCGGGGCGCTTCAGGTAGAAGAGGTCGAAGCCCGCAAGCTCGTACTCGTTGTATTCAAGGCAGGTGGAGCCGTCGGGAAGTGCGTACTCGAGGTTGGAGCGAGTCCAGTCGAGGACCGGCATGAAGTTGTAGCAGACCGTCTTGATTCCGCACTTGGCGAGGTTCCTCAGCGTCTTCTTGTAGTTCTCGACGTACTTGAGGTAGTCGCCGGTGTGCTTCTTGATGTCCTCGTGGATCGGCACGGACTCTACAACGCTCCACGTCATCCCGGCGTCCTTGACCTTCTTCTGCCGCGCCTTTATCTCGGCAACCGGCCACACCTCGCCCGGCTTGCGCTCGTAGAGGGCCGCGACGACGTCCGTCACTCCCGCCTGGCGGATTTCCTTCAAGGTGATCGCATCAGCGTCACCGTACCAACGCCAACCCTGCTTCATCAGATTACTCCTTTTTCATGGTCTTGAGCGCTACTATCAGCGCTTTATAAGTATTATATCAAATGCACCCCCGCCCCATCAATACCGTATGGGGAAATCGTTGGATTTTCACTTAACGCAAAACGAAAATCGCCACTTTCATGCCAGAAAAATTGGGGAACCTCCAAGGTGAAATCGCCAGGGACTGTCCCCACGAAATCGCCAGTTGTCCCCACGAAACCCCGCGAGATGAATGGTGTGTACCTCGCGAGGTGGGCATAGGGTAGCTCGCGAAGTGGGCATGGAGTACCTCGCGAGGTGGGTGGCAGGTAGCTAGTCTTTCCTAAGGAGCTCAGCGGTCTCGACGAGGCGGATGAACTCCGCGCGGTAACCCTCTGTGTCCTCGCCCTTCGCGGATCGCGCGCGCTCGAGGACAGATGCAAAGGATGCCGCGCCCTTGAACTTCGAGTCGGACGCGAGAAGCGCGAACTCTGCGACAGCAGACGCGAAGCGGAAATCGGCCGAAGGCGGCTTCGAAGTGATCTGCGCTTCGGAAATCGGAATCTCCTTGAGCATGCTCGTGTCG
>CAMOCC010000027.1 GCA_946610035.1 uncultured Verrucomicrobiota bacterium
AAATCGTCCGCAACTCCCGCGGGGACAGTCCCCCCACCCCTAAGGGGACAGTCCCCGCAGGGATGAGAGGCACCACCTTTGGAGACGCGGCTTCCAGCCGCGTCAAGTACGCTAAAGTAGTTGCATAACAATCACTTGATTAACGCGGCTGGAAGCCGCGTCTCCATAATCCCGATTGACGCGGCTGGAAGCCGCGTCTCCAAACAATCCCTCCCCCTTCATCCACCTATCCACGGCAGCTCCTCATCACACAAAACTCCGTAAAACCATATATATGGCGGTGTATGTACGATGCACAGACGCAGGCAAATTGCCGTATCCTTGCATAAAGCGCGCCGGTGCTCCCAGACATACGGCCATGTCCAGCCGCAGCACGTTCAGCACGACGTGCCTGAGCATCGCGAGGTTCTCCGCGAGGTCTTCCCGCCTCGCCCTCGACCTGTCCTCGTCGAAGTCCATGTCGCGTCCTTCTGGACGATGTCGTGCATCCTGACCACCACCGAGTGCTTGTAGACTGAAACTAGTGGATGACGGAGGCGAGACGGGACGGTGCGACGCCCTTCAGGAGGATGCGCTTCGTCTTGGATGTTTCACCTGACTTGAACTGGACGGACGACTTGGGAATGTCGAAGGCATCCGCAAGCGTCTCGATCAGCTCCTTGTTCGCCTTGCCGTCCACGGGTGCGGACCGTATGCGAACCTTCACCGCATCGCCCGCCATTCCGTCCACGCAAGCTCTCGACGAGCGTGGCTGCGCCTTGACGTTCAGGACGACTCCCTCGGGCGTTTCAGTGAAGAAGGCCATCGATCTCCTCCTTGGAAACATCCCTCCACTCGCCCGGCTTGAGGTCTGAAGGGAGATTCAGCCCCCCGACTGCGACGCGTTTCAGGGAGAGGACGACCAGGTGCGCCGCCGAGCACATGTACCGTATCTGGCGCTTGCGTCCCTCGCGAAGGCGGAATTCAAGCGTCGTCACGTTGCGTTCCGGGCCCTTCAGCACCTTCACCGGGACGGGACGCGTCTCGTAGCCATCCGGCATCCTGACGCTTCCGCGCAGAATCGCAAGCTTGTCCTCGCCCCAATGTCCCGCGACTTCAACGACATAGGTCTTCTCGTGCTCGTACCGGGGGTGGGTGAGCCTGAGAGTGAGATCGCCGTCGTTGGACATAAGAAGCAGCCCTTCGCTGTCCTTGTCCAGTCTGCCGACCGGCACGACTCGTTCTGGAACATCCTTCACGAGGTCTGCAACCGTCGCACCGCCGAACGGGTCGCTGAGAGTGGAAAGGACTCCCACCGGCTTGTAAAGCATAATCGTCCGCTTGCGCTCCGGCGCGGCGATCCGCTCGCCGTCCAGCGAGATGATCGCAGTTGCGGGGTCGAAACGTGCGCCTGCCTCGCGGACGACCAGTCCGTCGACGGTGACGCGCCCCGCCGCTATGAGCTCCGCAGCGTGGCGCCTTGAGGCGACGCCTGCGTGGGAGAGGATGTTCTGGAGTCTTTCCATGGCGGCGCCCTCCTACTCGGTCTTCGTCCGCTCGACCGCCAGGATCGCGGCGATGAGCGTCATTCTGGACGAGGGCTCGAGTGCGCGCAGGGCGGACGACGACTTCCCCGCACCGTCCGCCGACTTCGCGCGGTTCTCGTAGCCGATGCGAAGGTTTGCGATCCCGCCCGCAAGGCGCGTCACCTCGTCCCTGGAGGAGGTCCGGCCCGTCCATTCGCGGACCGCTTCGCCCGCCGCGGCCTGCATAAGGCGCACCTGTTCGTCCCAGCACGTCTTGGCCCAAAGCCTGCAATAGCCGTCCGGATCCTTTGCAATCGCCTCGTCGGACCACTCCCACGGCAGGACGGTCTTGGACTTGGACATGAGCCACGACAGGAGGTACGGGTACTTGGCCTTCTCGGCGTCCGTCCACTTGTCAAGCGGCTTGACAAAGCAGACCTCGGGCGCGTCGGGCTCAGGAACCTTCTCCGTCCGGGGCGGTTGCTGCGACGGCGCCGCCGGCCTCCTGTTGATGAAAAAGCGGAACCCAAGCGCGACCGCGACCATCAGCACGAGGCTGACGATCGTGATCTTGACGTAGCTCGCAGTTCCCTCAGGCATCGGTGGAAGGAGCGTCAGGCGTCATGCCGGCCGAATCGCCGGCCGGGGGCTCGGCGGGAGGCTCGGCATGAGCTTCGGCGGGGGTCTCGCCGTCCGCAATCTTGTCCTCCTCGCCCTCGCATACAGAGACGCTCACCAGCGTCGCGCCCTCGGAGAGCCTCACGAGCTTTACGCCCTGGGCCATGCGGCCCTGGACGGAGAACTGCGAGACGGCGGTCCTCACCATCTGCTGGTCGCTCGTGATGGAGATCACGTTCTCGTCGTCGGCCACGGCGTGCGCTGCGACGACCTCGCCGTTGCGGTCCGCGCCCTTGATGCCGATCATGCCCTGTCCGCCGCGCCCGTGGCGCGTGAAGTCCTTGAACTCGCAGCGCTTGCCGTATCCGTTGGCCGTGGCGATGAAGAGCGTCTTCGAGTCGTCCACGACGTCGAAGCTGACTACGCGGTCGCCCTCTAGGAGGCGGATGCCCCTGACGCCCGTGGCGGTGCGGCCCATGCGGCGGACGTCGGTCGCGGCGAAGCGCATGGCCCTTCCGTTGCGCGTGAGCATAAGGACGTCCTCCTCGGGCTTCACGAGCCTGACCTCCACGAGTTCGTCGCCCTCGTCGATGTTGATGGCGCGGATGCCGGACTTGTTGACGTTCTGGAAGTCTGCAAGGAGCGTCTTCTTGACCGTTCCGTTCCGCGTCGCGAAGAAGACGTCCACATCGCCCTCGAAGCTGCGTATCGGCAGGAGGCTCAGGACCTGCTCGCCCTCCTGGAGGTTCAGGAGGTTGATGAGCGGGCGCCCGAAGCTCGTCCTCGGGGCCTCCGGGATCTGGTAGGCGTCCTTGACGAAGAGGCGGCCCGTGTTCGTGAAGAACATGAGGCTGTCGTGCGTCTGTGCGACGAAGACCAGGCGGATGAAGTCCTCCTCCTTCACCTGCGCACCCCTTACGCCGTGTCCGCCGCGGTTCTGCTCGCGGTACTCGGTGAGCGGCACGCGCTTGATGTAGCCGCGGTTGGAGAGCGTTATGACGCACGGGGCGTCCGGCACGAGGTCCTTCATCGAGACCTCGTTCTCGTCGGCGACGATCTCGGTGCGGCGCTTCGCATCCTCCTTGGCGCAGTAGCGCGCCTTGATGTCCGCAAGGTCGTCCCTGATGATGGCGTAGACCTTCTCGGGGTCGGCGAGGATCGCCTCGAACTCCGCGATCGCCGCGAGGAGCCTCGCCAGCTCATCCGCGAGCTTGTCGCGTTCGAGCCCGACGAGCTGGTAGAGGCGCATCTCGAGGATGGCGTTCACCTGGAGGTCCGTGAAGCCGAACCGCTCCACGAGCCTCGACTTGGCCTCGTCGCGCGTCTTCGAGGAGCGGATGATGGAGACGACCTCGTCGAGGTTGTCGATCGCGAGGAGGAGACCGTCGATTATGTGCTTCCTCGCCTGCGCCTTCTTGAGGTCGAAGCGCGTACGCCTGGTGACGACCTCGAAGCGGTGGTCGGTGTAGCACTTGAAGTAGTCCTTGAGCGTCAGGATCTTCGGACGCCCGCCGACGATGGCGAGGAGAATCGCGCCGAAGGTCGTCTGGAGCTGGGTGTGCTTGTAGAGGTGGTTGAGGACGATCTCGCCGACGGCGTCGCGCTTCAGGTCGACGATTATGCATATCTCGTCGTTCTTCTTGTCCTTCTTCGCGCCGCCCTTGGAGTCCTTGGTGTGTCCGCCCGAGATGTCGCGGATGTCGCTGATGCCCTCGATGACCTTGTCCTTGACGAGCTCGGCCATGTGCTTGATCATCTCGGCCTTGTTCACGCCGTAGGGGATCTCGCTTATGACGATCTTCTCGCGTCCATTCTTCTCGGACACGACCTCGGCCTTGCCGCGGACGGTGATCTGTCCGCGCCCGAGGCGGTACATCGCGTTGATGCCGTTCATGCCGCAGATCCGGGCGCCCGTCGGGAAGTCGGGCCCCTTCACGAACTGCATGAGCTCGTCGATCGTGCACGTGTCGCGGTGCTGCACGTACCAGTCGATGCCGTCGCAGAGCTCCCCCAGGTTGTGCGGCGGGATGTTCGTCGCCATGCCGACGGCGATGCCGCTGGAGCCGTTGAGGAGGAGGTTCGGGAGCTTCGCCGGGAGGACGGTCGGCTCCTCCAGCGTCTCGTCGTAGTTCGGCGCCATGTCGACGGTGTCCTTCTCCAGGTCGCCGAGCAGCTCCTCGGTGACGCGCTGCATGCGGACCTCCGTGTAACGCATGGCGGCGGCGCCGTCGCCGTCGATCGAGCCGAAGTTGCCGTGGCCGTCGACGAGCGGGACGCGGAGCGAAAACGGCTGGGCGAGGCGGACGATCGCGTCGTAGACGGACGAGTCGCCGTGCGGGTGGTACTTGCCGATCACCTCGCCGACGACGCGGGCGGACTTCACGTGCTTCGTGTTCCACTCGTTGTGCAGCTCGTGCATCGCGAAAAGGCAGCGCCTGTGGACCGGCTTCAGGCCGTCCCTCACGTCGGGCAGCGCACGCCCCACGATCACGCTCATCGAGTAGTCGATGTAGTCGCGCGACATCGAATCCTCGATGTTGATATCCTCAAGAACGGCCGCCGCCGTCGTTGTCTCCCCGGCGCTGGCGCCGCTGTCTACCGTTTCCTCGCTCATGGATGTATATTATACCATATTTCGCGCGCGCGCACGTGAGGAAATTCATTATCCAACACCTCGCAGAGGCGGCGCACACGGCAAGGGGGCTAATTCTTCTTCGGAGAGCGGCAGTATGACGCGATGGGGCATCCGTCGCACTTGGGATGCACTGGATCGCAACGTGTCTGCCCGAAGCTCACGAGATGGCTGTTCCACGTCTTCCAGTAGCGGACCGGCAGTATGCGCCGAAGCTCCATCTCCGTCTCCACAGGCTTCTTGGTGTGGACGAGCTCCAGCCAGTTGCAGATGCGGTGCACATGCACGTCCACACATATCGCAGGGAGGTCGAATCCGACCGCGACCGTCAGGTTCGCCGTCTTGCGCCCCACCCCCGGCAGTTCGCACAGCTCCTCCACCGTCCGCGGCAGAACGCCCCCGAACCTCTCCTCCAGGACCTTCGGGAGCGCCTTCAGGTGCCGCGCCTTGTCCCTGTAGAAGCCTACGGGGTAGATGAGGCGCTCGATTTCGGCGACGTCGAGCCGGTCGAGGTCCGAAGGCGCGAAAAGCGCACCGGCCTTGCGCCCGAAAAGGCGCTTCACCGCCCCCGTCGTGCAGGCGTCCTTCGTCCGAGCCGAGAGGATCGTCCCCACGAGGACGCAGAACGGATCGTGCGTCTGGGCCTCGATAAGCTCGATGATCGGCGCGGAATGCGCCTTGAACTCGCGCCTGAGCGCGCGGTCGACCGCCGGAATGTCCTCTATCCGCATATTGCAAAAAACCGGCCGTCTCCCTGAGGAGGCGGCCTGGTTTCCCTGTCATCCACCGATTCGGATCTTATTTCTTCACGAGCTTGCGGACCGCCTTGTGGGAGCAGAACGTACGCTCGGTGTAGAGCTTCGCACGCCAGGAAGCGCTCTTTTTGACGAGCTTGATGCCCTGGATCCACGGGCTGTTGAACGGGAAGAGCTTCTCCACGCGCACGCCGTAGCTTTCGCGGCTCACCGTGAAGTTGCCGGACACGTTCTTGCGGCCGTTGTCGATCGCGAGCACACGGCCCTCGAAGTCCTGGACGCGGAACTTGTCGCCTTCCTTGATCTTGATCGAAACGCGGACGATGTCGCCGGTCTTGAACTCGGGGAAGTTCTTCTCCGCGAGCTTGGCCGTCTGCTCGGCGTTGATCTTGTCGAGAATCTTGATACCCATTTTCTACCTCCTTAGGCCTTCTTCTCTTCGGCCTTCTTCACCGCCTTGCGGGCGTGATGGGGCTTGAGGGCGGGATTCTTCGCACGGCGGATGAGCGAAGCGACCGTCGTGGAGGGCTTGGCGCCCTTCGAAATCCAGTGGTCGACGCGCTCGAGGTCGAGCTTGAAGTTGTTCTCCTTGAGCTGGGTGTCGTACCAGCCGAGGATCTCGAGGAACTTGCCGTCACGCGGGCTGCGCTCGTCGGCAGCGACAATGCGGTAGGCCGCGTGGTTGCGGCATCCCGTGCGACGCATTCTGATCTTTACCATCTCTTTTTACTCCCTTTCGGTGAATGAATGGCGCGTAGTATATCATATTTGCGGCCATCGCGCAAGGGGTGAAAAGATAAACGAGAAAACTCCCGTCAGCCGGCGGTCCAGTCGCGGACGACCTCGCGGTCGTCGAACGGATGCTTCACGCCCTTCACCTCCTGCGTCGTCTCGTGCCCCTTGCCGGCGATTATGACCACGTCGCCCGCCCTGGCGTTCGCAAGCGCAAAGTGTATCGCCTCGCGGCGGTCGGGAATCTCACGCACCGCCCGCATCGCCCCGCCTGCGGCGGACGCCCTGCGGACGCCCTCCATTATCGCGGCGATTATCACCACGGGATCCTCGCCGCGCGGATTGTCGCTTGTGACGACCAGCTCGTCCGCCAGCCTCGCGCACGCCTCGCCCATCAGAGGGCGCTTCATAGGATCCCTGTCGCCGCCCGCGCCGA
The DNA here is from genome assembly GCA_946610035.1 of uncultured Verrucomicrobiota bacterium. Classification (GTDB taxonomy): domain Bacteria; phylum Verrucomicrobiota; class Kiritimatiellia; order RFP12; family UBA1067; genus UBA1067. Next base: position 6,679 of record CAMOCC010000027.1, read on the forward strand.
AGACGACCCAGAGCCGTCCGCCCTCCGGCGTGAAGCCCCTGGCCGCCGTCAGGACCTTCTCCAGTCCGTCGGGCGTGTGCGCGAAGTCGACGTACACCGCCGCCTCGACGTGCGGATTCTCCACGCGCTCGAGCCTGCCCCAGCGCGGCGCAAGCGTCGGGACGACGGACTGTATCGTCGCGTGCGGAACTCCCGCCGCCTCCGCAAGCGCCGCCGCGACGAGGACGTTCGACTTGTTGTAGTCCCCGACGAGCCTGAGCCCTGAAAGGTCGAAGCGCGGCGAACGGAACGTCACCGGGAGCACGTTCAGCGGAAGGCTCCCCGCCGCGTCCAGCATCTCGCGTCCGTACCCGCCGTCCAGGCAGACGACAAACGGCGGGAAGTCGCCCCGCCCCGCGGACCCGGGTATCGTCCCGCCCCACTTGAGCCGCACGCCGTCCGCCGCTATCCTCTCCGCGAACGAACGCTTGACGCGGAAGTACTCCTCCATCGTCTTGTGGTAGTCGAGGTGGTCCTCGGACAGGTTCGTGAACGCGCCGCCCGCGAACACTGTGTCGCCGGTCCTGTTCTGGTGTATCGCATGGGACGAGACCTCCATCACGCAGTCCGTGACGCCGTTCGCCTCCATCGCGGCGTATATCTCCTTCAGCTGCGAGAGCGGAGGCGTCGTGTAGCCGGTGTGGAAATGCCGCGCCCCGTCAAACGCCTCGACCGTCGTTATGTAGCCGCACTTCCGGCCAACGGCCGCATTTACGAACTCGGCGAAGATCCACGTGGTGGTGGTCTTGCCGTTCGTGCCTGTTATGCCCCAGAAGCGCATCTATCCGCGGACGCCTTTCCAGTCGTCGAATCGCTTTATGGCTAGCGCCTTGTACTTCGCGCCCGCGCCGCCGTTCACGAAGGGGTCGATGGTGATTCCGCCGCGCGCGGCGAACTTGCCGTACACCTCCATGTACTTGGGCTTCAGGAGCTTCACGAGATCGTCGTAGATGACGTTCACGACGTCCTCGTGGAAGTCTCCGTGGTTGCGGAAGCCGAAGAGATACAGCTTGAGCGACTTCGACTCGACGAGCCTCTTCGCCGGAATGTAGCGAATCGTCAGCGTCGCGAAGTCGGGCTGGCCGGTCTTCGGACACAGCGTGGTGAACTCGGGTGCGGTGAACGTCACCCAGTAGTCGCGCCCGGGGTGCTTGTTGTCGAAGGCGTCCAGAACGGACGGATCGTAGTCGCCCGGCGCCTTGGTGGTCCTCCCGAGCGTCGTCAGCTTGTCAAGGTCGTCTCTCATTTTCCCTCTCCTTTCATTCTCCTCCAGATGCAAAGCCTCGTCTTGCCGTACGTCCTGTCCCTGAGGAGGTCCCATCCGGGAGTCTCCTCGGCGTGCTGTACGGCCGTCATCTCGGCGACGAAGAGCCCGTCCTCGCGTATCACCCCGCGCTCGGCGAGCTTCGCCAGTACGCTCGCGTACCCCTTCTCCTCGCCGAGGGCGTAGGGGGGATCCGCAAAGCCTATCGTAAAGCCAGGTCCGGAGTACGACGCAATCCAGCGGTAGACGTCCGCCACGACGACGGACCTCCCGGCGGCGCCTCCCGCAACGGCGGCGAGGTTGCGGTTCAGCACCTCCACGTGCCTGCGGTTCGCCTCGACGAACGTCGCGGACAGCGCCCCGCGCGAGATGGCCTCCAGCCCGACCGCGCCCGACCCGGCGAAAAGGTCGAGGAAGTCCGCGCCGGCGATCTCGGGCGCGAGGATGTTGAAGAGGGCCTCCCTGACGCGGTCCTGCGTCGGACGTATCGCGTCCGACTTCGGCACCAGGAGGTTCCTTCCCCCAAACTCTCCGCCTGTGATTCTCATTCCCAGTACTCCGCGCAGCTGTCGGCGGTCTCCCAGACCTTGACTGAGGCGAGGTTTGGTATCCTCGACTTCATTTCGCCGTAGAACATCCTGGCCAGGTTCTCGGCGGTGGAGCGGAACGGTATGGCGACGGTGCGCATCCCGTGGCGCTCGACGACCGCGGCGATTTCGCGCTCGCCTTCGGACGCCGTGCTGTAGATGAACGCATGGTCGAAGCGGTCGCATATCGTCTCTGTCGCGATGCGCTTGAGCTCCTTGAAGTCGATCACCATGTCGCTCTCGTCGTCCGGCGCCTGCGCAACCGAGACGTCGACGCGGTAGGTGTGTCCGTGGAGGTTCTTGCAGAGTCCCGCGTGGTTCGTGAGGATGTGGGCCGCGTCGAACTTGACCGTCTTCGTAACTGCGATCATTCGCCGCCCTCCATCATCTTGAGGAAGCGCTCCGGCGGAGGGCACGGACGGAAGTCCCTGAGCGAGATGAACGCATGGCGCGTGAAGCCGCTCACAAGGACCTTCTCCTCGCCCTTCCGGCGGATTTCGCATGCGATCTCGATGCGGATCCCCCTCTGCGACTGGACCCATGCGGAGATCTCGAGGACGTCGTCGTACTTCGCGCTCGCGTGGTAGTTGCACTCGGCGTGGGTGACGGGCAGCCCCCACCCCTCCGCCTCGCACTCCTTGTACGTGTAGCCGCATGCGCGCATGAGCTCGTTCCTCGCACGCTCGAAGAAAACGAGGTAGTTCGCGTAGTAGACGACGCCCATCATGTCGGTGTCGGCGTATGGCACCCTGTACTCGATTGTTGTCTTCTTCATGGTTGAGCTCCCTTGGGTCAACGTGACGGGTTTGCGGGACGCGCCGGGGAGATGAGGACCTTCCCCGCCGGAAACGGCTTGCGCGGCTTCGCCTTGGGCTTGGATGCGACCGAGCGGTCGAACTGATGGCGCTCAGCTATCGTCATTTCCTCACCGCCTCGATCTTCATGGACCACTCGACTGGCTTCGACGGATCGAAGCGGTACTTGTCCATCGGGCCGGGTCCGCAGCTAGCCCCTCCGAGCCCCGTCTGGCGGACGTCGAGGTTGAGCACTGTTTCGTCCCTCGGCCTGAGCGGCGCGCGGAACCTGCGCTGCCCGTTGACGTGGCGGGCGAACTCGAGGTCCTCCCATCCGTAGTGCAGCGCCTGCATGAAGAGCGGCTCCGACCCGCTGAAGCGGATTCCGTTGCCGTACTTGTCGGTGAACTCGACCCACCGGACGTCCGACTTGCCGCCGTTGTCCTGCGGTCTCACGTAGTCCACGAACTGCTCGCGCACAGTCGACTCCCACACTCCAAGGAAGCTCCCCGTATTGCGGTCGACGTAGTTCTCCCACGGACCGCGCCCGTAGTACTTCATCCGCTCCAGGTTCGGCGGCAGCCTCATCGTGAGCCCCAGCCTCGGAAGCGCGGGCGGCATCACGCCGTACGGCGTCACCTTGCTTGCCAGCGTGACGGACCCGTCCTCGCCGAACATGTACTCGCACTCGTGCGTGAACCCGCACCCCTTCGCGCCGGCGACGTCCACCGTCACGTAGACCGTGTTCGTCCCGAAGGTGATGCCGCCCGGATGGTACTCGAGATTGAGGAGCCCGGACGCCTGGTAGCCCTTCGTCCTGTCCACGCCCCACGCGCTGCCCGTCGCCATCCAGCGGTCGTTGTCCGTGAACGCCCTGATGCACGTGAGCTGCGGACCTCCCGTGATTCCGGGGGCCGGGGTGTCGAAGACGTTTACCCCCCTGACGTACAGCGACGCGAGCGCGCCCGTGCGCCTGTCGAAGATCGCTGTTGTCCGCGCCCGCTCGACGATCACGCGATCGCCGTCGTCCTCCACGAACATGCGCGGCGCCTTGGCGGACGCATCATCAGCCTTCCTGTCGTCCGCATCCTTCGCCTCGGCCTTCACCGACGGGAGCGCGATCTGGTCGCGCGCGACGATCCACCCCTTCGGAGCCCACGGCGCATCCTCCTTCGTCGCGAAGGCGACGTTCACGAAGTGCTCCTTCGCCGCGTCGAGCGCCGGGAGCGCCGCCGAAAGTCCGGCGAGCTCCACCGCCCCGCGCGAGAGCGGCGCGACCGCGGGCGGGGCGAACTCGCCCTTCGCGACCTCCACGCCGTCCTCCAGCAGCGCCCACGATCCGTCGAACTCGTCCGCCGACGTGAAGGCGAACCTGTTCCACAGCTCGAACGTCCCGTCGTCCCTGCGCGTCGTCACCAGGTTGCGGTGGACGTGGCCGACCTCGACGAGCTTGGGCGAGACGTTGCGCAGCGGGTCCACCACGCCGTTGCAGCAGAACGGACCGTCGTTCGGCTCCTCGTCCCAGTCGCCGCCGTAGGCGAGGTAGCGCTCGCGCTCGCCAGTCTTCTTGTCGACGCGGTCCGTGTACTTCCAGACCGCCTGGTCCACCCAGTCCCAGATGCACCCGCCAGCAAGCGAGGGGTGGCGGTAGAAGACGTCCCAGTACTCCTGGAAGTTGCCGATCGCGTTGCCCATCGCGTGCGCGTACTCGCACATGAAGAACGCCTTGCCAGCGGTGTGTCCCGAAATCGCGAAGCCGTCGCCGCCCGCTTCGCCTTCGAGCTTCGCGCCCGCCTTGGAGTCGCCCAGCATCCCGCGCCTCTCCAGCCACTCGACCGTCCGATACATGGCGGAGTCGACGTCCGCATCCTCGTTGCCGCGCTCCCAGTGGATCGGACGCGTCGGGTCGATGCGGCGGACCGCCGCCATCGCATGGCGGAAGCAGTCGCCGTGGCCGGTCTCGTTGCCCATGGACCACAATGTCACGGACACGTTGTTGCGATGGAAGATCGCGTTCCTCTCGTTGCGCTCGACGATCGAGCGGTCCCATTCGGGGAAGAGGCCGAGTCCGTCCTTCCCGTACCCCGGTTCGTGCGCCTCGACGTTCGCCTCGGCGACGACGTAGATTCCGTAGCGGTCGCAGAGGTCGTACCAGAGGCGGTGGTTCGGATAGTGGCTCGTGCGGACGGTGTTGATGTTATAGCGCTTCATGAGCGTTATGTCGGCTAGCATGTCATCGAGCGTCACGGTGCGTCCGTTGTCCGGATTCGTCTCGTGCCGGTTCACGCCCTTGAACTTCACCGGCCGGCCGTTGACGAGGAAGGTGTTGCCGTCTATCCTCTGCTCCTTGATGCCGACCTTCTTCGCGCGGATGTCGCCGCCCTTCTTCAGCACCAGTGTGTAGAGATAGGGCTTCTCCGCCGACCAGAGACGTGGAGAAGAAAGTTGAAAGCTGAGAGTTGAAAGTCGGGAGTTGCCGCTGGCTACAGCGTTCTTTTCCGCATCATAGAGCGTCGCCGACCATTCGCCGTCAATGCCCTCGACGCTCAACTCCGCCCCGTCGCATTTTCCATTTTCAATTTTACACTTTACATTCGCCTTGAAGTCCCAGATGCCGTCCTTCGGCTTCGCCCAGATCGACACGTCGCGGAAGATGCCCGAGAACCGGAACATGTCCTGGTCCTCCAGATAGCTGCCGTCGCACCACTTGAAGACCTGGACGGCGAGGACGTTCGCCTCGCCGGGCTTGTTGAGGTACGGCGTGACGTCGAACTCGCTCGGAAGCTTCGAGTCCTCGGCGTAGCCGACGGACTTGCCGTTGACCCAGACGTAGAAGGCGGACCCTACGCCCTCGAAGCGCAGTATCACGTCGCGTCCGGCCCATCCCTCGGGGACGGTGAACTCCCGCCTGTAGCTGGAGACGGGGTTGTTGTCGGGCCGGCCTGTGTCGCGGTCGAGTATCTTCGGCCACTTGTTCGCGTGGGGATAGCGGATGTTGGTGTAGTCTGGCGTACCGTATCCGCGCATCTCCACGCAGCTCGGGACGTCGATCTTCTCCCAGCCCGAGACGTCGTACTCGGGGCGCTCGAAGCCCTGCGGACGCCGCGCGGGGTCGCCGACCCACTTGATGCGCCACTCGCCGTCCAGCGACATGGAGTACGGCGTCGCCGGCTCGAGGTCGTCCGACAGGGCGGACGCCTCGTCCGCCAGCGGGACGGTGTACGTGCGCGCCGGCAGCCGGTTTATGGAATTGACCGCTGTGTTCTCCCAGTCGTTCGTCCGCTCCGCGGCGATCGCCGCGGACGCGGCGAGGGCCAGCGCCGTCATCGTCTCGATCTTCATCTTCAGCTCCTCCTGGAATCAACGAAAACAGTTTTCACATCCAGATCCTTCGCCATCGCCCGCGCAAGCGCCGAGACGCCGAAGGTCTCCGTCTCGTAGTGTCCGCAGCACACGAGGCTCGCCCCCGCGTTCTGCGCCGCGATGACGTCGCCCCAGCTCGCCTCGCCGGTGACGTAGAGGCGGCAGCCGAGCGACTTCGCCTCGGCGGCGAACTCGCCCGCGCCGCCCGAGCACACGCCCACGGTCTCGCCCTTCACGAGGGGCGCCGCCGCCGTGCCCAGCTCGACGCGCGCCGTGCGCGTCGCCTCGCCGACGACGCCTATCACGTTGCCGTGGTATGAGAACGCAGGGCGTATGCGCCTTAGCTTCAGGAACCTCGCAATCTCCCAGTTGTTGCCGTACTTCCTGTTCGCGTCGAGCGGGAGGTGGGAGGCGTAGAGCGCGATGTCCGCGTCCATCGCCGCCTTGACGACGGCGTACTCGCCGTCCACTATACGGCGGATTCCCCCGCCCCACGATATCCCGTGGTGGACGACTAGCAGCTCGGCGCCGGCGGCCGACGCCGCGCGGACCGCCTCGGCGGAAGCGTCCACCGCGAAGGCGACCTTGAGCACCTCGTCGCCCGAGCGCCCGATCTGAAGTCCGTTGTTGGAGACGTCGTCGAACGTCTCCGGCATCAGGGCGCGGTCGAGCCACGCCGTTATGTCCGCAAGCCTCATCGCCTCTCCAGCCTTTCGGCGGCGAGCGAGATGTCCTCGACGCGCCTGTCGCCGCCCTCGCGCTCGATGACGTAGTTGCCTTCGAAGCCGAGGTTCTCGAGGGCCGTCACGAAGGAGCGTCCGCCGACCACGCCGTCGCCCCACGGCACCTCCTCGCCCCACGTCCCCGGCTTCTCGGCGAAGATCGCGTCCTTGACGTGCACCTGCCTTATCCACGGCGCGAGCTTCGCGACCGCCTCGCGCGGATCGCCCTTCCCGTAGAGGACCATGTTCGCGGGGTCGAAGTTGATGCCGAGGCCGGGCACTTCGGACATGAACTTGGCAAGGTCGTCCGCCGTCTCCTGTCCCGACTCGAGTATGAGCTTCACTCCGTACCTGCGGCACTCGTCGCGCATCCACTTAACGCGCTCGACGAACTTCGCGTAGGCCGCGGGGTCGCCCTCGTCGAGGAAGCCCGCGTGCGTCGACATGTACTTCGCGCCCAGCTCGCGCGTGAGCTTCGCGCCCGCCGTCACAATCGCCTTGTTCTCCTCCCAGTGCTCGTCCGGCACTATCCCGCCTGTCCTGCGGATCGTCTCCAGCGTCGAGTAGTCCTCGCCGACCGTGCCGATCATCGTGGACATGAGCCTCCACCTGCCGGACTTCACCTGCTCCTTGACGAACTCGAGCGTCCCCGCCTCCTCGGCGTCGCCGTGGCGTCCGTCGGGGTGGATGAACGGACCAAGCGCGAGATGTATTCCCTTCACGCCCATCCTGTCCATCTCCGCGGCGACCTCCCTCAGCGGCTTGCGGAAGCTCCAGCTGCAAACGCCGACGCGCTCGGGGGCGACGGCCGTCACCGGGAGCTCGCGGATGAATATGTTGCGCCACTCCACGGGGTCGCCGTGGCACTGGAGCTCGATCTGCCCCTCGGGGAAGATGCACCTCCTGCGGTCCCAGTAGTTCTCGAGCGGCACGCCGTCCACGACGAGCTCGCCGTTGAGCCACACCGTGACGCGCTCGCCCTTCATGACGACGTGGAAGCGGTTCCAGTCGCCGATCTGACGGTCGGCGATCGTGAGCGCCTTCGACTCGTTGCGCTTGTTGTTGTAGAGTCCGCCAGAACCGATGTTCCACTGGTTGTGCGCGTCCCAGATCTGCACCTGCGGCGAGCCGCGCAGGTAGAGGCCCGAGTCGCCCGTCACAGAGAGGAGCCTCCAGTCCGCCCAGAGCTCGAAGTCCTCGTAGTCGCGTGCGGTGGCGAGCGAATAGCCGCCCTTGAAGCCGTCGAAGAAGAGGCTCCCGTTCCTGACGTGCCAGTGCTCGAGCATCGCCTTGTCCGCCGCGGCCTGCATCGCAACGCGCTTCGCGGGATCCGCCGCGTTGCGGACGCACGGGTTGTCGAAGCCCTCGGCGGTCGTCACGCCCTTCCAGTTCGCAAGGTCGCCCGCCTCGCCCGTGAAGTACGGCGTGAAGCCCTCGGGAGTCGCCATCCGCGCGTGCGGACACGCCTCGCCCAGCTTCGCATCCGCCGGCAGCTCCTTGATGCGGATGTTGCGCCACTTCACCTCGTAGCCGTGTCCGAGCCAGCCGATCGGACCTCCCGCGTTGTGGAGCCCCGGATGCGGACGGCCGTCCGGCGTGTCGCCGTCGCCCCTGAAGCGCGAGACGTCCGCCTTCGCGACGAGGCTTCCGTTTATGTAGCACTCGATTTCGGACCCCGCCACCTTCACCTCGGCGAAGTTCCACATGCCGGGCTTGCGCACGTAGCTGCCGCCGCCCGTGAAGTTCTCCTCCTTGCCCCAGATCTGGCGGCCGGTGTTGTCCCTCAGCGACGGGGCGACGCCGTAGACGGACCCCGCATACTGGTACGGCTTCAGCTTGTCGGCCTTGCGCTCGGCGTCGTAGTATTCGCTTCCGCCGTCGTCCAGCAGCTGCACCTCGCACATCCCGTAGTACGCTGCGTCCATGCCCGGGACCATGCGCACGCCGAGCCCGTTGTTGCCGTTTGGCGGCATTGCGAACTCGAAGCGAAGCACGAAGTTCGTGTAATGGCGCTCCGTGTACAGGTCGCCGCGCTCGCCCGCCGGGAGCTTGCGCTCTGGGTGGCACGCGAGCACTCCGTTCGCGTCTACGTCGTACAGGGCCTTCGCACCGGCCCAGCCCGCAAGGTCCCGCCCGTTCAGGAGGGGGACGAAGCCCTCGTCGACGGACGAGGGGTATTCGGGGGCCGACGGACCGAACACGGCACAGCCTCCACCCGCGACGGCCAATGCCGCCGCGCCGAACCATCTGATGAAACTATTCATGCCCTATAGTATATCATTTTCCCCCAAGTCGGTGGAACGGGATTTTCATCCCGACCGGCTGGCTCAGGGAAGCGCGGCGCCCACGAGGCGGGAGACGAGCCTGCCGTCCGCTCGCCCCTTCACGCGGGACATGACCTCCTTCATGACGCGCCCCATGTCCTTCTTGGAGGCAGCGCCCAGGTCCGCCACCGCCGCCTTGACGACGGCCGCGACCTCGTCCTCGCCCATCATCGCAGGGAGGTACTTCGCCAGGAGGTCCCGCTCCTTGCGCTCGCCCTCGGCGAGCTCCGCGCGGCCGGCCGCCTCGAACTGGGCGATGGACTCCTCGCGCTGCTTCACGCCCTTGGCGAGGACGCCGAGCACCGCGTCGTCGGTCACCTCCTTGCCCGCGTTAACCGTGAGATCCTTCACCTTCGCGATGACGCCGCGAATCGCGTTCACCGTCGTCATGTCGTGCGCCTTCATTGCGGACTTCATGTCGTCCGTCAGCCTAGTGTAGAGTTCTGACATTTCTATTCTCCTTAGTTGTCCGTCTATTATATCACATTTCACACCGCATTTGGGGCACAACGATGCCGTCAAGGGGCGGACTAGATGGCGAGGTGCATGGCGAGGTTCGCACAGGCGACCGCGTCGAAGAGACCGTCGTGCCAAGTCCTGCCCTCGATTTCGGGAACGCAGCCGAACATCTCGCAAAGGTCCCCCAGCCTGTAGCTCGGAAGCCGCGGGTACCTCGCCTTAGCAAGGCGCAGGGTGTCCACCCACGGACCCCAGTTCGTGAGCGGCGCAAGCCGGGTAAGTATCGTTTTCTCGCAGGCGATGTTGTGCGCGACGAGCCGCCGGCCGGCGAGAAACGGATACAGAGAATCCCACTGGTCCATTATCGGCTCGTAGTCAGGAGTCTGCGCCGTCCCGAAGAACCACTCGCGCGTTTCGACGATCGCCATGTCCCGAACGACCGCCGCGCCGAGCTGCCAGGGCTCGTTCCTCTCCCCGTCCGCATACGCGGTCGTCTCGAAGTCTATCGCGACGAACTCCATTCAATCCTCCATGACGCCCGATTCCAGCGCAGCGACGACCTTAAGTGCCTGCACCGTCTCCTTCACGTCGTGCACCCTGACCACCGACGCACCCTTCATTGCGCACCAAACGGCGATTCCGAGGTTCCCTCCCAGATTCTTTCCGGTCAGCTTCTCCCCCGTCAGCTTCTTCACGATCCGCTTCCTGCTCGCGCCAATCAGAACCGGCCCCCGCTTCGCAAGCTCCGGTATAGACCGCAACAGCGTCAAGTCGTCCTCCCGGCTCGTCCCGAACCCGATCATCGGGTCGATGTACGCCACCACCCCCCCGGGGACAGTCCCCCCACCCTCGGGGACAGTCCCCCCACCCCCGGATATCATCCCCTGGGGGACTGTCCCCAGAGAATTGACGGGAATTACGAGTTTTCCGCATTTTTGCGCACATATCTCCAACATACGGGGGACAGTCCCCTCATATACGCAGTTGATTATGTCGGCGCCGAGGTCCAAGGCCCTCTCCGCCGTCTCGGGGTGGTAGGTGTCTATCGAGATGGGGACAGTCCCCCTGGGGTCGGTGGGGACAGTCCCCTTTCGCGGAGCCAATGGTGACTTTGCCAGCAGCTGCAAGACCGGCTCGAGGCGGGACCATTCCTCCTCCCATGACAGGGCCTGAGCACCGGGACGGGTCGACTCCGCACCGATGTCGATGATGTCCGCGCCTTCGTCGACCATGTTCCTTATGCGACGGACGGCCTCTTCTGGCGTGAAATACTTGCCGCCATCCGAAAAGGAGTCCGGTGTGACGTTGACAATCCCCATTACTTTGCAATTCATAGCGATTTCTCGATTGTTTCTTTAATTTATAGGGGCAAAGTTAGTTGCGAAACGGGTCCGAAGCTGCGGCGATGCTCGGGGCAGGGCCCCAACTTTTGCAAGGCGGCGAGATGGGCGGGGGTCGGATAGCCCTTGTGCTTTGCGAAGCCATACCCTGGATAGAGAAGCTCCAGGCGCAGGCAGTCCGCATCCCTCGCCGTCTTAGCCAAAATCGACGCCGCTGCGATAAATAGTGATTTTGCATCGCCTTTCACGATATTTTGCGACTTAAATGGCAAAGTCGGCACCGGGAGCCCGTCAACAAGGATGGAAACCAAGGGGACTGTCCCCATGGGGGGTGTCCCCATGGGGGGGGGAGGGACTGTCCCCATGGGGGGTGGGGGGGCTGTCCCCAATTGGGCGGCGACTTGCTCGGCGGCGCGGCGCATGGCAAGGTGTGTCGCCTTGAGAATGTTGAGGCGGTCTATTTCCTCGGGAGTGGCGCTTGCGACGGACCAGATGCAGCCCACGGTCGACTTTATGACCTCGGCAAGGTGTTCGCGCTTCCTCTCGGTCAGCTTCTTGGAGTCGTTTATCTCGGACCATGCTCCATGAAGCAGCTCCCCAGCCTGGGCGAGCGGCACGGTCACGGCGGCGGCGAAGACGCCGCCTGCAAGCGGTCCGCGCCCCGCCTCGTCGATTCCCATCACGGTATCGCCCGCGGCATTCTCATATTCAAGTGTAACTGCCATTGTAGGCGATATTATACCATTTCCCGCCTTCCGTCGCTATAGGCGGATTCCGAGTTCGGCAAGGGGGATGGTCACGAAGGAGCGCTCCTTCGCACGGGGGTGGGGGAGCGTGAGTCCGGGTTCGTCCAGGACGAGCCCGCCGAAGTCCACGAGGTCCACGTCGACCGTCCTCGGACCGTTCCTGACCGTCCTCACGCGGCCGAGGTCGTCCTCCACCTCGTGCATACGCCTTGAGAACTCGTGCGCGTCCAGCTCCGTCTCGAAGACGGCCGCCATGTTGAGGAACTTCATCGACTCGAAGCCGGAGGGGACGTCCACGGGCTCCGTCTCGATCACCGAGCTTTCCGCCACCAGGCGCGTGGACGGCATGCGCGAAAGCGCCTCCACCGCGCGGCGCAGATAGTCCGCACGCGGCTCGATGTTCGATCCGAGGGAAACGACCGCCCTCATTCGCCCGCCTCCGAAGACTCCACCAGCTTCTGGTTGAGGTTCTTCGTCGCCACCACGCCCATGCCCTTCAGTCCCTCGAGCTGGCGCACGACGTTCCCCCTGCCTTCGCAAAGCTGCCCCTTCGCCTTCTGGAACGCCTTGCCGAGTCCGTCGATCTGCTCCTCCAGCTTCATGAACGTCTCGCTGAAGACGGACATCTTCTCGTACATCTTCGCAGCGGCGGCGGATATCTTCTCCGCATTCTCGTTCTGCGCCTCCCTGGACCTAAGGAGCATGACGATCTGCAGGCAGAGGAGGAGCGTCGTCGGGTTCACGATGATGACATGCCGCCTGAAGGCGTCCGTCGCGAGCTTGCGGTCATGCTCCATCGCGAGCAGGTAGCTCCCCTCGTTCGGGATGAACATGAGGATGTAGCCCTGGGAGCCACGCACCTTCTTGATGTACCCCTTGTCCGCCAGCTCGTCCATGTGCTTGCGGACGGATGCGAGGTGCGCCTTGACGGCGCTCTCCCTGGCCGTGTCGTCGGAGGCGGCGACGTAGTCGAGGTATGCCGTGACGGACGCCTTGGAGTCGATGAGAAGCTTCTCGCCGTCCGGCAGCGGAATCTCCACGTCCGGAATGAGCCTATTGCCGTCCGCGTCCGTCTCCTGCGCCTGCGGGAGGAAGTCGACTCCCTCCTTGAGCCCGGCGGCGGAGAGGATGTTCGAAAGCACCATCTCGCCCCAGTTGCCCTGCGTCTTGGACTCCGTCTTCAGCGCCTTGGCGAGGCTCTCCGCGTTCGCGCCTATCTTGAGCGCCCTCTCGCCCAGGTTGTTGATCGCCTGCTCGAAGCTCGCCTTGTTCGCGACTTGTTCGAGGCGGTTCTCCTCGAACGCCTTGCGGAACCTGTCCAGCTCCTCCCTGAACGGACGTATCACGTCGCCCAGGCGCTCGCGGTTCACCGAGGCGAGGCTGTCGGCGGACGCCTTCAGCTTCTCCTCGGCGAGGTTCGCGAACTGCTCGCGCAGCGTCCGGAGCGACTCGCCGAACGTCCTGTCGCGCTCCTTGCTGAAGCTCTCGAACTGCGCGTCCTTCTCCTTCAGGAGCCTCTCGCACGCCGCGTCCCTGTCCGCCAGCTGCCTCTCGCACGCCGCATCCCGCTCCGCGAGCCTCCGCTCGCAGTCGGCGTCCCGCTCCGCGAGCCTCCTGCGCTGGACCACGGCCGACATGACGGCGAAGGCGACCGCCGCCGCCGCGACGGCGACGGATAGTACTGTTACAATCGCTGCTGTTGTCATTGGTGGATGCCTCTTCCCTTGGTTTCTTGAAACGCCGTCAACGCTCCCACGGCGGCGGCTCGCGGACGGCGAGCGTCACCTTGTCCTCGGGATGGAAGTCGATGTCGCCCTGCGGGACGGCCTTCGCAAGGAGCGAGAGGAATCCTATGTTCACCGCCGCATGGCAGGCGGGCCCGAAGTCGATCGCGACCACCGTCCCGTCGGGATAGCGGAGGTCCGCAATGAGCGGCAGCCTCCCGGGGTTCTTCTCCGCCGCGTCGCGTATCGCCTCCACCTTCGCCTGGAGGTCCGGGTCGTCGTACCTGAGGCGAAGCTTCGCGTTCTTCGAAATAGTCGGCAGGGCCGAGTCGAGCGGATAGACCTCCTTCACGCTGAACGAGACGTCGCCTACGGACGGCTTCTCCTTGTGGACGTCCTCCTTCTCGTAGTTGGTCCTGTGCGCCACCTCGCCGCAGACGAGCACGAGCTGGTCGACGGCGTTCTCGAGCGCGGGCCCGTACGTCTTCCAGCACTTCCCGTACGCCATCGCGTCCGCCTGCCCCGTGCCGTCGTCGAGCGCGAGTATCGCCCACTTGTCGCCGACCGTCCCGTCGGGACGCGGCTTCGGGATCTTCACGGAGCATCCGTCCAAAATAGCGACGACCCGCACGTCGGCGCGCTTGAGGAGGAGCGGGTCGAGCTCCTTCCTCTCGAACCGGCGCTTGAGCTTCGCCTTTTCGGAGTTGACGGCGCGGTCGAAGGCCTGCTTGTCGCTCCACTGCACCTCGCCCTTCGCGCGGACGATGTTCCTGGCGAGCCCCTTCAGCTGCCAGTCGTCGTCCTTGGTTCGCATGAGAAGCTCGTCGATGGGGGAGAGCTGCGCCTTGGCGGGCGCCGCCTCGGCGCCGTCCGCGTCCTCTCCCTCCGGGTCCGGCCCGCCGTCGGCGTCCGGCGCGGGGGCGGCGTCCTCGTCGAGCGCGGACTCCGCCGACGCCTCTTCCTCCTCCTCGACGGGCTTCTTCGCTATCTTCTCGAGGCAGAACGGCTCGAACTCCACCGCATCCTCCTTAGCGCCTTGCGGACGAGTCCTTATGCAGACCTCCGAGACCTCCTGTATTACGCGCCTGCAGCTCTGGAGCGGATGCCCCGAGACGTACACGCCGAGGAGGTCGCGCTCGTTCTTTAGGTCCTCGACGGGGGTGAAGGGCGGGGTGTCCTTCAGCTCGTCGTCGGACGCCTTCTCCTCGCCGCCGGCCATTATGTCGAAGAAGTTCGTCTGCGCGCTCGCCGCCTCCTTCGCCTTCTGCTGGGCCTTCTTCAGCGCGTACTCTATGTTGTTGTAGAGCTTCGCCCTGTTCGGCTCCAGCGTCGAGAAGGCGCCCGTCCGCGTCAGGTTCTCGAGGACGCGCTTGTTGACGGCGTTGGACCCGGCGAGGCGCATGCAGAAGTCCATGAAGCCGGTGTAGGGTCCGTTCTTCTCGCGCTCTTCGACTATCGCCTCGGCCGCTAGCTCGCCCACGCCCTTTATGCCGCCGAGCCCGTAGCGGATGCCCTTCGCGTCCGGAGTCGGGACGAAGCGCGAGCCGGACTCGTTCACGTCGGGGAGCCTCAAGTCGAGGTTGATCGCCTGCGCCTCGGCGACGAAGCCGGGGAGCTTGTCGAAGTTGCCGATTTCGGACGAGATCTGCGCGCACATGAACTCCGCCGGATAGTGCGCCTTCAAGTAGCCCGTCTGGTATGCGACCCATGCGTAGCACACGGCGTGGGACTTGTTGAAGGCGTACGAGGCGAACGCCTCCCAGTCCTTCCAAATCTTCTCGATGAGCTTCTTCGCCTCCGCCTCGTCCGCCCACTTCCCGATGCGGAACTTCGGGTTGGCGAGGCACCCCTTCTCGAACTTCGCCTTCAGCTCGTTCATGATGTCCATGAGCTTCTTGCCCATGGCCTTGCGGAGCTTGTCCGATTCGCCGCGCGTGAACCCCGCGAGGTCGCGCGACAGAAGCATCACCTGCTCCTGGTAGACGGTCACGCCGTACGTGTCCCTGAGACGCCCCTCCATGAGCGGATGGTCGTAGGCGACGGGCTCCTGGCCCTGCTTGCGGCGGACGAACGTGGGGATGTACTCCATCGGACCCGGACGGTACAGTGCGTTCATTGCGACTAGGTCCGTCAGCCTCTCGGGCTGGAGGGCCATCAGCCACTTCTTCATGCCGTCCGATTCGAACTGGAACAGTCCCGTCGTCTCGCCGCGTCCGAAGAGCTCGTACGTCTCCCTGTCGTCGTCGGGTATGTTGTCCGGGTCGAGGTATCCGTCCTCGCCCCACAGCTCCTTCGGCACGCGCGGGTTGTTCTTCCCGAGGAGCATGACGCACTCCTTCTCGACGGTGAGCGTCTTGAGACCGAGGAAGTCCATCTTGAGGAGACCCACCGGCTCCACGAAGTGTCCGTCGTACTGCGTGGTGAGGAGCTTGTCCGCCTTCGCCTCGCCCTGGTCCTTCTTCTTGCCGCCCTTCTCCGGGGTCGGCATGACCGGAAGCGTCTCGGCGATCGGGTCGCGCGAGATGATTACGCCGCAGGCGTGGACTCCCGGCTGGCGAATGCAGCCTTCGAGCCGCCCGGCGCGCTCCATGAGCTTGTGGACGACGGGGTCCGGCGAGTTGAAGGCGGCGTCGAGGTCCGGCGCCTCCTTGCGAGCCTTCTTGAAGGAGATCTTCGGCGTGTTGGGGACCAGCCCCGCGAGCTTGTTCGTGTCGGCAAGCGGATAGTCCATCACGCGCCCGACGTCCTTGATCGCGCTCTTCGCGGCCATCTGGCCGAACGTCACTATGTGCGCGACGTGGTCCGCGCCGTACTTGCGCGTCACGTAGTCGAGCACCCTCTCGCGCCCCGCATCGTCGAAGTCCACGTCTATATCGGGCATGGAGATTCTGTCCGGATTGAGGAATCGCTCGAACAGGAGGTCGTACTTGAGCGGATCGACGTTCGTGATCCATAGGGCGTAGGCGACGGCGGACCCCGCAGCCGAGCCGCGGCCGGGACCGACCCACACGCCGCACTCCTCGCGCGCGGCGCGGATGTAGTCGCGCACGATGAGGAAGTAGCCGGGGAAGCCCATCAGCTTTATCGTGTCCAGCTCGAACTGGACGCGGTCCTCGACGTCCTTGGCGAGCCCGTGAGGGCCGCGCTCCGCCTCCGGCGCGGCGCACTTCTCCCCGCCCCACCTCATCCTGGCGCCCTTCCAGACGAGCTCCTCCAGGTAGTCGGCCTCGAACTTGATGCGAAGCACCTTCTCGTAGCCGCCGAGGCGGTCGAAGTTGTTCGGCTTCTGGACGTTGAACTCGTCCTTCAGCGCCTGCTCGTCGAACTTCTTCGCATAGCCCTCCTCTGTGCCGAACTCGGGCGGAATCGCAAACTTCGGCATGATGGGCGGGGAGTCGAGCTCGTACTCCTCTATCATGTCCGCGACCTCCAGGGTGTTCGCGAGCAGCTCCGGATTCTCGGCGAAGAGCGCGGACATCTCGTCCGCCGTCTTGAGGTACTCCTGTCCCGTATAGATCATCCGCCCCTCGTCGGACATCTTCTTGCCCGTCGAAAGCGCGAGGAGGACGTCGTGCGAGTCGTCGTCCTCCGCATCGAGGAAGTGGACGTCGTTCGTCGCGATCACGCGTATGTCGAGCTTCTTCCCGAGCTCGAGCATGCCCTTAACGATCTTGAGCTGCCGGCTGTAGAGGTCCGCGAACTCGCTCTGGGCGGAGAGCGGGATGTCCGGCCCCTGCTTCGCGGCCTTGTGGAGCATCACCTCGAGCGAATAGTCGCCTCCGAAGAGGTCCTTGTACCACTTGGCGATGCGCTCGGCCTCGGCCATGTCGCCGCGGTCGATCGCATGCGGCACCTCGCCCGCAATGCACGCGGCCGAGCAGTGGAGCCCCTCATGGTACTTCTCGAGGAGGGCATGGTCGATTCGCGGACGCTGGTAGAAGCCGTTGATGTGCGCCTCGGAGAGGAGCCTCACGAGATTGTGGTAGCCCGTCGCGTTCTTGGCATGGAGGCAGAGATGGTGGCGGAACTCGGTCTTTTCGCGGCTTTTGTAGTCGCCTGTCGAAGTCACGTACGCCTCGCAGCCCAGGATGGGCTTCACATGGACGCCCGCAAGCTCGCCGTAGTTCTTCTCCTTCTTCGAGCGGCATTCGTCGTAGAAGCTCTTGAGCGCGAAGAGGTTGCCGTGGTCCGTAACCGCCATCGCGCGCATGCCCAGCTTGCGCGCCCTCTTGACCAGCGGCACGATCTGGCACTGTCCGTCCAGCAGCGAATACGTTGTGTGAAGATGTAGATGTACAAAATCGTTCATGGGTGTCTTTTGTTATGGCAGGCGCGAGGCGCTCACGCCTCGAATGTCGCGTCCGGCTCCCACGAAAGGCGGCGGAACTCGACAGGCAGCAGCTGCGCGCCGCCGAGGTCCGCAAGCGGACGCCATTCGAACTCGATCCAGTCCTCCTTGGCCTCAACGACCGCGTCCGCCGCGATCTCAAGCTCGTAGACGAGGTTGATCTCCGCATGGGGCCTGCCGTGCTGCATGAACTTGTTCTCCACGACGCCGCGAAACCTTCCCGCCGCCGATTCCAGCCCCGTCTCCTCGCGCATCTCCCGGACGAGCGCCTCGCGACCCGTCTCGCCGAACTCGATGTGTCCGCCTGGAAGATAGGACGTCTTGCCGCCCTTGGCACGGCACAGGAGAAGCCTCCCGTCCCTGATGCACACGCCCCTCGCAATCGTCTCTATGCCCGCAAGCTCGTACTCCTCCATCGCAAACCTCCCTGTCTTCAGCCCTCCAGCGTGACCGAGGCCGACTCCAGCCCCGGCACCGCGCCGGACTTCGTGACCTTCACCCTCGCCTTCCCGACCTTGGGGTCCGCAAGGCACAGGTCGAGCGCCACCTTTGCGGCGCGCTCTATCATGCGGCAGCGCGCGGCGACGAGCGCGGAGCGGATGCGGCCCGCTAGCGACGCGTAGTCCACCGTGTCCGCAAGCTCGTCGCTCTCCGCCGCCGCATCGTCGACGACGAGCGCAACGTCCAGTCTTAGACGTTGCGCCCTCGTCCGCTCGTCGGGGAGGTCCCCGATTATGCAGTCTACAAGTAGTCCGTCGAGTTCAAGTGTCATGACGGACATATTGTACCAATTTCCGTCATCAGATGTCCACCTCGACGTTGATGTCGTTCTTGTCGCCGCCGCCGATGTCGCCGCCTTCGTCGGCCGCGTTCTCCTGCCCGGCCTTGAGCTGGTTCGTCGGGAGGTAGCGGTAGTAGACCATCAGCTGGAGCGCCGCAAGGCAGCTGTCCATCACCGGACGCGACGTGTGGGCGTCCTGGTTCACGTAGTGGCCCTGCTTGTGCTCGCCGCCCTTGTAGTCCTTGACCATGCCCGGATCGTCGATGATGCTGGCGGGATAGAGCTTCTTCATCGCCGCGTTCCAGTTGTGCCAGGTCGTCTCGTCCTTCTTCGTGGCGCCCTGCTTCATGCCGGCCTGGTACTTGCACTGCGTCGCATAGTAGCAGTAGTACTGCGGGCAGGCGCCGGTCGTCTTGGTGGCGGAGAGCTGGGACTTGTCGAAGGTCGGCTGCCAGTCGCGCATGTACTCGAGCGCCTGGTTGACCTCGGGCTGCCCGCCGTAGCCGAGGAGCTGCATCGCAAGGCACCCCGTCGCCGTCAGTCCCGTCGGGTTGCCGCCCGCCGTGTAGTTGAAGCCGCCGTTCTTGAAGTTGCGCGTCTTGAGGCACTTGACCGCCTTCTTGATGCACTCGTCGAGCCCCTCCGGGTGGAGCCCGGCCATCTTGCCGGCCTTCAGCGCCTGGAGCGCCCATCCGGCGAAGGACATGTCGTCGCGCGTCGACTGCGGGTTGATCTTGTAGTCCCATCCGCCGGTCGGGGACTGTCCCTTCACGATGCGCTCGAGGCACGTCATCGCCGCCTCCTTGCAGTTCGGGTTCTTGGTCATGCCGTACGCCTCGCAGAGCGCGTACGTCGCGATGAGGAACGCGTACTCGTTGCCGTCAGCGCCCCTCATGTGGGGCGTACCGCCTGTGGTGATGGAGTTGACGAGGTGGTTGATCGCCTTCTGGACGACGGGGCCGAAGTCCCTGCGGTAGGGCGACCCGGAGCCGGGGTACTCGCCGTGCGCGAGGTACGTGAGGACCGCAAGCGCAGTGTTGGCGAGCGTCGACGCGCCGCCGCTCCAGAATCCGTCCTCGGGGTTGTTCTGATCGGTGCGCTGCGTGTTCTTGAGCCACCAGAGAACCTTCAGCACGGCCGCCTCGGTGTTCGGGTCGCCGTATCCCGCGCCGCCGCGCGTCGCCGCGCCGATCGAACCGGGCGTGCGCGAGCCGACCATGGACTTCATCTTGACGGGGGAGTTCACGAAGGCGACCGTGTCCTGCGGGGCCGGCTTCACCGAAACCTGGTTCGACGGCGGCGAGGGCATAGGCGTCACGTCAGAAATCGGACCGGGCGTTGGCGTGTCGAGCTGAATGTCGACATCCTCCATGGGCTGCGGCTCGGGGTCCGGCGGGGGCTCGGGATCCTCGTCCTGCTTCTCCTCGATGGGGGTCTCCTCCTCGATCTGCTGCACCTTCACCTCGTACCCCTTGTCGGAGGAGGTGGTCATCGCAGTAACGACGATGAGCGTCACGACGAAGAGAACGACCGAGACGATCGCGATGAGCGGGGCCGCCTGACGCTGCAGCTCGGTGCGGGCGTTCTTGTACTCGGGCGTGTCATGAGGCTGCCCGAGACCGGCGAACATGTCGCCTAGACGACGGAAATACCCCTTTTCCTCGTATTTTTCGCCGATTTCCTTGATCTCGGCGGCAAGATCCTGTTCGAATTCTCCCATAGTCACTCCTTTCACGGACCTCCCGGCCCGTCACTTGTCAATGGAACACCTCTCCTTGTTTTTCCACAGAATTTTTCTGGAAAATCACTTCGACCGGAACGTCGCGCGGCGACGCCATGCCGTCATCGCCCGACGACGCGCCGCCCGCGCCCGTGGGCACTCCCGCAAGCGCCCCGCCGTCCACTATGCGCACCGGGACCGCCGCCCCGCCGCCCGCGCGGGTGCGGACCGCCACGCGGCAGAAGCCCTCGCCCAGCGGACCGCCCTTGCGCGGCATCACCTCGTACCAGGCGTTCAACGGACGCGTACCGCCGCCCTCTACGATCCTGTAGCCGCCGACGGACTCCTTGTCGAAGACGACCTCGACCGACCCGTCCGACACCTCGTGCGCCCTCACGTTGAGGAGCATCGCCCGCGCATTCCACGGACACTCCGTCGCAAAGCACTCGACACCGGCCTTCGCAGCGGCCTCCTCCGCCGCCTCGCGCATCGCGCCGCCCGCTCCGGCCACGCTGGCGGACGCCTTGGCGGCGCCGGTCTCCAGGACCGAGCGCGGCAGTTCGGCGGGATCCACGAACTCGGCGGCGTTCGGAAGCTCTATCGGACGGAACCTGAGCGCAGCGAGCCTGCGGACCTCCTCCGTGAGCGCCACGGGAAGCGAACGGGCGGCGATCTCCGCTTCGGCGGTCGAACCGCATCTCAGGACAGGCTGCCAGACATCACCCCTCGCCACCAGCGCCTCCGGACCGAAATCGTTGAAAACAGTGTCTTTTTCTCCTATTTCCGGCAGTTTCGCCTTCTCCGGCTCCGCCTCGACAAGCTCGACCTGCCCGCCGTCGTCGTATGCGGCCACCGAGTAGAAGCGCGAACCCCACTCGCGAATCCTCTCGCGTCCGGACCCGAGGATGAAGTAGAACGTTCCAAGGCAGATGGCAAACGACGCCGCGATCTTCCACGCCTCCGTCCACATGCGCGGCAGAATGCCGCCCCTCGCCGACGACCCGCCGACAATACGGGACGCCTTCGCCCCCGCTATCGACTTGAACATGCCGCCGTCCACGAGGTTCTCGCGCTCGTACACCGCCTGCGCCGAGTCACCGGCCGTGACACGGCCCGGCATCGCCGCCGGAACCGCCGCACGGACCACATCAAGCTCCGCCCCGCAAAGACTGCCGACGACCCAGCTTCGGACGGCGAAAGCGCGCGCCATGGCGCACTCGTTCCAGAGCTGGTACACCCTCCCGCCAAGCTCGATCTCGCGATTCGACACTGCGCAAGGATTGGGCGAGACGGGCACGACCCTGTAGCCCAGAAGCCCCTTCGCCTCGACGATAAGTGCAACAAAAGGCCGCTTTGCCTCGCCAAATATGCGGATATCCCCGACCTTCACATCAGGATCAAACGGCTTTACAGAAGGAACGGTGCGCTTCAGCTTCATACCGCGCCCTCCAGTCTCCCGCGCGTCGCGGGGTCGAGCGACGATTCGCAGACCTCAAGGAGAATACGCCCGAAGAGGGGGTCGTCCGTCCCCTCTATCTTCCTCAATTCTCTTTCGAGCGTCTTCATCACGTTTTCCTTTACCTTGTAGGCCCTCGACTTTCCGACTCCCAACCCGTCCAGGATGGCGGGTTCGGTGAGCGAAATGTCCATCGCCGTCGCAAGGGAAAGGAGCGCGACCTTCGATTTTTCCACATTTGTTTTCAGGGAAGTTTTTTCCAGGGCGCCTTCCACCGCCGCACGGATGGGGCCTTCGTCGAGAAACGCCGCGGGATCCCTGACGTCCGGCTGCTCCGCCTCGGCCACGTACTCGTCGCCGGCGTTCTCCCACGTGAAGCGCCGCCTTCCGTCCTCGCACGTCACCGTCCGCGGCTTCCACCCCTTGTTCGCGGCTATCCAGTCGACGACGATGTCCTTGACGCGTCCGCGGGCGGACCCGAACAGCGTCCCGCACACGAAGTCCCTGAACCTCATCCCCTCCGCCGATATCCTGTACGCGAAATACGCCTTGAGCGGCTTCGGGGAGTCCTTCGCGCCCTTGACCTGGAAGTAGGCGTCGAAGAAGGAGACGGGATCATCCCCCTCCACGTCTTCGCGCCTGAAGCCGAGGCGGATGAGCCGGGAGTACATTGCGGACTCCACCTCGCGCCTTAGCGCGGACGCCATGTCGGCCGGACACCGCTTGACCGCGCAGAGGTCGAACCAGGCGAGCCACGCCTCGTCCCCGGCATACAGTTCGTCGTCGTCCGCTCTGTCCGCCACTTCCGTCCGCCCTCCCTCAGCGCGCGGTCAACGCCTGTCCGCGCTTCGATTTCCAGAACTTCATGAAGTCCGCCGCCACGTCGCGGTCCTTTACGAGCGCCCACGCCTGCGCCGTCGCGTCCTCGGCGGACGCCCCGCGCGCCATGAGCTCTAGGTACTTGGGCACTATTCCGCGGTAGGGGGCGAACTCCTTGGACGCGTACGCCCCCTTTTCGAGGAAGTAGCAGATTGCCCACGCGGTGCAGTAGTGGAAGTTCACGTCGCCCGAGTAGAACTCGCCGTAGGAGAGCTTGACGACGTCGTCGATGGCGTTCGCGTAGCGGACGGGGTCCTGCCCGACCCACGTGGCGCGGTTCCCCTTCTCGATTACGTTCACCGTGTTCTTCGCCGGGTTGTACTTGACGTTCTCGAAGAAACACGCATGCCCCTCGTTGAACCACAGCGCGTGGTCGCCGCGCTTCGTCGCATAGTGGAGGTACTGGTGGAACGCCTCGTGGCGCATCGTGTCCTGCGCCTGCTTCGGATCCTCCGCGGCGATCAAGAGCTCCTCGCGGCTCGGATCCCACAGTCCGCAGCTCATCGAATCCTCCGTGCCAGTCGAGGAGCGGTACTCCCTGTATCCGGCGAGCGTCTTGAAGACGCGGACGGTGCATACGCCAACCTCGTTCGTCGGCGGGATGTAGAATTCGTAGCTCTTGCGCATGGCCGTCATGAGCCGCATGGCATCCTTGATGAACTTCCCGCCCTTAGCCCTGTCGAGGTCGGTGAGGAACTTGTACCGGTCGTTCGACTGCTCCCACCACTTCATCGACGATATGTTGCCGCCGCCCCTGGTCATCGTGGAGACGGACTTCTCGAACGCCTTGAGGAGCTTCTCCGCGTCCGCATCCGACACGCTCTCCGCGAAGTCGAACTCGACCCACCAGCGCGTCCCGTTCTTCGCCGTCACGAAGCGTCCCTTCGCGTCCCCTCCCCAGAGCCCGCGCCACTTCCCGAGTTCTTCGTCGGTCCCCTTGAACGCCTTCTCGCATTCGTCGAGCCCCTTGTCGATCTCCTCCTTGTACCAGTCCCCGCGCTCGAAGACGGGCGCAAGCGAAAGGACGCGCGCGAGGCGCATCACGTTGCCGTGCCTGTCCTTCCACTCGCCTGCGAAGGCCCTCTGCCGCCAGAGGTCGGCGACGACGTACCACTTCACCTCGCTCGACACGCCGTCGCGCGTTATGCGGTACTGGTGCATCGGCGGCGTGGGCGGGGGTATCCCTCGCGAACCTGCAAGCACCTTGGCCTTCAGCTCGCCGCCGGCGACGATCTCCGCCTGCGTCTTCAGCTGCGGCGCGGCGGAGGCCGCAAGCGCCGCGCATGACGCCGCGAACAAGACTGCTGTTTTCTTCATGGTTTGAGATTTTACCATATTCGCCGACTCGGCACAAGACGCAGCGCTGCTGGAATATCCCCACCTTTGGGAAACGCTACCGAGCCCTCGGAGGGCCTTGCGCGTTTTTGCGGGCTTCGGAGGGTTTTTGGAGTATGTTTTGCCGCGAATGCGAGTGCCGTCATCCCGTCAGCAGCTCGAACTCCATCTGCAAGTCGCCGCATTCCTCTCGCGGGCACTTCCATCCGCGCCACTTCCCGTGGCGCACGAAGTGTGATAACCCTGTAGCCTCCCGTATGCATACATGGGCCGGGGATTGCGCTTGGGATAGAAGCTCGCGGAGCGAATGACAACATTTTGCTGATAGTTGACATCTGTCCCCATGTCGCTGCGCCAGTCTACGTTGTAGAAGTCAACCTGGCAACCAGTGTGCCAGAGACGCTTGAACAACTGGTCGCCCCATATCTCTGCGTTCGGCTCGCTCACGTTCGCGCCATGGAGGAATATGAACTTCTTCATGCCCTCGACGCCATAAGGGGCGTTTGTCGGCAGATTGTCGCGCGCATCGACAGTTATCGCGTTATGCAGTACATCAACACTCACTTGATTGCCTCATCACGGCCAACGGC
>CAMOCC010000028.1 GCA_946610035.1 uncultured Verrucomicrobiota bacterium
CAGGCCAATCGCTCGATTGACGCGGCTGGAAGCCGCGTCTCCAAATATTTCCCCCAGTTGCCTATTGCCCTACGTCTACCGGGTTCGCCTGCACCGGCACGTTGGTGTCTTCGCCCTTGTTGTCAGCCGCTTGCGTGGTCTGCGATATGACCGCGATGCCGGGGATGCCGCAAGGCGCATACCGTCCACCTCGCGAGGTGCACGCCATGTACCTCTCGAGCTACCCTATGCCAACCTTGCGAGATGTCCGCTATGCGGCCTGGGAGGACTTTGCCTTCAGCTTCATGCTCATCGTCGCGACGCGAACGAGCCCGAGCTCGGCGAGTGCGTCGCTTAGGGGGTTGCGGCACTCCGGGGGTTGCGTCGCTCCGCGACGCAACGATGTAGAGCGCAATTAAAAGCGCCTATTCGGTCGTTTCACATGGTTCCGTCGCGGAGCGACGGAACCATGTGAGACGTGTGGACGGTCCCCGTGGGGATGAGCGGCTGCACCTTTGGAGACGCGGCATCCTGGCGCGTCGCAGTCTGTGAGTGACGCGGCTGGAAGCCGCGTCTCCAAGGGAGAGGCCGAGCATCCCGCCGCGCCGCAAGGGGGTTGCGTCGCTCCGCGACGCAACAAATATAGGCGTGGAGCAGTCGACCCCATCCACGTCCTTTCTTGTTCCGTCGCGGAGCGACGGAACCCCCTCTAATGGGCTCTTTCAATAGCTGTCTGTTTGCCCATATTTAAGCGCATACACATATACAAGGTATCTTTCATGCTGTCTTCCGTCTCCCGCGAATGCGGGTGTCCATCTTCCATATACCGATATTTTCGGATGGGCAATCATCGGCTGAAATGCGTGAAACACCCATTCTACAGCCATTTCCGTGCCGCACAAGGTGCGTTTCCGAGTGTTCAGTGGTTGAACCAACCTAACAGAATTTATCCGCACCCCAACCCAAAAACTCGATTTTGGACCCTTTACAGATAACGCGGGGTTTGCTATAATTCCAATTGGAAAAGGGGATAATTCCATACTCACGACAAGATTTTTTCTAAAGAAAGGTAGACATGTCATGAAAACAAAATCATCCATGGCCTCGTCATCATTTCAACTCTTCGCCGCCGCAGCCATTTCCTGCGCGGCACTATGCGCAAGCGCGGAGACGTATACGCTTGGCGCCATCAACTACGAAGACAATATCGGATCAGCCGACAGTCCTTGGAATTGGAGCACGGCCTCGAATTGGAATCCTGAGGGCATTCCTGGTAGCGGCGACTCGATTCAGTGGGCGCCTCCCAAGACTGGTTCACACCGCCACGCCTACATTTCGCTGAACGGCGACTACACCGTCGGCTCCCTGGAGCAGAACTACCGCACGCTGCATCTTTACAAAGACCCAAACACCGTAGCTGAAACAGTTTCGCTGACGTTCGCGACGCAGTTGGGCGGTAATGGTTACCAGAATAGCCATGAGTTAAACGCGGGAGTGAAACTTGTTGTCCCTGCGAGCGCGACATACAACTGCTCCCCCAGTGATCACGCGTACTCGGGCATGAACATCAAGTCCGGTGCCGAGGCCGACATTTACGGCTCCATTCTCTCCCGCGTGATGAAGCTTGACGTCAATGGCGGCACCCTTGTGTTCGCTCCGGCTTCGTATGCGGTTCACGGATGGGGACGGTCTGAGACCGACCACGATGAAATCAATATCGCAAGCGGTGCTGCTTCGTTCCCGAACGGCATCACGATGACCGGCACCTTTACCGAGCCAAACCAGGTCAACCAGTCCGGCGGCACCGCGACATTCGGCGGCGACTTCACATCCCAGATGGCCTGGACCTACACTTGGTCCGGCGGTACGCTCGCCATCACGGACGACAGCACCTTCGGCGCGAATGTGGCGCTCGTCATTCCGGCCTCGGCCTCCGTCTCGCTCGACATCGCCTCCGGCAAGTCTTTCGCGGCACCTGGCCTCTCGGCCGATTCGACTGCGTCCATCACTGTGACCGGCGGCGGCACGTTCTCAATCGCCCCTACCACGGCTTCGATAATCCTTCAGAACGGCTCGCTTGGCATCGCCACTTCCGGCACGTATGACCTCTCAAACGTTTCCGTCGGCTCTGGCGCGGCGACCATTAAGCTCACCGCCTTCGGCGCGACGATTGACTCTCTTCCAGCGGCGCTTGCCTCCGCGACGTTCCTTGCCGACCTATCCAATGTGGCCGCTGGCACAGTCATTCTCAACAGCTCCGATCCTACTGTCCTCACCAAGGTCAAGTCCGACTTGGACGCATCCGCGCCTACTGGCATGGCGCTTGTGGTTAGCGGCACGACGCTGTCGCTCGAAGCGCAGTCGGCATACGCCTTCACGACGACCGGCGACCTTTTGGGCGCGGCGGGCTGGGGTGGCACAGTTCCGCCGGCTGGTGTTGAGGTTTCGATTGAAGGCTCTGGTGTCGTAGCCACATATGCATCTGGCGAAATTCCTGCATGGACGTCAATAACCGTCAAGAACGGTGCTACGCTCCGTGTCACTGGCAACGCCACGCTGCCGCCGGTCGTCCTGAACAAGAGCGCAACGCTTGCCATCGACAACAACGCCACGCTGACGCTCGCGAACATCGGCGACATCTCCGGTATCGCCGCAGCAAGCCAGGTGCCGGTACTTTCCGTCGCATCCGGCGCGACGCTCAACGTGCCTGGCGGCATGAAGTTTTCGAATGTCAACATCTCTCTTGCCGGAACGATTGCCGCGACGACGGCGGGCGGAATCACCTTCGGCTATGCGGCGGCTGGGGAAACGACCTATATCGGTCTTGCGTCGAACGGCGGCACGATTTCGATTGAACCTGGTTCTGGCGACTACAACTCGTCGTCGCTGTCGTTCTGCTGCCCGGCGGCTGGCGGTACGGTCAATGCCATCGGTAGCCTCTCGCTTTCCAACACGACGCTTCTTCCAAACTATACACGCGGAGAAGTATTCCCTCTCACGATATCCCATCAGATTGGTTTCTATGTCGGTGATAACAACCCGGCCAACATCCCATTTGAGGTAGTGTTCGACAATACGCAATGGGGCGTCCTTGGCAGTTTCTTTGTAAAGGGCGGCGCGACATTCCGTCTCGTGAACGGCGGCGCTTACAAGAATTTCGAGTCCGTGGGATACTGGGGAAGGTATGCCAAGATTGCGGAGAACGGCAGAATTGTGGTCGGCAGAGGATGCGAGTTCCGCATGAACGCTTTGGGCGACTATGGCTCACACCCGCTTGAAGTCACTCCGACTTCCTCCGGACATCAGGCGATTGTCGTAGAGGAAGGCGGCGTGTTCGAGACCTATCGGTTCTCAGGCAATGGCAACGGCGTGTTCGTCGCCTCCAACAGCGTGTACACGATTTACATGCCGTCCCTGTATAACGAGCACGTCAGTTCTTCATCCGGTTCGGTCACCATCTACGACACGACGAACATCCCGTTTGCCGGATTTCAGTCCGTTTCGCTGGGAGATAACTCCACTCTCACTTTTACGACTCGCAACAAGGTGTTTTGGGACGCCGGACAGTTTGACGAAAACAGCGGTGATCGTGTTGTCGCGCTTGCCGATGTGCCGATCACTGGCGCGGGTTCGATTGCGCTTTCCAACGACAATGTGAATGTGTTCGGTGTCGTCGTGAGGAGCGGTTCGAATACGGCGACTGGTTCGGCGAGTGTAATTCCTCCTGCCGCCGGAAAGGGAGAAACCACACTCTACTTCGCCGACGGGGCGAACTGGGCGGGAACGGTGACGGCGAACGGGCACATGGCGCTCACGAACCTGACGGATGCGACGGCGGCGAAGACGGTGAGCTTCGGCGCGGTGGACATGGAATCGGACTTCGTGCTGAACTTCTACGGAACGGCGGGGGCGCTCACGAACGACATGGTGAACATCACCGGCGCGGGCTACTCGGGAACCGGCAGGCTCGAGCTCCAGCTGCCTGCAGATGTCGACGCGACACCAGGCAAGGTGTACAACCTCGGCACATTCGCCGACGGCGCGGCGCGTCCGACGCTTAAGGGCAACTACTGGAAGCTCGTAGTCGAGAACGGCCGGTACGGCGTGAAGCGCAACCTTGGAATGACCATCATCGTCAGGTGAGGCGGACATGGCCGAGACGAAGAGCGCGCGACTTGTGTCGCTGGACCTCCTGCGGGGCCTCGACATGCTGCTCCTGACGGTCGTCGGGCCGTTCTTCACCGCCCTCAACGAGGCGGTGGGGCTCCCCGACGCCGTGATGCGGCAGTTCCACCATGCGTGGGGCGGCTTTACGCTGTGGGACCTCATAATGCCGCTCTTCATCTTCATGTGCGGCGCGGCGGTTCCGTTCGCGCTCGGCCGGCGTCTTGAAAACGGAAGGACCGATGCGAAATACTGGATTCACGTCGCAAAGCGGTTTGCCCTCCTGTGGTTCCTCGGCATGGTCGCGCAGGGCCGGCTCCTGACGCTCGACCTCTCGCAGATCAGCTTCTTCGACAACACGCTCCAGACGATCGCATGCGGATACCTTGTCGCCGCGATTGCGCTGCCGGTCAAGTCGAGGAAGGTCCGCATCGCGCTCCCCATGGTCCTCGCGCTCGCCTACGCGGCGATCCTCCATTTCGGAGGCGACTACTCGCAGACTGGCAACGCGGCGGCGAAGTTCGAGACGTGGTTCGTCTCGCTCTACTCGCCTGCGGGGTCGCGCGTGCTGGATATGGCGGATCCGGGCTACACATGGTGGGCGACGATCCCGATGTTCGGGGCGATGACGCTTTGCGGACTCGAGGCGTCGAACATCCTGATGGGCGAGGGCTCAGGCGTCGTCCGCGCCGCGCGCCTCGCCTTGATGGGCGCGGCGCTGCTGGCCGTCGGCTGGGCGCTTTCGCCGTGGATTCCGCCGATCAAGCACATCTACACGCTTACCTTCACGGCGCAGGCGATGGGGTGGTGCTGCCTCCTGTACGCGGTGCTCCACTTCGTCGGCGACGTCCTCGGATGGCGGCGCGGAACGTGGCTGATCGTACTGTTCGGGCAGACCTCGCTCATGGCGTATATGATAGGCGACGTCTTCAAGTGCGTCCCGAGGGCCTTCGGCGCGAAGGCGGCGTCCGGCTTCCCGCACGCATTCGGCGAGGCGTCCGCCCCGCTGGGACGCTGGTTCTTCGCCGCGGCGTTCCTCGTCGTGGCGCTCACCTACATCCGCAGGGCGCGCGCGGCGCAGCGCGGCGCGAAGGCGAAGGAGGCGTGATGGATCGGGCCTCCACCAGGTGCGCGGCGATTTCGCTCTTCGCGGTGCTTGCGGCGGCGTGCGCCGTCCGCGGCGGCGCGGCGGCGGAGTATGCGAAGGGGGACCTTTCGTACCGTGACGGGTGCGAGACGATAGGGACGAATCCGGCGCGAGGCCTTGCGACCGGTGGATGGGTCGAGTTCAAGCCGGAGGGGCTTCCGGACTGGCGGGCGTCGGGCGGCTACCACTCGTCGCTGTGGGAGCTGTGCCGCTTTTCGGGCGGACGCGAGCAGGACGGGGCGAGGCCGGATGCGGGGTTGGTGGGGTCCGCCGACATGCCGCTTACGGACGCGATGCTCGCCGACGTGCGGCGGTTCCTCGACGGGACGCGCCGGAAGGGCGGCTCGCTCATAGTGCGGCTCGGCTACACGCGCACGAAGGAGAAGGGGTGCGAGCCGTCGGACTTCGAGGTCGCGCTCGGACACGTCAGGGCGCTTGCGGCGATAATGTCCGAATACGCCGACGTCGTCGTTGGCGTGGAGGCGGGCGTGGCGGGTCCGTGGGGCGAGATGCACTCGTCCGACTACTGCCGTCCCGAGTACATGAACAGGATCCTCAAGACGTACATCGACAGCCTGGGGCCCAGGATTCCGCTTTTGGTGCGTCAGCCCGCCTGCTTCACGGCTCTTGCGGGGACGACCACGGAGGGGCTTCTTGAAAGCATTCCGTTCACCGATCCGTATTTGAGGCGGCTCGGAATGTTCAACGACGGCTACCTCGGGACGCGCCACGACTACGGGACGTGGGCGCACGACTTCACGCGCGAGCGCGGGATGAGGCTCCTTTCCGCCATCGACCGTGCGCCGTACGGCGGGGAGCTCGCCTACATCAAGCGGGACTGGCTGGAGGAGCATCGCGAAATATTCGACAGGGAGAGGTGGAACATCGTCAAGGAGTGGTATTCGACGCACCTCAACTACCTCCGCAATCTCGATGCGGAAAGGCACACCCTGGCGAAGTTCCTCCGCGAGGAGATGACGTTCGTGGTGGAGGACTACAAGTACGACGGAATGCCGGACCTTTCGGAATACGACGGGGTGAAGATGGGGAAGTTCGTCCTGGACCACATGGGGTACAGGTTCGTCGTGAGGGATGCGAGGCTTCCGATGGCGATGAGGCCGGGTCCGGTGAGGCTCGCCGTCGATTTGGAGAACACGGGCTTCGGACGCGTCCTTCTGCCCATGAAGGCGGCGGTGGTGCTTGTCGGCGAGAAGGGGGAGTGCGTCCTTCCGGCGAACTTTGCGGGCGACCTTGCGGGCGGGGAGCGCAAGAGGCTTGCGATAGACTTCGCCTTGCCGAAGGACGGGATTCCGGAGGGGAATGTCGCCGTGGCGCTTCGCGTGTGGTGTCCGCTGAAGGGCGAACGCGCGGACGAAGCGCCGCTCAGGTCCATCCGCTGGGCGAACGAGGGGATTTGGATGTCCGCGCATTCGGCCAACCGCCTCGGCGCGAGCGTGGTGTCGAAGTGACAGCGCGCACGGGATTGTTGGCGTTGCCTTGGCGACGGGTGATGTGGTATAATAATACCCATCGCACATATAGGTTTTTAAGGTAAACAACGAATGAAAATCAAGACAATTGCCATTATTGCCGTTGCAATCGCCGTTGCCGCGGCGGTTGTCGCCGTCGTCTACACGGGGAGGGGCGCTGCCGCGACAGAAGGCGTGGAGGCGGATGAAGCCGCGAAAGTCGCAGTTGCCCAGCCGGTGAAGGGCGATGCTAAGAACGGCAGCCGGAAAGCCTCCGCGAAGGCCGGGCGGATGCCGGGCGGGACGAATGTCAAGAAGCAGGCGATGCCGAGGCCGCGTGTCACGACGGACGAGCGCGACGACCTGACCCCCGAGGAGAAGCGCCAGATGACGGCGATCGAGGAGGCGATGGACGAAGAGAACCTTGAGAAGCTCCGCGCCATACTGCCCGCGGCGGCCGCCTCGAAGAACACCGAGATCCGCTCCGAACTCGTCGACGGACTCGGCTGGTTCGGCAAGAAGGCTATGAACGAACTGCTCCAGTTCATGGCGGATCCAGACGAGGACATCCGTGAAAGCGCAGTTGACAACTGGACGTCCGCCCTGAGCGAGATAGAGGACGATAAGACACGTGCGGACATCGTGGAATCGGCGATGATGGTTGTCACCGACGAGAACGCCCTTGATTCCATGACCTCCGAACTCACCGGCATCGACGAGAAGCTTGCGTTGCAGGCCATCATCAACGTCGTCGAGTCGGGGAAGGCTCCGCCTGAGGCCGCGGCCGCCGCGCGCGAGGAGTACGAGTTCATCACCGGCGAGGAGTACACCAACGTCGATGACGCCAACAAGTGGATGTCGGAGAACTACAGTTCTCCCGAGGCGGAGGGCGAATCCGGCAAAGAGTAAGACGGTGCAGGGATGTTTACGCAAGGACGCTTGAGAGTTGTTGCACTGGCGATGGCGGACGCCGCGTGCATTGCCGGGGCCTGGGCGCTGGCTGTCGTGGCGTACTGGCTCGTGGGGGGCAGCTACTCGCCGTCCATATACCTCGCCTTCTGGCCAATCATCCCCGTCTTCGTCACGCTGAACGCGCTGTTCGGACTGTACCACGGCAGCTGGATGTATCCCGCGGCCCCGTTGCCGCCCGTCGAGGAGATGCGTCGGCTGATCCTTTCTTCGCTTGTCACCCACCTTGCCGTTGTGACGTTCCTTGCGATGCGCTTCCAGACGTTGGAGGGGTATTCGCGTGTCGTGGTTGCGGCGGCGGGGGTGTTGACCGCGCTTACGGCGCAGTCGGTCCGCAACTGGGTGCGGCGCGCGCTCTTCAAGCTGCGGATCGGGCAGCTCCCCGTGCTGCTTGCGGGGTCCGGCGATGCGGCAAGGAATGTCGCGGAGATACTGAAGGACGATCCGTTCAGCGGTTTCAGGATCGTCGGGTACTTCGACGGTGCCCGCGAGAGGCGCGAAGGCCTGGAGGGGACGGGGCTAAAGTGCCTCGGGTCGTTGAAGGACATCGTGTCCGAGGCGAAGCGTCGCGACATAAAGGTGCTTCTCGCCTGCCAGGACGAAAGGCTCTTCCGCTGCCAGATGAAGGAATTCGCCCAATGGTTCACGTACATCGAGTACCTTCCCACCGCCAATGCGTTCCCGGTGTACGGATCGAAGGCCGTCGTGTTCGACGGACTTGGCGGGCTCGAGATGGTGAACCAGGCTCGGAAGCGCATACTCCGCCTTCAGAAGTGGATACTGGACAGGCTCCTCGCCATGGTCGCCTTCGTCCTGTCGATTCCGTTTTTCATTGTAATCCCGCTGTTGATCAAGCTGACAAGCAAGGGACCCGTCTTCTACAGGCAGACGAGGCTCGGACGGTACGGACGGGAGATCAAGGTGTGGAAGTTCAGGTCCATGTATGCGGACTCGGCGGAGAGACTGGAGAAGCTCCTGTCCGAAGACGAGGCGGCGGCCGAGGAGTGGAGCCGTAACTTCAAGCTGGCCCGCGATCCCAGGGTGACGCCGTTCGGGCGCTTCCTCCGCCGGACGTCGCTTGACGAACTGCCGCAGCTCTTCAACGTCCTCATGGGGCAGATGGCGCTCATTGGCCCGCGTCCGATAGTCGCGGACGAAGTGAAGTACTACGGTTCCTCCTACGAGACGTTCGCCTCGGTCCGTCCGGGGATAACCGGCCTCTGGCAGGTTTCCGGGCGAAGCGACACGGACTATCCGCGCCGGGTCGCGCTGGACACGTACTACGTGCTCAACTGGTCGACCTGGCTCGACGTGTGGATTCTTCTGCGAACCTTCCTCGCCGTTGTCCTTATGCGCGGCGCGCGCTGACCACACAAAACAACCCGCATCCGCAATAGTGTGATCCCTGGGTCAGACGAGTTCGGCGAGGATGGAGTCGCAGATCTCGGTGCCGCGCTCGGTGAGGCGGTAGACGGTGCCGGAGCGGGCGAGAAGGCCCTCTGCGGCGAACCGGTCGAGGATTTCGCGCCAGCCAGAGGGGGACTGTCCCCATCTCGTGTCGGCGAGGTCGAGTCCGTTCCTGGTGCGAAGAGCGAATATCTTCCGCTCGACAAGGTCCTGTTCAGGGGTCAAGAACTGGACACCCCCCCGGGGACAGTCCCCACCACCTGGGGGGACAGTCCCCCCACCCTCATGGGGACAGTCCCTAGTACCTTCTGTTCGCGACAGTCCTATGCGGCCATGCGCGCCTTCGCCGAGGCCGATGTAGTCCTCTCCCGACCAGACGGCCATGTTATGGCGGCATTCAAAGCCTGGACGGGCGTAATTGGAGATTTCGTAGCGTTTTAGCCCAATTTCCTGCAAAAATCTTGAGACGATAGAAATCCTGTTAAGCACGGTGTCATCATCGGGCAGAGGGGGACTGTCCCCCAGGGGTGGGGGGACTGTCCCCGGGGGGTAGGGGGACTGTCCCCGTTGGGGGATGGGGGGACTGTCCCCGTTGGGAGTGGGGCTATTTTGCAATAAATGGGCGAGAATCGAGTTTTCCTCCAAGATAAGCGAATAGACGGAGCAGTGGGTGAGTCCCCATTTGGCGAGGCGGGCGTGGCGCGGGGTTAGGGCCTGTGTTTCGCCGGGGTAGCCGACGATCAGGTCGATGCCGGCGTTGTCGAAGTATTCACGGATGAGGTAGAATGCCCGCTCAGCCTCCATGAAGGTGTAGCCGCGTCCCATGTGGCGGAGGATGTCGTCGTTCAGGGACTGGACGCCCATTGAAATTCGGTTGACGCCGCCGGACCGGAGGGTCTTGAGTAGATCGGCAGTCACATCGAGCGGGTGGAGTTCGACGGTGAATTCGCAATCCGGGGCGCGAAGCGGCGCAAGGGCGGCGAACAAGGGTTCAAGGTCGCAGAGGGCTGGAGAGCCGCCGCCGAAGTAGATGGTCTTTAGGGTCGGGTAGGGTCGAGTAGGGTCAGGTAGGGTCGGGTAGGGTCGGGTAGGGTCGAGTAGGGTCGGGTAGGGTCGGGTAGGGTCGAGTAGGGTCGGATAGGGTCGGATAGGGTCGAGTGGCTAGACGACTCTAATTCGACTCTACCTGCCCCTAATTCGACTCTACCTGACTCTAATTCGACCCTATCTGACCCTAATTCGACCCTAATCGACTCTATGAGCCGCCGGACATACTCCTCCCGTGCCGTCGTCGAAGTGCCTGCGCGCGAGTGGAGCGCGCAATATGTACACTTGCGGCGGCAGAAGGGGAAGTGTATGTAGAGGTTAGTGGCTGACGGCGTAGTCACTTTACCTTGAAGTGCTTCTTCAGTGCGGATACCTTGTCCGTCTTCTCCCACGGGAATGCGTCGCGACCGAAGTGTCCGTAGGCCGCCGTATCCTCGTAGCACCAGCCCTTCGGGTTGAGGAGCCCGAGGTCCTTGATGAGCGCGTAGGGACGGAAGTCGAAGATCCTGCCTGAGGCGAGCATCTTTTCGAGCTGCTCGTTGGTCACGCCGTGCGCGGTGCCGAACGTCTTGACGCAGAACGAGACGGGCCTGTCGACTCCGATCGCGTAGGCGACCTGGATCTGGCAGCGGTCCGCGAGGCCTGCGGCGACGATGTTCTTCGCCGCGTAGCGGGCGTAGTAGGCGGCCGAGCGGTCGACCTTGGAAGGGTCCTTGCCGGAGAACGCGCCGCCGCCGTGCGCGGCCATGCCGCCGTAGGTGTCGACGATGATCTTGCGTCCGGTGAGGCCGGAGTCGCCGCAGGGTCCGCCGACGACGAACTTGCCCGTCGGGTTGATGTAGAACCTCGTCTCCGGCTTGAGGAGCCCGGTGGTCGCGAGGTAGTCCTTTGCGATTTGCTCTATCAGCTTGTAGTTCGCGGCGGTCGCTCCCTCCTCGGTTGTCTGGTGGGAGATGACGACGGTGTCGATTGCGACGGGGCGGCCCTCCTCGTAGACGACGGAGAGCTGGCTCTTGGAGTCGGGGCGCAGCCACGGAAGCTTCCCGGTCTTGCGGAGCTTCGCGAAGAGCTTCAGGAGTTCGTGCGAGTAGACGATCGGGGCGGGCATGAGGGACTTCGTCTCGTTCGTCGCGTAGCCGAACATCATGCCCTGGTCGCCTGCGCCCTGTTTCGCCTTGGAGCGGCGGCTCACGCCCTGGTCGATGTCCGGGGACTGCTCGTGGAGTCGGGTAACATAGCCGAAGGTGTCCCAGCTGAAGTGTTCGTCGGGCCTGTCGTAGCCGATTTTCCTGACGACGCGGCGCGCTATGGCAAGCGTATTGACTTCGTCGAGCCCGCTGCCCTTGATTTCGCCCATGTTGACGACGATGTCGGGCCCCACCATGGTTTCGCACGCGACGTGGGCGTTCGGGTCGCGCTTCAGGCACGCGTCGAGGATTGCATCGGAGATCTGGTCCGCCACCTTGTCGGGATGTCCTTCCGAAACGGACTCCGACGTAAAGACGTGGCAATGTGCTTTATTGGTCATTTTCATTCCCTGTAGACTTGTGTCAGCTTGTGTCACACCCGCCTCCACCATGGCTGCGGGTCACAGACTGAAATGAGTGACGCATAGTATACCATATTTTCCTCTCACATGGCGGTGAAGTTTTGATATAATATACGCCATGACAGCAGAAGAACAGGCAAAACTCATCGCCAAGGCGCTTGAGGATCGGAAGGGCACGGACGTGAAGATATACGACGTCCGGGGCCAGAACTCCCTCACGGACTGGTTCGTCGTCGCCACCGGCGCCGCCGCGCCCCACTTGAAGGCGCTCATTGCGGAGTCGCAGGCGGTGATGAAGAAGGCGGGCGTCGCGAGCTATCGCACGTCCGGCGACCCGGAGAGCGGTTGGATCGTCGTCGACTACATCGACGTAGTGGTCCACGTCTTCTCCCCCGAGGCCCGCGCGTACTACGCGCTGGAGAGGCTCTGGACCAAATAGGGGGGGGGGGCTAGCCCGATGTGGTCGCGCGAGCGTATCGCCGTTGCCGCGTATTTCGCGGTCCTTGGGTTCGTGTGCTCCACGTGGGCGTCCTCCATCGACGACCTCAAGGTGCTGCTGGCCCTCAACGAGGACCAACTGGGGTGGCTTCTCTTCGCCGGACCCGTCGGCAACCTCGTTACGTTCACCTTCGTCAGCTCCCTCGTCGCGAAGCTCGGCGCCCGCCGCAGCGTGATACTGAGCGCCTCCGCCTACATCGCGATTGCATTCGCGCTTTCCATGTGCTTCGCCTTCAAGGCGCCCATCCCGTGCTGGTGCGTCGTGATAGCCGCCTTCGGTGGAGCGGGCAACATACTCAACATTACCACGAACGCCAAGGCCGGGCTCGTCGAGAAGCACGCGGGGCGCTCCATAATGAGTTCCTTCCACGGCGTCTTCAGCGTGACGTGCTTCGGCGGCGGACTCCTCGCGCTTTTCGCCGCCGGATGCGGCGTGTCGGTCTGGGCGCGCTTCCTCGCCGTCTTCGCGCTCGTCATGTCGCTCCACCTCGTCGCCCTGCGCGCGCTGCCGGCGGACGAGCCGGCGGACTGCAAGGCGGCCGGCTCCAGCGGTTGGCACCGCCCCGACCGCGCGCTCTTCGCGATCGGCCTCGCCGCGCTCGTGATCATGGGCTGCGAAGGGTCCGTCTTCGACTGGGTCGGCGTCTTCTACCGCGAGGGCATCCTCGCACCGCCTTCGCGCGTCAAGTGGGGGTACTGCGCCGTCGCGGCGATGATGGCGGCGGGGCGGTTCGTGTCCGACCGCCTGGTGATGCGCTTCACCGCACGCCGCGTGCTGCACGTCGACTGCGTCCTCGTCTCGCTCGGACTCGCCATCGCGCTTTCGTCGCCGTACGCGCATCTCTCCGGACTCTCCCTACACCTTGTCGCCACCCTAGGCTACGGAATCGCCGGCTACGGCATTTCCGCGCTCGTCCCGATCCTCTATTCGAAGGCGAACCGCACCAAGTCGATGCCGCCGGCGTCCGCGATCACCTTCGTGGGGACGATGGGATTCCTCGGCTATTTCGCCGGCCCCCCGCTTATCGGACACCTCGCCAAGTGGTTCAACCTTTCAATAGCACTCGGGCTTTTCGGTGTCTTGATACTCTTCTGCCTCCTCCTTGATCCAGACAAGGACTGAAGTTCGGCAAAGTACATGTATAAAAGAAAAATTGTACATGTATAAATTTCTCGTTGACTCGGCGCACGGTTTTGTGATAGACTGTGCGGCGTGAAGACGAAAAAGGAAACAAAGAAAGTCTCGCCGTTTGAACGCGCCGAGGCGAAACTGAGGGAGGCGGCATTGAAGGCCGCTCCCGGAACCGCGCTTGGCTCGGAGGTCGCCCTCGCAAAGGACTGCGACGTTTCGCGCATGACGGCGCGCAAGGCGGTCGACGCGCTCGTCGCGGAGGGACTTGTGGAGCGCAGGGCGGGAATCGGGCTTTTCGTGCGCGACGCCTCGGCGGTGCGGCGCAGGGTCGTGTTCCTCGCCGGCAACCTCCTGTGGGAGCCGGCGATACGCTCGGGAAGCTCCACGCGGCGCGTGGTCGCCGAAGCGGGGATGGACTTCGAGCTTCGCGACGCGCACGGCGACATGGATTCTTTCATTTCGGAGCTCGAGGCTCTTCCTGGGTCGGGTGCAGTGGGGGCGGTCGTCGTCTCGCCGCATGGCGAGCGGGCGGACGCGGCGCTTGCGGAGCTGGCGGAGACGGGCTTCCCCGCCGTCGTAGTGGACCAGTTGTTCGGTGACGATTCGCTCGCGGGCGTCTCCTCGGACAACGTCTCCGGCGGCGCCAAGGCGGCGGAGTGCCTCGCTTCGCTCGGGCACGTGCGTGTCGCCTTCGTCGGCGACTTGGAGGCGGACACGGTCAAGGACCGCTGGGAGGGCTTCCGCGGCGAATGCGCAGCTCGCGGGCTTCCGCCGCCGCTCAAGTACGACATCTCGGGTGCGTCGCGTTTCGCCGACTGGTCCGAGGGCGTAGCAGCCGCAGTGGAGCGGATTGTCGCGATGCCGAGGCGTCCGACGGCGGTGTTCTGCTCGTGCGACGCGGTTGCTCGACTTGCGATGCGCGCCTTCGCTGCGAAGGGCGTCAAGGTTCCGGAGGACGTCTCGCTCGTGGGCTTCGACGACGACCCGATTGCCGAGTGGACCTCCCCCGCGCTGACGACGATACGGCAGGACTTCGCCGCAATGGGCGAAACCGCCGCGAAGACGCTTCTCGCGCGTCTCGCAGACCCCGCTGCGCCTGTCGCGTCGCAGGCGCTTCCCGTCGCGCTCGTCATGCGCGAATCGGCGGTGGCGGCTAAGGAGACGATTAAATAAACAACTTAAAACAAATAAAGGAGCAAAGCAATGAAACAATCAATCACGATGTTCATGTTACTCGCCCTTGCGGCGGTTGCATTCCCTTCGTCCGCATTCGCCGGCTCCGGCTGGAATACCAACAAAGGCGGGTCGTTGCAGTTCCTCGATCCCGCCAACTGGGATGCTGGCGACATCAACGGAATTTTCCCCGCAGGCTGGGCTCCGACTGACGTGCTTAGTCTCCGCCTCACGAACGACTGGACAGGCACGTTGACGTTCCTCGGCAGCATTGCCAAGGATACGACGTTCTACGGGCGGAAGAACGATGACTCCGGGGCGCAGAACCGCACAATCACGCTCGACGGCGACATGCTCATCCAGCCGTCCGCCGCTGCAGGAAAGCTCATTGTCGATGCCACCGTCGGCTTTGACCTCGGCGGCGAAACGCGGAAGTTTCTATGCTACAGTCCTTCGAAGGCCGACAACTTCCGCGTTTCTGGTCCTTTGACAAACGGCGGTCTGATTCTCGGAGGCAATGGCGCGGGCATGACGCTCGTTGGCAATGCTGCTATCGTTGGCAATGTAACCGTAATGCCAAACACGACGCTTGCCGTAAACTGGGCGTTGGCAAACGGGTCAAATGTTCAACGCATGGAAAATCTAGAACTCATCAGATCGACATTTTCGGTAAATGCCTATAAAAATCCTGACACGTCAACGCTTGGACAGCTTGTCGTTTCCGGCAAAAATGCGCCTGGCGTTTCGGTTCTTTCCCTCACGCACGCCAGCAACTGCCTTGGTACTTTGCAGTCAGACTCTCTCGACATACAAGACGGAGGCTCGCTTGTAATCCTTTCTGCCGATCTCGGCGCATCCGCCGACGCTGCAGCCGGCAACAGGCTGTTGTTCGACAAGGCTCCGACGCTCATTGGCGGAATTGTTCCTTCTGTCTTTGATGACACGACCGCAACACAATCAGGGTATGGCAGCGGATGGGGAGCGCTGCGTTTTACGACTT
Organism: uncultured Verrucomicrobiota bacterium; assembly: GCA_946610035.1. GTDB lineage: Bacteria > Verrucomicrobiota > Kiritimatiellia > RFP12 > UBA1067 > UBA1067. The sequence continues at coordinate 15,535 of CAMOCC010000028.1, forward strand.
ATAATGCCGAAAATGGTCTTCATGCTTTGAATGTGGCTGATATGGCGACTGCCATTTCCGATACGGAGGATGTGAACCTGTATATTCATGGAGCGACGGTTTCCATCGATTCTGAGTCTTCGGTAAATGCAATCTGTCTTGATGCAACGGCGTGGGGTGACTCGGCTGCGATTTCGGGGGCGAAGACGTTGCATGTGAAGAGCGGTCAGATTCTCGCAAGTTCGTCAAACGGCGGGATGACAATCGGTGCGCCTGTCGACTTCGGAAGCGTCATGGGCTGTGTTACTGGCATGGGATGGCATCACCGTCCTGTAAATATCACGAAGCCGTTTTTCGGTACCGGTGGATTGGTTCTCTCGAAGGCTATGCCGACCTCATTTGATTTGACCCAGGGTCCCAGTAGCGGCGCCGCAGGCTTTGTAATCAGCGGCGAGGATATTGTCGATGAGGGAAGTTATTCTGGAGATACATACATCCAGTGCATCGTGAACGTGAATTCGACGCCGTTCCTTCCCCACGGCACACGCTCCGGCAACACGATCGTGAACGGCTGCCTCTCCTTCGGAACGATTGCGATCAACGGCCTCTATGGCACGGGTGCCGTGCGCGGCACGACGCTGACGGTCGGCGAAGACGGTTCGAACAGCGATTTCGACGGAAGCGTCTACGTGACCACACTTAACATTGCGAGGGGTAAATTCTGGCTTGACGGCACGGTGGCGCAGGGCGCGGTGAATGTCGCTCGCGGTGCCGCGATCGGCGGAACGGGAACGATTTCGACTTCGCTCAACTTCGCCAGCGGTGCGAAGCTGGTAAGGAAAGTCGTCGGAACGGGTCTTGAGGATCCGCTTGAAGTCGCCGCCATTACGGCGGCCGAGGGCTCGGCGATCACCGTCGAGGCCGACCCCAACACCTGGAAGACCGAGAGCTGCCTTCTCAAGGTCACCGGCGATTCGACCTTGACAGGGCTCAAGTTCGCCCGTGGCGAGAACATGGGCCACCTCGAGATTCGCGCCGATGGCAAGGAGCTGTGGTCGCGCAAGGCGAACGCCCTCTGCATCATCATCAGATAACCGAATCGGCGTGCCATGAAGTCGCAACTGCCTTGAAATGAGCGATTTGGCGGCGCGGCTTTGCGAAGCGGCGCGGAAGGGAGGACTGGAGTGAAAAACATTCTGATGCTGGGCTTTGCGGCGCTGGCCTTCGGGCATCCCTGCGCCCTCGAAGCGGTCGATGAAGTGTCGCGCCTGGAGGCGCGGATCGCGGCGGCGGAGCGCGGGAGCGATGCGAACAACGCCGAGGAGATTCGCATCCATTCGCCGGATAGCGCGAAGGCGGAGCGATTCGTCGCAACGCAGCGCGCCGACGGAACGTGGCCCGAAGTCGACTACGGCGACAAGTCGCTGGGCGGCTGGCGCACCGCCATCGGGCACCTCCGCACACGCGCCCTCTTCCTCGCCCGCTCCGGCGGGTACGAGGACGCCGTGAAGCGCGCCCTCGACTGGTGGGCGCGCGAGAGACCCCAGTCGCCCAACTGGTGGTGGAATGAAATCGGCGCCCCGCAGGACTTCGCCCTCGCCGCGATCATGATCGCCCCGTCGCTTACGGACGCCGACCGCGCCAGGTACGCCGACTACCTGAAGTGCAGCGAAATAAAGCGCACGGGACAGAATCGCGTCTGGCTCTCGCGCATAGTCATGATGCGCGGCGTCATCGCACGCGACGAGAAGCTGGTCGACAAGGCCGTCGCCGCGATCGCCGCAGAGCTGCGCGTCTCCGCCGGGAATGAGGGCGTGGCGGACGACTGGAGCTTCCGCCAGCACGGTCCGCAAATGCAGTTCGGCAACTACGGGCTTTCCTACGCCCTCAACATGAGCCGCCTCGCAAACATCCTCGCGAAGACGAAGTGGCGCTTCGCCGACAAGCGCTTCGCAGTCCTCGGCAACCTCCTCGAAAGGGGCTTCCGCTGGACGGTGTGGAACGACCGCATGGACGCCGCCGCGCTCGGACGGCAGATCGGACCCGGTGCATCGGCGCAGAAGGCGGGCGGCGTCGCGCTCGCCATTGCGGACTGCGCGAAGGCCGGGTGGCGCTTTCCGGTGGAGCCGCCGAAGGGCTTCCGCTTCTTCCCGCGCAGCGCCTACGCCGTGTACAGGGCCGACGGCTGGATGGCGTCCGTGAAGATGAACACGCGCGGCGTCCTCGAGACAGAGTCGTGGGTCAACGGCGAGAACACGCTCGGCGGACACCTCGCAGACGGCGCGATGTACCTCTATGAGACGGGACGCGAATACGACGACGTCTTCCCGCTCTGGCGCAACTGGCGGCTCGTCCCGGGCATCACAAGCTACGCCGACCTTCCGCCTGTGAAGCGCAGGTACAACGAGGGGCCCGGTGCGAACGAACTTGACGAAATCAAAGCGTCTGAAGACGCCGACGGCGCGCGCATCGACTTCGCGATCCGCCGCGACGGGCTTTTCGCACGGAAGGGCTGGCGCTTTACGCCGTCGGGCGTGGAGGCGACGGGGCGCGGCATAACGGCGACGAATTGCGCATCGCGCGTCGTCACGTGCGTCGAGCACTGCCTCGCCAAGGAGAATGCAAGGGTGCTGCCCTATTCCGGCGGTTCGCTGCGCTTCGTCAACGGCGATTTCGAATACGAGATATTCGCGCCGGAGGAGGCGATATCGGTGAGAATCGCCGACGTTGACGGCGACTGGACGGGGATCCATCCCCAGTTGGAGGGAAGGAAGAGCCGCGGGAAGGTGCTGCTTGCGACTATCGACCACGGCGTAATGCCGAAGGACGCCTCCTATCGCTACCGCGTCGTCTTCCGCATGGCGAAGGTCCGGCCCGATCTATTCACGGGAACCTCCGGGACGGCGCATTGCACCCCCGCCGCGATGGTTCCGTTTGGCGCGGTGCAGGCGGGTCCGGACACCGGAATCCTCGACTGGAAATACTGCTCCGGCTACCAGTACGGCGACACGAACCTCATCGGATTCTCCTCGACTCATTTGAGCGGGACGGGATGCGCCGACCTTGGCGACTTGAGGCTCCTGCCGTTCTCCAAGGGCGTGGCTGACGCCGCCATGACGCGCGCAATGGACAAGTCGACCGAGCGGGCGACGCCGGGCTGCTACGCCGTGAAGCTCGCGGACGACGGCGTCCTTTGCGAAATGACGGCGTCGAAGCGGGCGGGACTCTTCCGCTTCACGTGGCCGGAGGGCGCCGAGAGGAGACTCCTCGCCGATCTTCAGTTCGGGATCGTGGTGTGGGGAGACGACGGGCTTACGAACCGCGTCCTCTCGTGCGAGACGGCGACGACGGGGGACGGCTTCAACGCCGCGCTTCTCGTCACCAGCTGGGCGAAGCGCCGCGTCTTCGAGGCGGCGCGGTTTTCGTCGCGTCCGCTCGGCGTCGAGACTCTCCCGAAGGCGAATCCATGCGAGCGGGCGCCTCGCTTCGTCTATGATTTCGGCGTATCCGACGGAACGCCGCTTCTCGTTGCCACGGGCTTTTCCACCGTCGATTGCGAGGGCGCGGCGAAGGCCCTGTGCGAAGTCGGCGATTTCGACTTCGAGCGCGTCAGGCGCGAGGCGGAGGCGGCGTGGGACGAGACCTTCTCGCGCATGGAAGTGGACGGCGACGAGCGCGTTGCGAAGCTTGCAAGGACGGCGCTCTACCACTTCGCCTCGCAGCCGCGCGACATCGCTGATGAGGACGGGCGCTACAGGGGCGCAGACGACGCAGTCCACCATGCGAAGGGCGGCGTCCACTACGGCGAACTTTCGCTCTGGGATACGTATCGCGCGGCGCATCCGCTGGCGACCGTGCTCTTTCCGGAGCGCGTCGAGGGCTATGTGGAGACGCTCCTTTCGCAGGGCGAGGAGCAGGGCTACCTGCCCGTATGGGCGCTGCGCGGACGCGAGACCGACTGCATGGTGGGGAACCCGGCGATACCGGTGATTGCGGACGCATGCCTCAAGGGGCTTGCGAAGCCGGAGCCCGGGCGCGTGCTAGCCGCCTTCGCCGCGACGCTCGACAGGCCCCGTCCAGCCTCGCGCAGCGACCTGCTGGAGAAGTACGGCTACTATCCCTGCGACATTGTGGCGACGGAAAGCGTATCCAAGCTCCTTGAGGACGCCGTGAGCGCGGGCGCGGCGGCGCGCTATGCGCGGAGCGTCGGGGCGGACGAACTCGCCGCGCGCTGGGGGCGGCGCGCGAAGGAGTACGCGAACGTCTACGATGCCCGGAGCGGGTTCTTCAGGGGACGCGACTCGGCGGGGAGGTGGCCGGCCGATTTCAACCCCCTCAGGCTCTGCAATGCGCACACCCTCGGCGGGGACTTCACCGAGGCGAACGCCTGGCAGTACCTCTGGCACGTTCAGCACGACGTGCCGGGGCTCGTCGCGCTCATGGGCGGACGCGAGCGCTTCCTCGAGAGGCTGGAGACGCTGTTTGCGCTCCCGTCTGAAACGCCGGGGATGAAGGGGCTGGAAGACGTCTCCGGGCTGATCGGACAGTACGCCCACGGCAACGAGCCGAGCCATCACGTCGCCTACCTCTTCGCGCTCGAGGGGAGGGCGTGGCGGACGCAGGAGATCGTGAGGGAAGTCGTCGATACGCTCTATTCCAGCAAGCCGGATGGAATCTGCGGGAACGAGGATTGCGGGCAGATGTCAGCCTGGCTCCTCTTCTCGATTGCTGGGTTCTACCCGGTCGATCCCGCCTCGGGCGAGTACGTGCTCGGAGCTCCGCAGGCGAGGCGCGTCGTCATGAAGGTCGGCGGAGGGCGGACCTTCACCGTGGTCGCGAAGGGCCTTTCGCGCGAGGCGAAATACGTAAAGGGCGTGACGCTAGACGGCAGACCGCACACTGCTGCGACGATACGCCATGCGGACATCGCGCGCGGCGGCGAACTGGTCTTCGAAATGACTTCCGAACAACCCAACAAAAAGGAATAACAAGATGAAAAGTCTGGTATCGTTCATTGCAGGAGTGGCTTTGACGGCCGTGGCGGCGGTTGGAGTCATGCACTTCCTTTCCGATCGAAAGGGTGCGGGAGAAGAGACTGTAGCTGCAGAACAGACGGCAGCGGAGCAGTCCGTGAAGCCGGAGGAGGCGAAGGCGGATGCGGCGCCTGCGTCGGAGACGAAGCCGTCGGAGGCGAAGCCCACGGAGGTGAAGGTCGAGACGCAGAAGACCGCGGACCTGCCCAAGGAGGCCATCACGGACGAAAACCTCGTCCCCGAGGCGAAGCGGAACTTCGTGGTTCCCTTCAAGGGCGCGGGGAAGATGGGGCTGGTCTATACGCCTGTCTTCTTCCCGAGGGGCGCGGAGGGACTGGAGATCTCCTGCGAGGTGAAGATAACGGACGTCGTGAAGGGCGCGCAGAACTGGTTCGACGCACGCATCATGATGGACTTCATCGACAAGGCGAACAAGAAGGTGAATGGCGGCCCCGCCATCGGAGGATGGAAGGGGACGAAGGACTGGTTCCCCGTCAAGAAGACGGTGAAGGTCGCTAACGGGGCGGCTGGAATCGCGCTCATGCCGTGCCTGTTCAACGTGAAGTCCGGCGCGATGGAGGTCAGGAACCTCTCCGTGGTCGCCCGCGAGACGTTCGTCGAGGACCCTGAGGACAGGGCGAGGCGCGAGGCGCAGGAGAGGCGCAATGCCGCGAACATGCTCAAGGCGCGCGCGAACGCGATGAAGACGCTGGAGAAGTACGGCTCGCTCATCCCGCCGCCGAAGGATGCCGGCTCGCCGTATTGCAGCCTCGTCTCGACTGTTCCCGGGAAGATCGTCAACTCCTACAAGGAATACCCGATACCGGAGGGCGTCGAGGCGCTGAGGCTCTCGTGGAACTGGAAGGTCGAGAAGCTGAAGACGGGCGAGAAGCCGTGGTTCGACGCGAGGATGCTCCTGAAGTTCAAGGGTGCGGACGGCAAGGAGATCAAGCCCGAGCCCAGGCCCACATACACCCAACGCAACACGGACGGCTTCCAGGCGAGGACGATGGAGTTCCTCGTCCCCTCGAACGCGATAAGCCTCGTCGTGATGCCGAGCCTCTTCCAGGTGAAGGCGGGCGAGATGACGATAACGGACATGAAGCTCGTCCCGACGGCGGCCTCCCCGCTCGTCGCAAAGGCGGCGGAAGAGGCGCGCCAGATCGCGGCGAGGAGGGTTCCGGACGAGGCGCCGAACCGCGCCAAGTGGCCGAAGGAGATCAGGGTCGTCGGCAACAGGGTCGTCGATGCGGACGGCAAGGACGTGTGGCTCCAGGGCGTGAACGCGGGCGGGATGGAGTCCGTCCCGAACGGCGAGCAGATCGAGAAGTCGACGGTCGTCGCCATCGACGAGTGGAAGGCGAACTGCATACGACTTCCGATCAACGAGGCGCACTGGTTCGGGACGAGTCCGTACCAGAACGACGGCGGAGTCGCCTTCAGGAGGAGCGTGGACAAGATCGTGACGCTTGCCGCGAACAGGGGCGCATACGTCGCGCTGGACCTCCACCGCTTCCGTGCGCCGAAGGCGGAGCACGTCGAGTTCTGGAAGGACGCCGCGAAGCACTTCGCGAACCATCCCGCCGTCATCTTCGACCTCTTCAACGAGCCGCACGGAATCGACTGGAAGACGTGGAGGGACGGCGGATGGGTCGGCGAGGCAGGGAAGGTGGACGAGTCCGCGTTCCTCACCGAGGAGGAGAAGCGGAAGAACCAGGGGTTCGAGTCCGTGGGCATGCAGGCTCTCCTCGACGCGGTGCGCTCCACGGGTGCTCGCAACATCGTGATTGCGGGCGGGCGCCAGTGGGCGAACGACCTCACGGGGATAGCGAACGAGGAGGGGAAGCCGACGTGGGAGCTTGTCGAGCGCGAGGGCGGCAACGGCATCATGTACGCGTGGCACACCTACCACTGGCACAAGGGCTGGGGTACGATACTGCCGGTCGCGGCGAAGTATCCGATATTCCTCGGCGAGGTCGGCGCAGCACCGCGCGAGGAGATGACGTTCATTCCGCTGGAGCAGAAGGAGGATCCGTACACCTTCTCGCCCGACATGCTAGGCTTCATCCAGAAGAACCACATCCACTGGACTGCGTGGTGCTTCCATCCGAAGGCGGGTCCGTGCATGATCAAGAGCTGGGACTACGACGCGACGCCGTACTGGGGCGCCTTCGCCAAGCGCGCCCTCGCCGGCGAGAAGTTCGAGATGAAGCGGATGAGGTAGTGGCTTAGCCCGGCTGAAGGCCTGCTTTCGGGAAAAACGCGCGGGCGAAAGGACGTGGAGCAGTAGACTAAACGGCCACTATTCATTCGCATCCCTCGCGTGCTCCCGATTTGTTTGATTCTTAGCGAAAGTTGCGAATGTCCGTCGCGGAGCGACGGACCCCCTGTAGAGTGGCCCTGTAGGGAACAGATCGCTTGCCAGGGGGTTGCGTCGCTCCGCGACGCAACAAGGAAGGACGTGGAGCAGTAGACTTTCCAGCCACTATCCATTCGCCTCCCTCGCGCGCTCCCGATTTGTTTGATTATTGGCGAAAGGTGCGAATGTCCGTCGCGGAGCGACGGACCCCCTGTAGAGTGGACTGTCCCCGTGGGGTTTTGGAGACGCGGCTTCCAGCCGCGTCAAGTGCGCTAAAGTAGTCGCATACCAATCACTCGATTGACGCGGCTGGAAGCCGCGTCTCCAAACAAGTTGCCCCCCTCTTCCTCCTCCCCGCTGGCTATCCCGCCCCGAAAGCCTATGGCGGTATATGTACGATGCGCAGATGCAGGCTAATTACCCTATCCTTGCATAAATCTCTCGGTGCATCCGCGCTGGATTTTTTTTAAATCTCCCCCTTGCGGGGGACCGCAGGATATGGTACAATATAGGCAAACGAGTGAGAAGAATTTCTACGAGGAGGGAAAACTCAATGAAATCTATACTATGTGCGAGCTTGGCGCTTGTTGCAGGCGTAGCATTTGCTGAAGAGATAAGAGTCAGCCAGAATTTTGACGGTGCGGGTGACAATGCGGAAGTATCGTCGCTGAGTGGTGGGAACATTGTTTGGGCTGGTAATGGAAAGATCAAGACCGGGACTTCGGATGACGCAAATACTCACGGTCGTCCCGTGGCGGAGGCTACGTCAGGACAGAAGTACCTCGTCGTCGATGGCACTGTTGCCTGTTCCAATAACACCACGGCTGTTGAAAATCAATCTTATTCCAAGGCCGACTTCCTCCTTTTTGTGGATGAGGCCGGTGACGACCCGGAGGATGTCATAGCGGGTGCCCAGATCGCTGTTGCAGCAGGAGAGGGTTCGACGACCGCTAATGCTAATGATTCCTACATTTGGATCTACTGCTGCACGAATGTCTTGTCGGCAAGCAGTGGATGGGTCAAGACCGACGTGCCCGTTCTGACACAGACTTGGGCGCGTGTGACGCTCGACTTCGACTACACCGCTAAGCGTTGTCAGGTCAGTGTCAATGGTGTCGCCGCCAACTCCTCCGCCGGCTACGTCAAGTCGTCTGGCAATACCACTGGCGGTTCCTGGTATCCGGTGATTTCCAGCAGCGCATCCAAGTTGACTGAGCTTTCCTTCGTCGGTTCCACCAAGGTCGATGACCTGTTGATCAGCGAGAGCGCTTCTGCAATCGCGCAGAACTTTACTGGTGAAGTGACGGTTGGCGGTGTCACGGTCCCGTACGACTACCTCGCAACCTACAGTATCAAGCCTAATCCTGAAGCTGTTGGCACTATAGTTTCAGGCTCTGGCCTGACAGTCGCCCAGAAGTACGAGACCGGTCTCGACCCGACTGATGATTCGAAGTTCATCGCTACGGAATTCTCAGCACAAGATGGCAATCTCCTTATTACTGTGCCATGCGTTGACACTTCAGCAAGGACATATACCGTTGCGTTCTCAAAGGATGGAGCCTCCTACGAAGACGCGGTGCCGGCCTCGGCTGGCGGTATTATTTCTGGATCTCGTCAGTTGACTGTTGCTGCTCCTAATGGAGATTACAAGGTCTTAAAAATCAAGGTCATAGCGACAAAGAATTGATTTGGGAAAGGAGAACCTGAAAATGAAAAAACTTTCTCTACTTGTTGCGTCTATCGCAATGGCAGTTTTTGCCTTTGGAGCGCCTGCAACTCTTGTTTCGTTCTCATCTGAGGGGCCAGACTGCTACGCTGATGGAACAGAGGTCCTCAAGGGCGAGGTATACGCCCTTGTTTGGATTGCCGATGGGGCAAAGTTTGCAGGCATCAAGGCGGATGGTACTGAGGTTGATTCAGTCAACAACAAGATACTTGCGTTCCATGCAACTGATGTGAAGGGGCGGTGTGACGACATCCTCTTTATCTTCACTGGTGCCAACGCCGACCTTATTAGTACGGGAACACTTAGTGTTTATCTGCTTGATACTCGGACATTCAAGGCTGAGGAAGGAGAGGTCGTTGTTGCAGAGGTTAAAGGTCTGAATGCAGATGACAAAGTTGATGTCGTCAATACTGTTACGAGTGTTGCGGATGAAGTTGCAAAGGGTGGCGTTACTACCGTTGCGAAGTCCGGGGCTGTGACATCGGATGCTGCGGTTGCGACAGCGGAGAAACCGCAGCCGGTCGTTTCCTCCATTAAGGTTTCAAACAGCCACGTGACAGTCAAAGTCACAAATACGCTTCCGTATTTTATGTATGGTATCTCTGCAGGAGAAACACCTGCTGAACTAGATCCGAATGCCATCAACTTCAAAACGCGCGGAACCCTTGATGGCAATCTGACTATTGAGGTTGACGATCCCAAGTATCGTTTCTTCAAGGTAATCAGCAAGTAAGTTGTTCGAAGGAGGTATATAAAATGAAGTGCAAATCTCTTCTTGCGGTAGCCTCTGCGGTGGTGGCAGGCTCTGTGCTTGCGGCTGTAGTATCCCAGAACGAACTTGGCCGTATTGAAATCAATAGCGGAACCACTAATACAATTGTTGCAGTTCCTTTCGTGAAAGTTGCTGACGGTGGTGCCATCCCTCCGAATGAGATGGTGTTGACCAACAATTTTGCCGCAGGCGACATCCTTATTTACAAAGATGGTGAGACGTGGAAAGCTTGGGTGATGAACACAAGTTCAGGATGGACCCCTACTGCGGTGAACACGGATGGAAAGGACTATGGTGCAGCTGCTAATAATGCTACCATGGCTCGTGGGAATGCTATTTGGGTTATTAGGTCTAGCGCAGAACGTCCGTTTTATATCTACGGACAGATAGGGGCCAATATCGCAAGTACATCTACAACTGCCGGCACAGCTTCTCAGCCTGTTTATAATATGATGGGGAATCCCAATCCGGCAACAGCTTATACGCTTATAAATAGTTCAAGCGTTTTGAATTCTGCATCAGGTACGCCTTTGACAGGTGATACTATTCAAATCCCCATGGCAGGGGGTGTTGGTGTTCAGGAATATGTATACAATTCTTCCAAGAGCAAGTGGCGCAAGGCAACGGATCAAGACGGCATAGTCAAAATGGTGGACGCGGGAGAGGTGACAATTGCGCCAGGCCAAGGCTTTTGGTATGTAAGTAAGGGTGGATCGCCTACAATAAATTGGTAAAAAACAAAATATCTGATTTATCCCGAAAATTAAGGGAGGAATAAACTATGCGCTTAAAGAGTATTGCTTTTGTAATGGGATTGCTGCTGTCTCTGCATGCAACTGCTGATTATTTGTTTTGGCAGATTGGCGGAACAACAACATATAATAATGATGGTACATACACTACTTCATTGGGAAGTAGTGATAGTATAACGTATTCGTACGCTTCTATTGCTTCGTTAAACTCCGCCCCATCCCCCAATCCGCCTACAACGGCAGGAACAGCTCTTAATAATCAAGTTGCTGGCCTTACTGGGGAATATACTAAAATTGATGGCGAAGTTGCCATGTTGTCGACAGTAGCCGCAGTAGTAGATTCCTCCAGTTTTACGGAAAAGTACTTCTTCATTGAGTTGTTTGACGCAAATAATACACTTGTAGGAACGTCTACAGCTGTTAAAGGATCGGAGCTGCAGGCCTTCTACAGCACTGCTGGCTTTAATGCTCAGTGGAGTGGTGCAAAATGGAATGGCGGGACCTACACGGCCGTTCCTGAGCCGACGAGCGGGTTGATGCTGCTTATTGGCGCGGCGATGCTCGGGCTGAGGCGCAAGAAGGTGGCGTAAGGCCATCGGCATACATCTCACAACGGTCAGCCCGTTGCTGACAATTAACGCGGTCGGTTTCCGTCCGCGTTTGTTGTTTTTACCCTTAGGGGGGAATAGTTGATGGTTGGTAGTGATTTGGGATAGTCCCACTCACCCTTAACTCCCCCTGGCGAACCCGTTGGAGACGCGGCTTCCAGCCGCGTCAATCGAGTGATTTGTATGCGACTACTTTAGCGACTTGACGCGGCTGGAAGCCGCGTCTCCACCCCCCGGGGGACTGTCCCCGTACCTCGGGGGTCGTTTAGGGTCTTTTAGGGACGTTTAGGGTCGTTTAACACTACAAGCACTGCCAATCACCAACTAATTAGCCCACCACCCTTAAAGGGGATGGTTTTACGACGCGGCGATTTGATATACTAGTGCCATGAAAATGAAAATCAATATTTCCATTGTCGCGGCGCTTTTTGCGTGTGCGGTTGCGGAGGCGGGGACCGGGGAGCTTGTCAACGGCGGTGTCTGGAAGGATTCGGACGGCGTGCACATCAACGCGCACGGCGGCGGACTCCTGAAGGACGGCGGCGTCTGGTACTGGTACGGCGAGCACAAGACGGCCGGCAAGGAGGGCAACCGCGCGAATGTGGGCGTTTCCGTGTACTCGTCTTCGGACCTCCTCACATGGAAGCGCGAAGGCGTGGCGCTGGCGGTCACGGAGGGTCCGTCGGACATCGAGAAGGGCTGCATCCTGGAGCGACCGAAGGTCGTGAAGTCCCGCGCAACGGGCAGATACGCGATGCTCTTCCACCTCGAGCGCAAGGGCAACGGCTACAACGACGCGAGGGTCGGCTTCGCGGTCGCGGAGAAGGCGACGGGGCCATTCAAGTTCCTGCGCAGCGAGAATCCGCTCGGAGGGATGAGCCGTGACATGACGATCTTCACTGACGACGACGGCACCTCGTGGCACGTGTTCGCGTCCGAAAACAACGCGACTCTCCACTTCGCCGAATTGACGCCGGACTGCCTCGGCTACACCGGGAAGGTCCATCGCAACATGGAGAGGCACTGGACCGAGGCACCGTGCGTCGTCAAGCACGACGGATGGTACTACCTCCTCGGCTCCGGCTGCACGGGATGGAAGCCGAACGCCGCGCGCATGTACCGCGCGAAATCGCTGGAGGGTCCGTGGGAGTGGCTCTGCAACCCCTGCACGGGGGTCAACCCGGAGAACAGGCTCGGGGCGGACAAGACGTGGGGCGGACAGTCCACGTACATCTTCCGCGACGAGGCGAGCGGACGCGACATAGCCTGCTTCGACATCTGGAGGCCGTCCAATGCGATCGACGGACGCTATGCGTGGCTTCCGATCGACTGGAGCGATCCGCTGCGTCCCGAAATCGCATGGCGCGACACGTGGTCGCCCGCCGGCGCGGGGGCGGCGTCCGATACGCTTCGCGGCGGCCCGGCCTCGGTCTGGGGCGTCTACCAGTGGGGCGTGGAGGTCGAAGGCTTCGTCCACAACGAGACGAAGAAGCCCGCCCGCGCGTACCTGTGGATTCCTCCCCGGACGAAGACGGTGAAGTCCGTGGTGATCGGCAACGACAACATGCTCGAGGAGCCGCTTTTCTCGGACCCCGACTTCCGCCGGACACTTGCGGCGGACGACACGGCCATAGTCTTCGTGACGCCGGGGCTGCAGGGCTTCAACACCAAGTTCTCCGAGGCGGACGTCCCCGCGGTCGACGCGCTTCTTGCGAAGCTGGCGAAGGCGAGCGGACACCCCGAGCTTGCCGGCGGCGCGAAGCTTGTCCCGCTCGGGCACTCCGCATGGGCGGACTGGCCCTACATGTGCACGGCGGCGATGCCAGGGCGCGTAAAGTGCGCGGTGTCGCTCAAGGGCAGCTGGCCGCACTTCAAGCCCGAGTTCGACGACGCCTTCTGGGCGAAGACGGCGGGCGTGCCGATGCTTCTCGTCGGCGGCGAATACGAGTGGTTCCCGGAGCGCATGGAGAAGGAGAAGCCGTTCCTCAAGGCGCATCCTGACGTGAAGCTCCTGCCGGTCCCGGACTGGGAGAGCGGACATTTCGACATGACGGACGCACTGCCGCTCGCCATAGCGCGTTTCATCACGAAGGGCGAGGCGCCGCGCATACCGCGCTCAGGCGGCAAGTTCTCCGTCATCGGGTTCCTGGACCGCGAGGGGAAAGTCGTCGCGCAGGATCCGAAGAGCCACCTTCAGGTCACGGTGCCTTTCCAGCCCGACGGCGAGGGGTTCGCGGCGAGGGCCGTGTTCGATGAGAAGGTCCCGGCCGGGCGTCCCGAGCGCTGGACGGGTCTGCAGGCGGGGTCCGATCTGCAGCGTCCGGAGCTTCCGCGCGAGGCGATAGACGTTAAGGTGGTGCAGGGCCCGGCCGTGAAGCGCACAAACGATGCGTTCGACATCAGGTTCAACAGGCACGGTTTCGACGGATACCGTGCGCGCGAGGTGGTGCTGGCGGCGGTCTATCCGGGGGACGCGCACTGGAAGAGGTCCGTGCAGCAGGCGATCCTCCGCTTCCCGGTGAACACCCACGGCGCGGAGAACGCGATAGAGTGGAGCGCGCCCGAGAAGGTGCGGGCGGCGGAGTTTCCGCTGAAGCTGACGGCGACGGCGTCGAGCGGACTTCCGGTCAGATACTTCGTCCGTGAAGGCCCTGCCGTCGTCGGGGACGACGGGGTTCTGGCCCTGCGCGACTGGCCGGAGGGCGCGGCGTCCGCCGAGGTCACCGTCTGCGCGTACCAGTGGGGCGCGGACGGCGGGAAGGTGAAGACGGCCGAGCCCGTCTACAGGACCATTCGGATATTTCGCTGAAAGATAGCCTTTTCGGGTAATGTCATTGCACGCCTGGATATGGTAGAATCTATGCATGAACAATGACAATGCGAGACCGGGACGGCTGGGATGGCTTGTCCGCATCGGATTCGGCGGGGGCGACCTCGCCCAGAACCTCATCTACCAGACGATCAGCATGTACCTGCTGTTCTTCTACACGGACATCTTCGGGCTGTCCCCGGCGACGGCCGCGACCATGTTCCTCGTCGTCCGCCTGGTGGACGTCCTGTGGGATCCGCTGGTGGGCGCCTTCGTCGACAAGCACAACCCGAAATGGGGCAAGTACCGCTCCTACCTCGTACTTGCGGGCCTTCCGCTGACGGTCCTTGCGATACTCTGCTTCTGGAATCCGTTCGGCGACGCCTCGGGCGCGGGGCTCTGGAAGACGGTGTACGCGTATGTGACGTACGTGGGCCTCTCCATGCTCTACACGCTAGTCAACGTGCCCTACGGGGCGCTCAACTCGTCGCTTTCGCGCGATACGGACGAGGTGACGATCCTCACAAGCGTCAGGATGTTCATGGCGAACGTGGGCGGGCTCGCCGTGGCGGCGGGCGTTCCGATCCTCGTGGCCGCGCTTGCGAAGGGCTCTGAATTCCCGTGGAAGATGGCGATGTTCATGGGTCTCGGGTCGCTTCCCTCCTTCATCTTCATGCCGCTCGTCCCCGCCATCAAGCGCAAGGTCGGCAAGAAGAACATGTTCTACATCTTCCTCGCGGTCGCCATCGTCGGCATGGCGATGCTCTACGTCATCAGCAGGCTCGGGAGGGTGGAGGACAACATCGTCCTCGTCTACGTGGCGCAGTTCGTGAAGTCGACCGGCGTCATCGTCGCGACGGGCTACATGTGGGCTCTGGTCCCGGAGGTCATTTCCTATTCCGAGCACCAGACCGGCAAGCGCATCTCCGGCATCGTCAGCGCCCTCACCGGGATATTCTACAAGGCCGGCATGGCGCTTGGCGGCGTCGTCCCCGGCGCGGTCCTCGGCTGGACGGGCTACCAGGCGGCGGCCGCCGAGAAGTCGACGCTCCCGACCGCCCCGTCCG
Source organism: uncultured Verrucomicrobiota bacterium (assembly GCA_946610035.1). Classification (GTDB taxonomy): domain Bacteria; phylum Verrucomicrobiota; class Kiritimatiellia; order RFP12; family UBA1067; genus UBA1067. Next base: position 30,640 of record CAMOCC010000028.1, read on the forward strand.
CCTGGTTCCTCGCCATGCTCATATACGCGCTCGCGGGATTCGCGCTTCTGGTCTTCTGCTTCACGCAGACGAAGGAGCGCGTCGTCATGGACGCCGCAGGGGCTGAAAAGGTGAGGATAAGCGACCTCTGGACGGAGTTCCGGCGCAACAAGCCGCTAAGGGTGCTCGCATTCTTCTTCGTCACGGCATTCGCCATGATGTCCGTCGGCAACGCCGCTGGCGCGTACTTCATGAACGGGCTCGAGAACCAGACGCCCCTAGCGCAGGAGGGCATCCGCTGGCTCGTCTGCGTGATACCGGCGTTCCTCCTGGGCCTTGCGATGTGGATCATATCGCGCTATCCGCTGACGGACGAGCTGGTGGACAAGATCAACCGCGAAATCGAGTCCAGGGATTGAGCCGGCGGTTGGTGAGCCAAATATAATATGAACTCCGGGTGACTGAACTTTGTTCCGTCGCGGAGCGA
>CAMOCC010000029.1 GCA_946610035.1 uncultured Verrucomicrobiota bacterium
GAGTGAATGCGACTCCCCGCTTCGCGGGCAGTCGCATTCACTCTGTCTTCTCACCAAAATGAAATTTTCGTCATTTTCCGTCCCACAGCCCGGCGATTTTATGATATACTTATAGCAATTGCATTTCAACACAGCCCCGAAAGGGGGAAATCAAGGAGTAAAAGAATATGGCTAAATCGCCGAAGTTCAAGAACGCCAAGGTTCAGGCGTGGGTCGACCAGTGGGTCAAGGTCTGCGATCCCGACAAGGTTGTCGTGATCAAGGGCACAAAGGAAGAGCACACCGCAATCTGCGAGATGATGGTCAAGAAGGGCCAGTTCGTCAAGCTCAACCAGAAGCTCCGCCCGGGCTGCTACCTCGCCCGTTCGCACGAGAGCGACGTCGCGCGCGTCGAGGGCCGCACGTTCATCTGCTCGAAGAAGGAGATCGACGCGGGCCCGACGAACCACTGGAAGGATCCGGTGGCGATGAAGAAGGAGATGCTCAAGAAGTACAAGGGCTCGATGAAGGGCCGCACGATGTACGTCATCCCGTTCGCGATGGGCCCGATCGGCAACCCGATCACCCAGTACGGCATCGAGCTCACCGACTCGCCCTACGTGGTGGTGAACATGAACATCATGACGCGCACGGGCGACGCCGTGATGCAGCACCTCGGCAAGGACGGCGACTTCATCCCCTGCATCCACTCCGTGGGCGCGCCGCTCAAGAAGGGCCAGAAGGACGTCGCGTGGCCCTGCGCCAAGAAGATCGAGGACAAGTTCATCACCCAGTTCCCCGAAGAGCGCCAGATATGGTCGTTCGGCTCGGGCTACGGCGGCAACGCGCTCCTCGGCAAGAAGTGCTTCGCGCTCCGCATCGCGTCCAAGCTCGCGAAGGACCAGGGCTGGATGGCCGAGCACATGCTCATCCTCACGCTCACCTCCCCCGAGAAGAAGCAGTACCACGTCACGGCCGCGTTCCCGTCCGCCTGCGGCAAGACGAACCTCGCCATGATGCTCCCGAAGCTCCCCGGCTGGAAGCTCCAGACGATCGGCGACGACATCGCGTGGCTCAAGCCCGGCGACGACGGCCGTCTCTACGCCATCAACCCCGAGAACGGCTTCTTCGGCGTCGCGCCGGGAACCTCCAAGTTCTCCAACCCCAACGCGCTCCTCTCCTGCAAGAAGAACACGATCTTCACGAACGTCGTTCTCACGCCCGACGGGGACATCTGGTGGGAGGACATGGGCATCGACGCTCCTGAGGAGGGCATCGACTGGAAGGGCAACCCCTGCTACCGCTGCACGGACGACAAGAAGCGCATGGGACCGAAGCCAGGCATGACCAAGGCCGAGGTCAAGGCCTCCGGCTACGTCGCCGCCCACAAGAACAGCCGCTTCACGGCACCCGCGGTCAACTGCCCGGTGCTGGACAAGGACGGCTTCAACGGCAAGTTCAACAAGAAGCCCACCGGAGTGCCGATCGACGCGATCCTCTTCGGCGGTCGCCGTCCCTCGACCATCCCGCTGGTGAACGAGGCGAAGAGCTGGACCCACGGCGTGTTCATGGGCTCCGCCGCCGGTTCCGAGATCACGGCCGCCGTCATCTCCGACAAGATCGGCCAGGTCCGCCGCGACCCGATGGCGATGCTTCCGTTCTTCGGCTACAACGTCTGCGACTACTTCCAGCACTGGCTGGAGATGGAGCGCACGTCGGCCGATCCGACCAAGCTCCCGAAGATCTACTTCGTGAACTGGTTCCGCAAGACGGCGGACGGCCAGTTCATGTGGCCCGGCTTCGGCGACAACAGCCGCGTCCTCAAGTGGATCTGCGACCGCATCGACGGCAAGGTCGGCGCCAACGAGACTGCGATCGGCAACCTCCCGTTCGCGAAGGACATATCCCTCGAGAACAACGAGGGCGACGATCCCAACTTCCTCGTCAACCCCGACTACCTCAAGGACCTCGTCAAGGTCGACGTCGAGGGCTGGAAGAAGGAGATTGCGACGATCGGAGCGAGCTACGACGAGTACGACGCGAAGGCCTCCAAGGACACCACGACGGTCAACAAGGCCGCCCGCCGCGTCCCGGCCGCCCTCCGCCAGCTCCTCGAGAAGGTCTCCGCCGACCTCGCGAAGTAAGCGCACGGTCGCGAATGCGAAAAAGGGCGCCGCGTTTTCCGCGGCGCCTCTTTTTTGCTATAATAGTGCCATGAAAAACGACATGGACAAGGTAATGGAGCTCGTCGTCGGCGCGAAGAAGGTCGTCGCCATGACGGGCGCGGGCGTGAGCACGCTGTGCGGCATACCCGACTTCCGCGGACCGCAGGGGCTGTACAGGCAGGCGGACGCGGAGCGCATATTCGACATCGACTGGTTCGACCGCGACCCACGCATCTACTACAACGGGTGCAGGGAGCTCGTCTACGGACTCAAGGGCTACGAGCCCGGCCCCGTCCACAAGGCGCTGAAGAAGCTTGAGGACGACGGCAGGCTCATCGGCATAATCACCCAGAACATCGACATGCTCCACCAGAAGGCGGGCTCGACCAACGTCTGGGAGGTCCACGGCTCGCCCATTCTCCACCACTGCCGCCGGTGCGGGGCGGAGAAGACCTTCGCCGAGATATGCGCCATGCTGGAGGCCGGGGACGAGGTGGCGCGCTGCAAGTGCGGGGGAGTCTTCAAGCCGGACATTACGTTTTTCGGAGAGGCGCTCCCCGAGGCGGCGTTCACGAATGCGCAGGAGGCGGCGTTGGAGGCGGACCTGATGCTCGTCCTGGGGACATCCCTCACCGTCTATCCGGCGGCGGGGCTTCCGTCCCTGACGCTGAGGGCGGGCGGGAAGGTCGCCATAGTGAACGGACAGCCCACGCAGCTCGACGACAGGGCGTCCGCCCGTGCCGACGACCTCGCCGCGTTCGCCGCCGCCGTGCTGTCGTGACGAAGCCTTACGCCGCCACCATGAGCCAGTGCGCGAGAAGCGGCGGAACGGATTTTGATGCGTCGCACACGCTTACCCCGATTTTTAACGAGGCCCTGGCGCGATTTCGGGATAAGTTGCCCCGAAAAAAGTCGGGATAAGCGTGAACCCTATTGACTACCGACCGCCTTTTTTGATACAATATCCAACCGTTGGAGAGATGGCAGAGCCTGGTTGAATGCACATGACTCGAAATCATGCATACCCGCAAGGGTATCGGGGGTTCGAATCCCTCTCTCTCCGCCAGCTGCATAGCGGCTGTTACGTCTAAGCGGGCGTAATTCAATGGCAGAATAGGAGCTTCCCAAGCTTCTTACGTGGGTTCGATTCCCATCGCCCGCTCCACTTTAACCAAGCGGTTTGCTTTTTTACGGAAACGGGAATGCTCCAAAGGCTCTCAGTATCCAATTTGGCGGTCGTCGAAAAGGCCGAGGCGGAGTTCGCCCCGGGGCTGAACGTATTGACCGGCGAGACAGGCGCGGGCAAGAGCGTGCTCATGGGCGCGCTTGAACTCGTCCTCGGCGGTCGTGCGGACCCTTCGGCCGTGCGCGAAGGCGCGAAGGAGGCCGAGGTGGAGGCCGATTTCGGCGACATTGTGGCGAGGCGCGTCGTATCAGCGAACGGCCACTCGCGCGCGTGGATCAACGACGAGGCGGCGTCCGTCTCCGATTTGAGGGAGCTTGGCCGCAAACTCGTTGACATACACGGTCCGCGCTCCAACCAGCTGCTCCTCGAGGAGTCGTTCCAGAGGCGGACGCTCGATGCGTACGGCAAGGTGGGCCTGAAGGGATACTCCGCGGCATGGGAGGCGCTTTCGCGCGTGCGCGGCGAAATCGCCGCGCTTGCGGATGTCGATTCCGACGAAGATGCGCTCGACCTTCTCAGGTACCAGGTGAACGAGCTGGAGGAGGCCGGGATCACGACCGACGACGAGGACCTGGCCGAGCGCCACGCGGCGGCTGCGCACGCCGAGGAGATAGTCGAGGCTGCGAACGAGATAACGGAGGCGCTGGGCGGCGACCGGGGCGCGGCGGACATCCTGGTGGGGCTGCGCCCGAAGTTCGCCGCCGTTTCGAAGCACCTCTCAGAGGCGGCGGCGTGGGCGTCCGAGGCGGAGGACCTGACGGTCCGCATACAGGAGCTGTCGCGCAGCGTCGCGGATGCGGCGGCGAAGCTCGACGTGGACCCCGGCGAATTCGCGGAGATGGACGAGCGGCTGGGGGTCGTCAACCGCCTGAAGCGGAAGTATTTGAAAGGCGGCGGGGCGATTGCGGACCTCATTTCGCTCCTTGCGTCGAAGAAGGCGAAGCTGGAGGCCCTTGAGGGGCGCGACGAGAGGCTTGCGAAGCTGAGGGACGAGGAGAAGGCGGCGCTCGACGCTGTGAAGGCGGCGGGGGCCGCGGTCACGAAGGCGCGCAAGGCGTCCGGCGCGAAGCTTGCGAAGGCGATCACCAGGGAGCTTGTCGACCTCGGCTTCCTTCAGGCGAAGTTCTCCGTGAGGATCGACGCGGCCGAGCCCGGTCCGTCCGGCTGCGATGCGGTCGTGTACCTCTTCGAGCCGAATCCGGGCGAGAGCGCGCGTCCCCTGGCGGACATTGCGAGCTCCGGCGAGATTGCACGCGTGATGCTCGCAGTGAAGGGCGTGATCGCGGCCCACGACGAGACGGGTACGCTCGTCTTCGACGAGATCGACGCCAACATCGGCGGCGAGGCGGGGCGGGTCGTCGGCGAGAAGATGCGCGCCGTGGCGCGTCACAGGCAGGTGATCGCGATTACCCACCTCCCGCAGAGCGCGGTCTTCGGTGACAGGCACCTCGTCGTGTCGAAGTCCGTCTCGGGCGGGCGCACGCGCACGCGCATCGCGTCCGTCGACGGCGAGGACCGCGTCAAGGAGATAGCGCGGATGCTCGGCGGGGAGAAGCTCACGACCGTCGCGCGGCGTCATGCGGAGGAGATGTTGAAGTTAGGAGTTGGGAGTTGAGAGTTGGGAGTTAAAAGTCGAAGGACAGCAAGAATTCAGAAAAGGAGCACATACAATGGCAAGACCAAGGAAAAGCGAAGGGCTCGTCGTAAACTGGGAGGAGAGGGGAAGCTATCCCGTCGTGTTTGCGGACAACATGTTCGCGGTCGAGAACACGGCGGTGGTCGAGACACTGCGGGCCGTTTCGGGCGTGGAGCGTCCGCGTGTGATGCTTGTCGCCGACATGAACGTCGTCCAGCGGACCGAGGGGCTTGGCACGAGCATCGGCAAGTACGTCCAGGCCCACGGGCTCGCCCTTGCGGGGGCCCCGGTCGTCATCGGCGGCGGGGAGAAGATCAAGACGGATGGCATGCAGAGCGTACTCAAGATCGTCGAAGCGGCCCTTGAGGCGAAGATAGGCAAGAACGACATCATGATGGCGATAGGCGGAGGCACGATCCTGGACGTCGCGGGCTACGCCGCGTCGCAGGTGAGGGGCGGCGTGAAGCTCGTCCGCGTCCCGACGACGATTGCGTCGATGACTGACGCCGCATTCGCCGACAACGCGGCGATGGACAGCGGTCCCGTGAAGGACGCGCTGCGCGTTCCGTGCCGTCCGGCGGCCGTGATAGTGGACGTCTCGTACGCGAAGACTGTGCTGGACGGCGTCTGGCGCGGCGGCGTGGGAGAGCTCGTCCGCTTCGCGGCGGTCAAGGACGCGACGCTGATGAAGAAGATCGCGAAGAACGCCGAGGCGCTCAAGGAGAGGGACTTCGAAGTGCTGGCGGACGCCGTGCGCGACTGCGTGAGCGCCCACGTGAAGTGGGGCGCGACGGGCTTCGCGCTCTGGAGCGCGGCGCGGCTTGAGGCGATGAGCGGGTGGAAGCTCCCGCACGGGTACGCCGTCCCGATCGGCATCTGCATCGACTGCGCGTATGCGGTCGAGAAGGGGCTTTTAAAGGAGGAGGACCAGGAGTTCATCTGCCGCGCGCTTGCGGACTGCGGGGCCCTGGACGGGCTTTCGCACAGCCACCACCTCCTGTCGCAGGCGGACAACATCCTCTTCGGCCTCGACGCATGGAGGCTCTCCAACGGGTCCGAGAGGATCACCCTCCCGTCCGGCATCGGCAAGTGCGAGGACGTCGACTCGCCAGACCGCGAGGCGATGAAAAAAGTCATAAAAGAGTTCCTGGCCGTTTCCACGGGCGCGTAATTTTGATAAAATATCCATCATGAGAAATCTGTGCACTTTCGCGCTTGTCGCGATTATTGGGTCCGCAGCCGTCGCTGCCGACGTTGCAGACGTCAAGGTCGTCGCCCTCGACGGGTTCGGCGGCGATACGAGCTCCGTGCTCGCCCGCTGCCAGACGAAGCCCGGGACGGTGTACGACCCCGTCACGGTGACGAGGGACGTGAACTCCCTCAAGGTCTCCGGCGACTACCAGGACATCACGGTGGACGCCGAGAAGACCGAGGCGGGCGTCGTCGTGACGTTCGGCGTCTTCCGCAAGATGCGATACCAGGGTCCGCTCGTCGTCAAGGGCAACGAGGAGTTCAGCGTGTCCAAGATCGCCGGCGAGGCGGAGCTCAAGGAGGGCCGTCCCTACGGCGAGGCCGACTTCGCGGCTGCGGCCGACAAGGTGCGCGCGCTCTACCGCCGCAAGGGGTACCCGCAGGCGAAGGTTACGCCGCTGCCCAAGGTCATGCCTGGCGGGAACGACTGCACGCTCACATTCCTCATCGACGAGGGTCCGCGCGTCAAGATCAAGGAGTGGGTCTTCGACGGCGCGGAGGAGGTCGACCAGGGCGAGCTTCGCAAGGTCATCAACGTCTATCCGTGGTGGGATCCGCGCGGCTGGTTCGCGAACGAGCCCGGCACGCCCGACGAGCTCGCGCAGGCGGCCGAGAAGGTCGCGATGCACTACGCCGAGCTGGGCTACCTCGACGCGAAGGTGACGGGGCCCGAGCTCGCGAAGGACGAGGAGGGCCGCGGGACGTACACCTACGCGGTGGACGAGGGCCCCAGGTACACCGTGGGCGACGTCACGATCACCGGCGTCAAGACGTACACCGCCGAGGACGTCGCCAAGAAGAGCGACCTGCCCAAGTTCGGCGACGTCGCCGGCTCCAAGGTCCTAGAGGATGCGGCGCACAGGATCGCCGTTGTCGTCGGCTCCGGCGACAACGGCCTCGCCGACACCCATGTCGACTACAGGCACATTCCGCGCGAGGGCGACTCCACGGTGGTGGACGTCGTGTTCGACGTCAAGGAGGGCATCCCCGTCGTCATCAACCAGATACGCATCGAGGGCAACGACTACACGAAGGACAAGGTGATCCGCCGCGAAATCCAGCTCGCCCCCGGCGACAGGATGCTTGCGGACCGTGCGGAGCGCTCGCAGAAGCACCTCGAGAACCTCGACTACTTCTCGCGCGTCAGGTACTACCTGCGCGATACCGGCAAGGGCAGGAACCCCGAGGGGGCGGAGTACCGCGACCTCGTCTACGAGGTGGAGGAGAAGTCGACCGGACAGTTCATGGTCGGCGTCGGCGCGAGCTCCGTCGACCACGTCTTCGTCTCCGCCGAGGTCCAGCAGACCAACTTCGACCTGTTCGCCCCCGGGAAGCTCTTCAGGGGCGGCGGGCAGAAGGGCCGCCTCTACGCCCAGGCGGGTCCGCGCATCCAGACATACGAGGCGTCCGTCACCGAGCCGCACCTCTTCGACAGGCTTCTCGAGCTGACCGTCGAGGGCTACCGCCGCCAGCGCTGGTACGACGAGTACGACATCATCCGCTCGGGCGCCGCGGTGACGCTCTCCTACCCGGTCAAGTTCTGGCCCACGTGGGAGCCCTTCGGCAGCTTCGGCGTCCGCCTCTCCGGCGAATTCATCGAGTTCGACGACATCGAGCGCGGCACCTGGATGTACAACAGGAAGATCGTCTCGCTCAAGCAGGAGGACCACGACTACGGCGACGCGGTCGAGGCGGTCGCGAGGCTGTTCTGGACGCGCGACACGCGCGACAGCTTCAGGATGGCGTCCTCCGGCAGCCGCACCCACCTCTTCTTCGACCTCGGCGGCGGCGACAACGAGTACTGGAGGCTCGGCTTCAACCATCGCACGTACTTCACGACGTGGAAGCGCTACAACCACGTCCTCATGCTCGCCTTCCGCGCCGAGACCATCGATGCGCTCTCCGACGACGTGCCGATCTACAACCGCATGTTCCTCGGCGGCCCGAGGTCCATCCGCGGCATCGAGTACCGCCACGTCTCGCCCTTCGCGCGCCGCATAAAGGACGACGAGCTCAGGAACTCGTACATGCCGTGGGGCGGCCAGACGCTCTTCTGCGCCAACATCGAGTACACGATACCGATCGTGAAGATGCTCCGCATCGCCGCGTTCTCCGACCTCGGCGCGGTTGGCGAGGACGAGTTCGACTTCGACATCAGCGACACGTTCGCGTGGACCGTCGGCCTCGGGCTCAGGATCGACATCCCGATGTTCCCGATCCGCCTCGACTTCGCGACGCCGGTCGAAAAGCCCGACCACGCCGACAAGGAGGTCTTCAGCTTCTCCATCGGCTACGACTTCTGACGAATCTAAAAGTTAAACGCAAACAGTGCGGCCTCGACGCCGCGAAAGGAATAAAATGAAGAAACTGCTGACTGCAACATTCGCGGCCCTCGCGCTCTCCGCCTCGGCGGGCCTCAAGATCGGCACCGTGGACATGATGCTCCTCGTGCGCAACCACCCCAACTACGAGACGAACCGCAACCTCCTCAAGGACACCGAGAAGGACTACCAGAAGGAACTCGACGAGATGCAGGGCGTCCTCTCCGACATACAGGACGAAGGCAAGGCGCTCGCCGACGAGCTCAAGAACCCGATGCTCGCCGAGGCCGCCAAGAAGACGGCGGAGAAGAAGATAATGGACGTCCAGCAGCGCTACGTCCGCCAGCAGCAGGAGCTTCGCAAGAAGGCGATGAACAACCAGGAGGAGCTCTCCAAGCTCGAGGCCCGCCTCCTCAAGGGCCAGGCGGACGACCTGAAGAAGAGGATCGCCAAGTTCGCCGCGGACAACGACTACGACCTCGTCGTGGACGCCGCCGCCGCGATCTACCACAAGGATTCGCTCGACGTGACGGACGCGGTGCTCAAGGAGATGGGTGTCGATCCGAAGGCGGCGCGCGCCAAGGAGTCGGCAAATGAAGGCAAGTGAACTCGCTGGAATCCTCGGGGGCGTCCTCGAGGGTGAAGACGTTGAAATCACCGCCTGCGGCGGCCTTGAGGAGGCGCGCCGTGGAGATTTGAGCTTCTGCAAGGATCCGAAGCACGTAAAGCTCGTCCAGACGACGCAGGCGTCGGCGGTCCTCCTCCCGCCCGACTGGGACCACGGCGCCCCGTGCGCAATCATCAGGGTGCAGGACCCCAACCACGCCTGCATGACGGCTGCCAAGCTCTTCGCGCCGCCCTCGCCCGAGCGCGAGCCCGGCGTCCACCCGACGGCAGTCGTCGACCCGTCCGCAAAGATCGGCGAGGGCGTCCACATCGGCCCCTTCACCGTCATCGAGAAGGGCGCAGTCATCGGCAACGGGTCCGTCATCGAGGCCCAGGTCTTCATCGGCGAGGGATGCGTCGTCGGACCCGACTCGCACATCTATCCGCAGGTCACCCTGCGCGAGGGCACAAAGCTCGGGCGCGGCGTGATCCTCCACTGCGGCGTAAGGCTCGGCGGGGACGGCTACGGCTACAACACGACGTTCGAGAACGGACTGCCCAAGATCGAGAAGATCCCACAGCTCGGCATCGTCGAGCTCGGCGACTTCGTCGAAATCGGCTCCAACACGACCATCGACCGCGCCCGCATAGGACGCACCTACATCGGCCCTCACACGAAGATCGACAACCTCGTGCAGATCGGACACAACGTCAAGGTCGCCGGGTACTCGGGCATCATCGCCCAGGCCGGCGTCGCGGGCTCGACGCAGATCGGCTCCGGCTGCCTCATCTGGGCCCAGGCCGGCGTGTCGGGCCACATCAAGATCGCGGACGGAGTGCAGGTCGGCCCCCAGGCCGGCGTCCCGCAGTCGCTGGACGGGTCCGTAAAGTACGTAATCGGCGCCCCGGCGGAGTCCATGAAGGAGTTCGGCGGACGCCTCCTCCTTCCGAAGCTCTTCGCCAAGCTGAAGGCCGAGGTCAAGGAGCTTAAGGCCAGAGTCGCGGCAAAGTGATGTTCGACGCGGCAGCCGTTCAGTCGTTTGTCGGGTCGAATCTGGTGATCGCCGGGTTGTCGGACTCCTTGAGCTTGTACACGGTGAAGGTGACGGACTTCGCATCGGCGGGAACCGGCAGACGCCGGTTCTTTGATTGAGATACGGGGTCCGTGCTCGTCTTTATCACCTCGTCCCTTGAATTGAAGAACTCCGTCTTAAGCGACACCGCGGGGGATCCCCTGCCGAGGACGAGATTGGCGCGGACGGACTTTGACGTGGAGTTGAGCGGGAGCGTCTTGCGCGCGATGGCGAGAGCGTCCTCCTTGTCCGCGACGACTGTGACGACCTCGGGTTCGGGGCTGCGGCTTGCGAGTATGCAAATGACGGCGAGGGAGGCGGCTATGATGGCGACGAGTCCCATGATCGAGCGCAAGCCGGTTGCGCTGCCGCGTCCGCGCTGCATCACCGATGCGACGGCGAAGGGGAGGAACCTGAAGGAGACCGTCCGCTCCTTCGTGTCGTAGAGGACGTAGGAGGAGTAGCACTGCCCGTTCGACTCCCTCGGATAGCCGACGGAGCCCGGATTGACGATGTATCGCTTCCCGGCCTCCAGGGTGAAGTCCTGCGGGGCCGTCGCGTAGACCGTCCCCGACCTTCCCGTGAGGAATATCCCCGGAACGTGCGTGTGGCCGACGAACATGAGCTTCGCGTCAGTTGCATTGAAGCTTGCGAGGGCGTCCTTGTCGTTCTCGATGTAGTAGAACTTCGCGGGATCCACGAAGTCGCCGTGCGTGAAGATGGCCTCGCCGACCGCGCCGGAGTAGGGGAGCGACTTGAGCCACTTCAGGTCGTCCGCGCCAAGCGCCTCGCGGTGGCGGCGGACGGCGTCCGCTGCGAGGTCGATGAACGATGCTGCGTCCGCCCTGCCCGACACGGCGTCGTCGTGGTTGCCTGCGACGACGAGGGACGCGCGTTCGCGCACGAGGTCGAGCGTCTCCTTGGGAAGGGGGCCGTAGCCCACGACATCGCCCAGGCAGACGATACGTTCGGCGCCGTTCGACTTGGCGTCGTCCAGGACTCGTTTCAGGGCTTCGAGGTTTGCGTGGATGTCTGAAATTACGGCGACGATCATGGTTTACAGCGTTTTTGGGCTGCCGGCGGAGACCTTGTCCGGCACGAACCTGTTTATCAATTCATTGAGCCTGTGGGGGAGGATCGAGAGGAACCATGTGGCGAGGCGCATGGGCCAGGGGAAGGCGATGAGCCCGATGTCGCGGTCGGCACGGGAGATGATCGTGCGCGCCGCCTTGTCCGCCTCCATGAAGAACGGCATCGGGCACGTGTTCTTGTCCGTCAGTCGCGAGCGGATGAATCCGGGGCAGATGACGGAGACCCTTACGCCGTCCTTCTTCAGGAAGCCGCGCAGGGAGAGCCCCCATGTCTTTATGCAGCTCTTGGTGGCGGAGTAGGACGGACAGCTCCTGAGCGGACCGTAGCCGGCTATCGAGGCGGTGAGCACGATCTGTCCGCGCCCGCGTGCGCGCATGAGCTCGATGGCGGGGAGGACGGTGTTGACCGTCCCGCCGACGTTGATTGCGAAGGTGTTCCTGACGTGCTCTTCGGTTTCCGCGCCGGTGGCGACGCCGGCGTTGGCGAATACGCGGTCGAGCGGCGATGCGGCGTCCGCTTCGCGGATCCACCGCTCGACGGCTTCGCGGTCCGTCACGTCGACGACAGTTGCGTCCGCCGTTGCGCCGTCGGCGCGGCACGCCGCCGCAACTGCGTCGAGGCGGCCCCTGTCGCGTCCGCACAGGAACAGCCTTTCGCCGCGTTTCGCGCATTCGCGGGCGATGGCCTCGCCGATTCCGGAGCTTGCGCCTGTTATCAATGTTGTCATGTGCATATTATATCAAATATGCCGTTCCCTTGCGAGCGCACAGGCGGCAGGGACCTTGCACTTTGCATAAGTAAAAAAAGTTAAAATACCCCCTTGCGCGGTGGGGACCGAATATGATATACTATTGTCACTTTTCGGAACAACGGGGTTGTGGCGCAATTGGTTAGCGCACTGGACTGTCGATCCGGGGGTTGCGGGTTCGAGCCCCGTCGACCCCGCCAATCTGAGAAGATAGGGCGTTTGCCTCGTGGTGTAATGGTAGCACCGCAGATTCTGATTCTGCTTGTTGGGGTTCGAGTCCCTGCGAGGCAACCATTCATTACTCAAGGAAAACCCCGATTAAACGGGGCTTTTTGTTTTTCCAGGGCCTGGATGTCCGTTCCCAAGAATCCCCTGAGGCACATCAAAATTTCAAAATTCCCGACAGAAAATAGGATTGACTTTGACATCCTGAGATCATATGGCGGTGAAGTGTGCAATCGGGGAGAGTGCGCATGAGAGAATGTGTATCATCTGAGGACTGAAGTCTTGATGAGGTTAGGGAGCGGATTCGGCGGGGGCGATGTCTGTCGTGGAGTGCTGTAGGGTCGAATAGGGTCGGTTAGGGTCGGTTAGGGTCGGATAGGGTCGGATGGGGTCGGTTAGGGTCGGATAGGGTTGGTTAGGGTCGAATAGGGTCTTCCTGAAAGACGGGAGTGAAGGAGTCCACGGTCTGGGGGCGGATTTGGTGGCGACGGAGCGGAATTTCTTGAATACTTATTATTTTTCGTATTACGGCACGATAATATGGTATAATGCTGTGAAATGGCAGAAAGAGAAGAGACGATACTCGCCCCGGGAGGGGCCTTCGGGACGTACCATGTGCTGCGTCCGCTCGGCAAGGGCGGCGCGGGCGAGGTCTTCCTTGTGGAGGACGGCGTGTCGCACGTCAACTACGCCGTAAAGGTCCTCGACCCCGGAATCGCCTCCGAGGACCCCGGCTATGTCGCGCGCTTCGTCCGCGAGGCCGAATTCGCGCTCAACTCCCGCCATCCGAACGTGGTGGCGGTCCACGACGCGGGGAAGGACCCCGACACGGGGCTTTGCTACATCGTCATGGACTACCTGCCGGGCGGGACCTTGCGCGACCTCCTGCGCGAGTCGCCGAGGGGGCTCTCCATCGAAGGCGTTCTCTCCATCGCACGCGACGTTGCGCGCGCGCTCGCCTTCGTGGAGTCCCGCGGGCTCGTCCATCGCGACGTGAAGCCCGAGAACATCCTGTTCGGACGCGATGGCGCGGCGCGGCTTGCGGACCTCGGGGCGACGCGCTCCGAGCGCGACGGACAGGACACGCTCCGCGTCACGCGTGCGGAGGCCGTCGTCGGAACGCCCGCGTACATGGCCCCCGAGCAGATGCTCGACTCGCATGCGGCGGACAGCAGGTCCGACGTGTACTCGCTCGGCGTCGTCATGTACGAGATGATCTCTGGGCGGCGACCGAACGACGGCGAGACGGCGATGAGCACGCTTGCGAAGGCGCTTGGCGGACGCAGCTTCCCGGACGTGCGGACATTCCGTCCGGACGCCCCGCCCGCCCTCGCCGCGCTCGTGGCGGCGATGACGGCGACGGACCCGGCGCAGCGCCCGGCGTCCGGCCGCGAGGTGCTGGAGCTGCTCGCCAATCCGGAGCGGATTTCGCCGCCGGCGCCGTATTCGCCGCCGGCCGTCCCGTGGTACCGCGACAGGAGCGTGCTCTTCGCCGTCGCTGCGCTGGTCCTTGCCTGCTGCGCTCTCGCGGTGGCCGTGTACAATGCGTTGGAAGGGGGGAGATGATGCGAAATCTCATTAAGAGGCTTTTCGGACGCAGCGGTGGCTGGTCGAGGAAGCTCGACGTGGCCTCCGTATGCTCGCGCGGAATGGTCCGCTCCGAGAACCAGGACAGCTTCCTGGTCGCGGACGACAGGGCGCTCTTCTGCGTGGCGGACGGCATGGGCGGCGGCGACGGCGGCGCGGAGGCGAGCGCGATAATGTGCCGGAGGCTGGACCGGACGGTGAAGGCGCGGACCTCGTTCCCGGAGCGGATAAGGCAGGCCGCAGAGGCGATAAGGGGGGCGAACGGCGAGATACGCGACTACGCGCACAAGGCGGGCTACAGGCAGATGGCGACGACGGTCGTGATGCTCGCCCTCGACGAGGCGCCCTCGGCGACGGCGATCGTCGCATCCGTCGGCGACAGCCGCATGTACCGGTTCCGCGACGGCAACTTCCAGCAGATGACCCACGACCACACGCTCGCGGGCGAACTGAGCCGCAGGGCGTCCATGCGCTCGCTCGCCTCCGAATTCGGCGCGCGAACGGGCGCGCTCTCGCACGTCCTCACGCGCGCGGTCGGGATCGAGGAGGAGGTCCAGCCCGACTGGCGCAAGCTCGACGTCCGCCCGGGGGACGTGTGCATGATCTGCTCGGACGGCGTATACGACATGGTTCCGGACGAGGGGATCAGGGCCGCGATAGCCGCCGGCGGCACGGCGGCGGAGATCGCCGCGCGGATCGAGCGGCTCGTCCTGGCGGAGGGGGCGGCGGACAATTTCACGGCGATAGTCGTAAAAATCGGAGGTGGGGAGTGAACTTCGGCAAGGAGGATGTCTTCCAGGCGGGCGAGAAGTTCCGCGGGTACGTCGTCGAAAGGCTGCTCGGCAACGGCGGACTGGGCGCGGTGTACCTCGTCCGGCACGAACTGCTCGACACGCTCTTCGCCCTGAAGGTCCTCTTCCCCGATGTGGCGGCGGCGAACGACAGCTACGTGAAGCGATTCCTGAGGGAGGCGAAGATCGCGACGAGGATACGCCACCCCAACCTGGTCGCCGTCCACGACTGCGGCTTCGACGAGTCGCGCGGACTCTACTACCTGGTCATGGACTACGTCTCGGGCGGCGACCTGAGGCAGGCGATAGCCTTCGCGGGTCACTTCGCGCCCGATCGCGCCGTTGAGGTGATCCTCCAGGTCGCGAGCGCCCTTGAGGCCGCGCAGAAGTACCACGTCGTGCACAGGGACATCAAGCCCGAGAACATAATGATCCAGCCGGACGGCCTCGTGAAGCTCGTGGACCTCGGGATTGCGAAGTCCGACGACATAAAGGACTCGCTCAACACGACTACGGAGTCCGTCTTCGGCACCCCCTCCTATGTCGCGCCGGAGCAGGCGCTGGACGCCGCGCACGTCGATACGCGGGCCGACATCTACTCGCTCGGCGTCGTCCTTTTCGAGATGATCGCGGGCAAGCCCCCGTTCGACGGGCCGAACGCGCCGCAGATCATAGCGCAGACGCTGTCGGAGGATCCGTTTCCGGACATCCGCGACTACAACCCGGATGTGCCTGCGCCGCTCGCCGTCCTCATCCGCCGGATGTGCGTGAAGGAGCGCGACCGCCGCATTCCCGATCCGACCACGCTCCTCGCGGAGTTCGAGAAGCTCGGCTACAGGCTCGAGCGCCCGTCGTCCGGAGTGGTCCACTACGCGCCGTCCGCGGAGTCCGCTCCGACGGTCCTGTCCGTCCGCAAGATGCTGGACAAACTGCCCGCTGTGGCGAACGACACGCTTTCGTTCCAGACGGACGACGTGGAGATAAAGGCGTTCGTCGCGGGCCTGAAGCGCAAGAAGGCGATGCACCGCGTTGTGGTCGCGCTGACGTTCCTGGCGGGGCTTCTGGCGCTCGCGCTCGTCATTTCGCTTTTCGTGCAGATTGCGTCTTGAAACAAACACACAGAGGGAGAACCGGGGATATGGAAGAAAACGTCAGGAAAGAGTATTACGAGCTCTTGAAGTTCGAGTCCGTCGGCGCCGACCCGGCGCACCTGAGGGACTGCGTCGACTGCGCCATGTGGCTCAAGCGGTGGCTTGAGGCGCTGGGGTTCAAGGGCGAACTCGCGATGCCGGACGTGAAGGGCGGCGTCGCGGCGCCGCCGATCCTCTTCGCGGAGAGGGCGGGCGACGAGGGGCGTCCGGTCGTCCTGTTCTACGGACACTACGACGTCCAGCCCGTCGACCCGGTCGGCGAATGGCGCACGCCGCCCTTCGAGCCGACGGAGGTCGACGGACGCGTCTACTGCCGCGGAGCGCAGGACGACAAGGGGCAGTTCTTCGCGTTCCTGTGCGGACTGAGGGACTACCTCGCCGGGGCGGGGGAGTCCGCGCCGGCCGTGAAGGTCGTCCTGGAGGGGCAGGAGGAGTCGGGCAGCGCCGCGCTCATGGAGCTCGCCCCGTCATGGCGGCGGAAGCTCGCCGCGGACGTGCTCGCCGTCTGCGACACGTCGGCGGCGGCGGAGATGCGCCCTGCGATCGTCGCGGGGCTGCGCGGCGTGAGCCACTTCACCATCCGCCTGACGGGTCCGAACCGCGACCTTCACTCGGGCGAGTACGGCGGAATCGCGCCGAATCCGGCGCAGGCGATTGCGGAGCTGGTGGCGTCGCTGCACAATCCGGACGGATCGATCGCCGTCGCCGGGTTCAGGGACGGGGTTGAGCCGCCGACGGAGCCGGAGCGGAGGGCGGCGGAGACGGCTGCGGTGTCCGAGCAGGCGTACGAGGAGGACATCGGCTGCGAGCCGGTTGGCGGGCAGATGGGCAAGACGATTACGCAGCGCAACTCCTTCGAGCCGACGATAGAGGTGAACGGGCTCCACTCCGGGTACGGCGGACCCGGCGCGAAGACGGTCATACCGTCCGAGGCGATCGCGAAGATTTCGATGAGGCTAGTCCCCGGACAGTCCGTACGCGGCGCGTTCGACGCCGTCCGCGCGCATCTCGAGGACAACGTGCCGCGCGGGATGAAGCTCTCGGTCGAGGACTACAACCCGGGCGCGGGAGGCTTCCGCCTGCCGCTCGCCTCGCCGGTCTTCCGGCTGGCGGCGGACGTCCTCGGCGAGATGGACGCTCGCGGGGCTGTGTTCCAGTGGGACGGCGCGTCGATCCCCGTCGTGTCGGTCCTGCGCGAAGCGTCCGGCGCGGCGCCGCTTATCGTCGGTTGGGGACAGCCCGATGACCGCATCCACTCGCCGAACGAAAGCTACTCCCTCGCCCAGTTCGCAAAGGCTCGCGAATGGTCGCGCCGCCTCTTCGCGGCGCTTTGACGCGAAGGGGGTAAAGAGGCCTGAAGTTTGCGGGGACAGTCCCCCGGGGGTGAAAGCAGGATTGGCGGGGAGATGTGGCAGGGGCGGGGGCGCCCCTGCCTACCCGGAATGTCCGCGGGCGTATGCCTGCGGCGGCAAAATATGATATAATATCCCGCATGATATGCAATTCGATACTTGATGCGCTGGGGCATACGCCGCTGGTGAGGCTCAACCGCATGACGACGTCCGACATGGCCGAGGTGCTCGTGAAGTACGAGGGCCTCAATGTCGGCGGGAGCATTAAGACGCGCACGGCCGAGAACATGATCGCCGACGCCGAGAGGAAGGGGCTTCTCAAGCCGGATTCCATAATAGTGGAGCCGACTAGCGGGAACCAGGGCATCGGGCTTTCGCTGGTTGGGGCCGTGAAGGGCTACAAGGTCGTAATCATAATGCCGGACTCCGTGAGCGAGGAGCGCAGGAAGCTGATGCGCCACTACGGTGCGGAGGTCGTCCTCGTACACGACGCGGGGAACATCGGCGACGCCATGAACGCGTGCGTAGCGAAGGCGGAGGAGATGCACCGCGCGGACCCGCGCGTCTACGTTCCGCAGCAGTTCACGAATCCGTCCAACCCCGCGGCCCACAAGCACCACACGGCGCTCGAGATAATGGAGCAGGCGGCGAAGCGGATCGACGGCTTCTGCTCGGGCGTCGGCACCGGCGGGACGCTGAGCGGAATCGGCGAGGTCCTGAAGGCGCAGAACCCGTCCATCGAGATATGGGCCGTCGAGCCGAAGAACGCGGCGATCCTCGCTGGCGGGACGGTCGGGACGCACCTCCAGATGGGCATCGGCGACGGGCTCATCCCCGACAACCTCAACACGCAGATATACTCCCACATCTGCGTCGTATCGGACGAGGAGGCGCTTGAGACGTCGCGCGACCTCGCGCGCAAGGAGGGCCTCATGGCCGGCATCTCGTCCGGCACGAACGTCTTCGCGGCGCTGAAGCTCGCGAAGAGGCTGGGGCCGGGCAAGACGGTCGCCACGGTCCTCCCCGACACGGCGGAGCGCTACTTCTCGACGCCCCTCTTCGAAGGGGAGTGATCCGGTGGCGGTCATACCCAAGACGTCCGTCTCCCTCATCCGCACGCTCTCGGACGATCCGGCGAGCGCGCGCTGGGCGGAGATGTACCGCATCTACGAGGGGCCCATGAGGGCGTTCCTGAGGGCGCGGTTCCCGTCCGTCGAGGCCGACGACGTCATCCAGGAGACGATGGCGACGCTGTCGCGGAGGCTTCCGGGGTACAGGTACATGCCGGACGAGAGGGGGCACTTCCGCAACTACCTCACGGGCATCCTCAAGCACAAGGCGATGGACGTCCTGGCGAGGCGTTCGCGCGAGAGCGAGGTGCGCGAGAGCCTCCGGGCCATGCCTCCCGGGCGGGATTCGGACGACGAATCGTGGAAGTCGGACGCGCTGGAGGTCGCAATCGCGCAGATGCTCGCAGACGAACGCATCAATCCGCTGCATCGCACGGTCTTCCGCCACGTGGCGTTGATGCGCGAGCGTCCCGAGGACGTCGCCGCGCGTTTCGGCATATCGCGTGCCAACGTCGATCAGATCAAAAAGCGGCTTGTTTCGCGGCTTTCCGGGCTGGTTTCGGATCTTTTGGAGGGGTAGACGGCCGGTCCCGGCGGGAGGGTCACCCATATGGGTTAGCCTCCAACGCACATTCCGCCTTTGCCTTTCCCCTCAATTTTTGATATAATTCTTTGGCAAAAGGGGACAAACTGTCCCGAGGAGATATATGAACAAATACTTGGATGACTTCATGAAGACCTTCCCGTACGAGGGTCTTACGTACGACGACGTGACGCTTGTCACGCAGTATGCCGATTTCCTGCCGGACGACACATCTCTTGAGACTAACCTTACAAGCCGCACCAGGATGAAGATTCCGTTCATGTCCGCCGCGATGGACACGGTGACGGAGGCCCCGATGGCGATTGCGATGGCGCTTGCGGGCGGCATCGGCTGCATCCACAAGAACCTCGAGGAGGACGACCAGGCGAAGGAGGTCGCGAAGGTCAAGAACTACCTGAACGGCCTCATCGCCTCCCCCGTGTGCTTCCATGCCGACGACGACATCAGCTTCCTGCGCGCCGAGAAGCGCCGCATGGGCCTCAAGTTCAACGGCTTTCCCGTTCTCGACTCCGAGGACAGGCTCGTGGGGATGATCACGTCGTCCGACATGCGCTTCGCCCCGATGGAGGCGAAGAAGCTCCGCGACGTCATGCAGCCCGCGCCGATCACGGCGAAGCCCGGGACCTCGCTCAAGAAGGCGTACGACCTCATGCGCGCGGCGAAGGTCGGCAAGCTCCCGCTCGTGGACAGGAACGGCCGCGTCGTCGGCCTCTACAGCTTCACTGACGTCCAGCGCCTCGTCGAGAACCAGAATCCCACGTACAACTGCGACGACAAGTTCCGCCTCAGGGTCTCCGCGTCCGTCTCCGGCGGCAAGGGGGACCTGACGCGCATGGAGAAGCTTGCGGACGCCGGGGTCGACGTCGTGGTCGTCGATTCGGCGCACGGCCACTCGAAGGGCATCATGGACATGACGAAGTACATCGTCAAGCACTTCCCGAAGGTGGACGTCATCGCGGGCAACATCGCGACGGGCGAGGCGGCCGTCGCGCTCGCGAAGAGCGGTGCGCACGCCGTCAAGGTCGGCATCGGCCCGGGGTCCATCTGCACGACGCGCGTCGTCTGCGGCGTTGGCATCCCGCAGCTCACGGCGGTCTACAACGCGGCGAAGGCGCTCAGGGGGTCCGGCGTCGCGGTCATCGCCGACGGCGGCATCAAGCTCTCCGGCGACGTCCCGAAGGCGCTCGCGGCGGGCGCCGACTCGGTGATGCTCGGCTCGGTGCTCGCGGGCACGGAGGAGAGCCCGGGCGAGAAGATATACCAGAACGGGCGCCAGTACGTCGTCTACCGCGGCATGGGCTCGATGGCGGCGCTCAAGAACGGCAAGGGCTCGCGCGCGCGCTACTTTCAGGACAACGAGGATGAGGACAACCTCGTCCCGCAGGGGATCGAGGGCATGGTCCCGTACTCCGGCCACGTGAAGTCGATCATGACGCAGTTCTGCGGCGGGCTCCGCGCGTCGCTCGGCTACTGCGGGGCGAAGTCGATAGATGAGCTTCACGAGAAGGGCAAGTTCTACCGCGTGACGGCGGCGGGCCTCAGGGAGGCGCGTCCGCACGACATAACGATAACCAAGGAGGCGCCGAACTACAGGGCGTGAGAAGGCTGAGGGGTTGACGTTGAAGACCTGGCGGGAATACGGAAGCGAGTGGCTTGACACGTTGGTCGTCGCGATTTCGGTCGCGATGGCGTTCCGTGCGTACTTCTTCGAGCCGTTCAACATTCCGACCGGGTCTATGCAGCCTACGCTGTACGGCAACCACTCGGAGCGTTGCGAAGAGGCCGGGGTGTTCCAGACGACTCCCCTCAAGTGGTTCAACTGGCTGCTCACGGGGCGCGACTACAAGGAGTTCAAGGCTCCTTTCTCCGGGAACATCGTCTTCCACGACGGGAGGAACGGCCGGTTCGACTTCGCGATAAGCTCCCCGACAGGCGCGGGGCTTGGCGGACAGGTGTCGCTGCCGACGGACGCTCTTCGCAGCCTCGACCTCGGGGAGGCGTACGCGGGGCGCGAGCTCTGGGTGCGGCCGACGGGCGACCGCAGGTACGCGGTACTGTGCGTGAAGGGGCCGAACGGCGAGGAGCCGGTCCGCGTACCGGCCGGTCACGTAATCTGGCGCGGATACGACACGACGGGCGACTTCATATTCGTGAACCGCTGGGCGTGGAACTTCCGCTCGCCGGCGCGCGGCGACGTGATGGTCTTTTCTACGACTGGCATCACGGCGCTCGACCAGGGGACGCACTACATCAAGCGGCTCACCGCGCTTCCGGGGGAGACGATAGAAATCAAGAAGCCCGACGTCTTCATCGACGGGGTCAAGCTCGATCCGATCAAGCCCATGGCGGGGGCGCGCGGCGAGAGCACGCCCGAGCCCAATCCGGGCGGGATGCATGGTCCGGTGACTTTGAAGGCGGGCGAGTACTTCGCCTGCGGGGACAATTCGGACAACAGTTCGGACAGCAGATATTGGGGACCGGTCCCGGAGGGCAATCTCAAGGGCGTGGGATCCATTGTGTTCTGGCCAATAATCAATCCACGATGGGGAGTCATCAAATGAGCGACGAACAGCTGATAGCGACGCCGGGTGTCTTCGGCGAAAACGGGAACTTCCTCCTGGAGCGCGAGCTCGGGCGCGGCGGCATGGGCGGCGTCTACATGGGCCGGGACAAGATGCTCGACCGTCCCGTGGCCGTAAAGGTCATGCTCAGGGAGTACGGCAACGACCCTGAGTTCGTCGAGAAGTTCAAGAAGGAGGCCCAGGCCGCGGCGCGGCTGATCCATCCGAACATCGCGCAGGTCTACTCCTACGGCATTTCCGACGGCATGCCCTACATCGCGATGGAGCTTGTCGCCGGCGGCTCGCTCGACGGCCTCATGAAGGTGCACGGCGCCGACATAGAGGTTCCGCGCGTGATGAAGATCTGCGAGCAGGTCGCGCAGGCGCTCAGGTGCGCGGCGGACCAGGGGCTCGTGCACGGCGACGTGAAGCCGGAGAACGTCCTCCTCGACTCGAACGGCAACGCGAAGCTCGTCGACTTCGGCCTCGCGGCGATGCAGAAGGACACGAACGAGATATGGGGAACGCCCTACTACATCGCGCCCGAGAAGGTCTTGAAGGAGCCCGTCGACTACAGGGCCGACATGTACTCCCTCGGCGGCACGATCTACCACGCGCTCACTGGTGTCGCGCCGTTCGAGGGCGACGACGCGGTTGCGGTCGTCAGGAGGCGCTTTGAAATCCCGCCGCCGAAGCCGAGCGAGGTGCGTCCTGGCCTCTCCCCGCAGATCGACTACCTCGTCACGAAGATGCTGGCGCGCAATCCGCAGGACCGCTATCCCAGCTTCGAGGCGCTGCTCGACGATTTCAAGAAGGTGATGACGAAGGGCCTCACCGGCACGCAGTCGGTCGCGGCGGCGGCCATGGCGGGGGCCGAAATGGAGTCGTCCGGCTCCGGCGGCAAGCGTCTCAAGCTGAAGTCCAAGCGCAAGTTCACAGTCCACCGCCAGCCTACGGGCTCGCAGGAGGATGCCGTCGACGACATCCCCGAGGTGGACGAGAACGGCGAGCCGATCACCGCGTCGCGGAAGTTCAAGACGACCCGCAACCTCACGGCGGGCGACGGGGGCGAAGCCTCCTACGACGACGAGGAGGGAGGGTCCGGCTCGAAGGCCCTCATGGTCATCGGCGGCGTAGTGCTCGCGATAATCCTCGTGCTGGGCGGACTCTGGGCGCTCTGGAACATGAACGAGAACAAGGTGGCCGCCGCCGAGCAGGACAAGGTGGACCGCGGCTTTGCGACCATCGAGCAGAACTTCAAGACGCTCTCCGTAGAGGTGGACAGGTTCGAGCAGCAGCTCGGCGACATCGACAAGCAGGCCGTCAAGCAGTGCACGGCGATCACCAAGGAGGTCGCCTCGATAATGGAGGGCGTGTACCCCGAGGAGTTCATCGGGATGCTGAAGCCCGCGAAGACTCCGGACCTCATGGCCGCGGAGGCGGCGATGATGGCGCCGAGGCCCGCGCCCGGGCGGGCCCCCACGCCGGAGGAGATCGCGGCTGTATCCAATGCGATGAACCAGGTCGCCACGGCCATGGCCAAGGAAATGGCCAATGCGATGGGACAGGTGGCCAATGCAGTGGGCCAGGCCGTCGCGGGCTTCCCCGCGCCGGTTGGCGACGAGGCGGACCCGATGTCCCCGGCAGGCAAGGCGTATCTTGAGAAGAGGGCGAAGTGGGAGGCCGAGATGAAGGCGAAGGCCGCCGCCCCTGCGGAGCAGCCCAAGGCGGAGGAGCCCGCCGAGGCTCAGGCCGCGGACGACGGGCTCGTCCACGACAAGCCCGCCTGCATTGACAAGGTGAACGCCCTTTGGGTCGCGACGTACAACTCGCAGGCCGCGATGATTCGCGTAAAGCTCGCGCTCGAAGCATTGAGGCATGGCATTTCGGAAAAGTCGGCCATCCCCCCGCCAGACAAGCGCAACCAGGCGACCTTCGACAGCTACAACGGGGCGCAGGTGAGCCTCAACGAGGAATTCAACGCGATAAAGCACTCGAAGGACGTCAACGAGCACCTCGCCAAGATACGCGACCTCCTGTCCAGCCGCGGCAAGAAGGCCGTCAAGGACTGCAAGGAGACGGTCAAGCGCATCAAGGAGAAGAAGGCGCAGAAGGAACTCGAGGAGGAGGCGGAAAGGCGTCGCAAGGACGAAGCCGAGCGCCTCGAGGCCGAGCGCCTCGCCCGCATCGAGAAGGAGGTCGCCCAGGCGAAGGACCTCTATGCGACGTTCCTCTCCAACGGCTACATCCGCCAGCTCGACTGGAGGGGCTGCACGAACGCGCTCCTCAAGGCGAAGATAGAGATGAAGTCGGGCGAAGGACGGCTTCAGGCGGACAAGGAGATCCAGAAGATCTGCATGATGGCGTCCGTCCAGGACATCATAATGCGCAACCTCAAGGGGTGGACGTTCAAGATGGGCGAGGGCAAGGACTCCAAGGTCCCGCCGATCCGCAACCTCACGGTGACGGACGTCAACGAGCGCAGGATCGTCATGCAGGACAAGAAGGGCAAGCCCCGCGAGATCACCTGGATGAAGTTCTACAACGACTACCACTCGAACTTCGGCAACCTCATCAACACATTCATCCGCAACGGCAACAAGAACGGCGAGCCCAAGCTCTCGCTGCGCGACCGCGTCAACGCCATGATCGGCGCCTCGCTCACGCTTCACATAATCTGCAGCGACGACGAGTCCTCGGCCTCCTTCGCCTACGGCCTCGCCAAGGACGCGCTCAAGGCGTTCCCGTCCTACAAGGAGACGATACAGGAGATTTTCCCGGACCTGGACTTCTCCGACGTCGAGGCGGCGACCGCAGCGGAGAACCTCTGACATAAAATGAACTACCTGACGAAAATCCTCAACGCGACGGTGTACGACGTCGCACGCGAAACACCGCTGGACGAGGCGACGGCACTCTCGAAGAAGTTCGGCTGCCGGTTCCTCCTCAAGAGGGAGGACCTCCAGCCCGTCCACAGCTACAAGATCCGCGGCGCATACAACAAGATGAGCCAGCTCCCGAGGAAGGACCTCGAGAAGGGCGTGATATGCGCCTCGGCCGGCAACCACGCGCAGGGCGTCGCGCTCTCCGCGAAGAAGCTCGGCGTGAAGGCGACGATCGTGATGCCGGTGACGACGCCCGAGATCAAGACGTCCGCCGTCAAGTCCTACGGTGCGACCATCGTCCTCCACGGCGACTCCTACTCCGACACGTACGAGGAGCTCCACCGCCAGATCGAGGAGCACGGCTACACCTACATAGCGCCCTTCGACGACCCGGACGTGATCGCCGGACAGGGAACGGTCGGCAAGGAGATTCTCGACCAGGCGGGACGCGACCTCTCGGCCGTGTTCGTCCCGATCGGCGGCGGCGGACTCGCCGCCGGCGTCTCCGTCTACATCAAGAGCGTCCGCCCGTCCGTAAAGGTCTACGGCGTGGAGCCGGAGGATTCGGACTGCATGTCCCGCTCGTTCAAGGCCGGCAGGCGCGTCACCCTGGACAATCCCGGGCTCTTCGCGGACGGCGTGTGCGTCAAGGAGCCGGGCGTGGAGACGTTCCGCGTCTGCCGCGAGAACCTCGACGGCATCATCCGCGTCTCGACCGCCGAGACGTGCGCCGCCATCAAGGACATCTTCGAGGCGACGCGCGCGATATGCGAGCCCGCCGGCGCGCTCGCGCTCGCGGCCGCCAAGAAGACGGCCAGGAAGGGCGAGACGTACGCCTGCGTCATTTCTGGCGCGAACATGAACTTCGACCGCATCCGCTTCGTGAGCGAGCTGACCGAGCTTGGCGAGGGGCGCGAGGCCATCTTCGACTGCGCGATCCCCGAGAGGAAGGGGAGCTTCCTCAAGTTCGTGGAGAGGCTCGGCAAGCACAACGTGACCGAGTTCAACTACAGGATGTCCGAGGGGCTAAACGCCCACATCTTCGTCGGCGTGTCCGTGAAGGACGTCGCCGAGCGCAAGGCCCTGCAGAAGTCCTTCCGCGCCGCCGGGTTCCACTGCATAGACCTTTCCGACAACGCGCTCGCGAAGGAGCATGTCCGCTACATGGTTGGCGGACGCTCCGCCGTCGCGATAGCGGACGAGGTCGTGTACGCCTTCGAGTTCCCCGAGAAGCCCGGCGCGCTCATGAGCTTCCTCAAGGTCCTGGGCGGGCGGTGGAACGTGTCGCTCTTCCACTACCGCAACCACGGGGCGGACCACGGCAAGGTCCTTGTCGGGTTCCAGGTGCCGAAGGCCGAGCGCGAGTCCTTCGCGCAGGCGCTTGAGGAGATCGGGTACGCCTGCGTCGATGTGACGCGCGATCCCGCCTACAGGTACTTCCTCGGGAAGCGGTGATTCGGTGGTCGTAAAGGAGGATAGAATGTCGGAGAAGAATTCCGCGCCGGTTGTGCCGCGCTCGTTCCTTTCAGTGTTCGTGCTGCTCGTCAGCTGCTTCGCGCTGTGGGGGCTCTTGAACAACATGACGGACAACCTGGTGCCCGCCTTCCAGCGCATCTTCACGATGGACCAGTCGAGGGCGGGGCTTGTGCAGGTCGCCTTCTACGGCGCGTACGCGGTACTTGCGATATTCGCCGCGGTCCTCGCCGAGGAGTTCTCCTACAGGAAGGGCGTCCTCATCGGGCTTGCGATATACATATCGGGAGCGCTCCTCTACATCCCGGCGTGCATAGCGCAGTCGTTCGACATCTACTTCATAGCGATATTCATCGTGGCGGGCGGTTGCAGCCTCCTCGAGACGACGTGCAACCCATACGTCCTGTCGCTCGGCGACGAGTCGACCGCCGTCAGGCGACTCAACTTCGCGCAGATGTTCAATCCCGTCGGATCGATGGTCGGCATCGTCCTCGCCCAGCAGCTCATCCTTTCCCACTTGAACCCGGCGACCGCCGAGGAGCGCGCGCTTATGCCGCCCGAGCAGTTGAAGGGCATCATCGACCAGGAGCTCTTCTGGGTGTGCGCGCCGTATGTCGGGCTCTGCGCCATCGCGGCGGGGATATGGCTCTTCTTCCTCTTCAAGAGGGGGGGCGAGAGGCGGGCGGACGCAAGGTCATGGGCGCACGTCGGCGCGGCGCTGGCGTTCTCCATCGTGCCGATGACGGCGCTCTACTTCATCGCGCCGGGGATGAACAAGATCGTGTGGGTCCTCTGCGGGACGGCGGGTCCGATCGTCTACGTGGCGCTCGTGCGCGACTACCGCGCCATGCTCGCGACGCTCCTCAGGACGCCGCGCTACTGGACGGGCGTGATAGCGCAGTTCTTCTACGTGGGCGTCCAGATCGCGGCGTGGACGTGGATGAACGCCTACTGCCAGAAGGAGCTGGGCGTCACCCCGGCGCAGGGCGCCATCTACTACACGATAGCGATAACGACGTTCATCGTCTGCCGCTGGGTCGCGACGTTCCTGATGAAGTACTTCGACCCGGCTCGCATGATGGCCGTCTTCGCGGCGGCGGCGATAGCCTTCACGTTCGGAGTCATATACCTTCCGACGAAGGTCCTGTTCACCGTGGGGGCGCTGCCGTTCTCCGCGAACGTGATATGCCTCATCCTCATGAGCGCGGCGATGTCGCTGATGTTCCCGACGATCTACGGCATGGCGCTCGGCGGACTCGACGAGAAGGCCGTGAAGCTCGGGGCCTCGGGGCTCATCATGTCCATCCTCGGCGGCGCGATACTCACCCCGTGGATGGCGGACATCATAGGAAACAACTCGAGCGTGTGGTGCAAGATGACGGCGGCGTTCCCCGCCGTCTGGGACGAAAACCTGAAGCTTTCGCAGATGTCGCTCAGGGCGTCCTTCTTCGTGCCCGTCATCTGCTTCGCGGTCGTCCTCGCCTACGCAGTCGCATTCCGCGGCAGGCGCAAATAGCTTCCCTCAAAAGGGGGAGTGCGCCCAGGCGGGGCGATTTGGTAAAATAGGGGCCATGAAAACGACACTCACCTTCATGCTGGCCGCCGCCGCACTCTCCGTTTGCGTCGACGGGGATGCCGGTTCCGCCCGTCTTGCGGACGAACTGATGATGAACCGCGAGAATCCGGGGCGGACGAACTACGTCCGCGGCGAAAAGTTCGACCACAACGGCGGCGAGCCGGCGCCGTGCCCCACGATCATGATGAACGCGGCGCGCGGACACGTCAACGGGGGGTGCAGGCAGGGTTCCGTCAACAGGTCCGTAATGAAGAAGGCCATAAAGGCGTTCGACGCAGGGGACGTCGTGCAGGCGTGGGAGGTACTCGACCTGTACCTCTCTGGCCTTGCGGAGATGACGCCGCCCGTGGACCTCGACCACGGGCACATCCAGACGCTCGTCGGGTTCCAGACCTTCGAGGTGATCCACGAGGACCTCTGCCAGGAGGTGGCGCAGCTCTACGAGCGCCTCAAGCCGTACATCGACGCAAACCATCCCGGCAAGCGCGCAGTCTACGACGCGGCGCTGAGGAAGTGGGCGGACCTCATAGCCGAGAACGGAGTCCCGGACAACAACTGGAACATCATCCAGGCGCGATTCATCTACGCCATCGCCAAGGTGCTCCCGAAGGCGGACCACGACCGCTACCTCGACATGATCCTCCATGCGAAGATGACGCGCCAGTGGGGGCTGAAGACGCTTGCCGACGCCTGCTTCGACGCCGGGACGGGCATCTGGAACGAGTCGCCGGGGTACAGCGTGAATGTGATCAACGACTACATCGAGCTTGCGGAGATCTTCAAGCGCGAGGAGGGCATCGACCTCTACAAGGAGATTCCGGTCGTCAACAAGGCGATAGCCGCGCTGGGCGAGTGGACGTTTCCGGACGGGATGCTCATCGGCTTCGGCGACACCCACCCCGGGAAGAAGTATCCCGTGTCCACGACGCCGCTCTTCATCGCTCCGAACTGGCTCGTCCGCCGCGAGGGCGACATGGCGTTCGCCCTGAACGGGAGCGAGGGCAACCACCAGCACGCGAACGGCATATCGCTTGAGACGTACGCCTTCGGTTTGCGCAGGGGCGTCGACGCGGGCATAGGCTTCTCCCTCTACGGCGGGGACGACTACCGCGAATACTACTCGCGCTTCCCGGCGCACAACACGGTGTGCGTGGACGGGGTGAGCGACTATCCCGTGATGAAGTCGCACCATCCGTACAGGGTCGTCGCAACGAACGACTGGGCGGTGAGGGTCGCCTTCGTGGAGCCGGAGACGCAGTCCGACCAGGAGCGCGTCACCGGCATCGTGGACGGCAGGTACTTCGTGGACGTCTTCCGCAGCCGCCGGAGGGACGGGATGGACAAGTTCCACGACTACTTCTACCACAACCTCGGCACGAACCTCGTCCTCAGCGTGGCGACGGCTCCCACAGAGGAACTTGCCTTCGCAGGAGGGCACCTCTACGCCTATTCCTACTTCTGGGACCAGATGAAGGGCGACGGGACGTCCGGCGTGACGGCGGAGTGGACCGACGGCATGCGCCTCGTCATGGCGGGTTCGCCCGACCGCGCGGTCTATAATGTCAAGGCGCCGCCGACTGAGGGGCTGAGTCGCATCCCGGTGCAGCCCTACGACTTGAAGACCTCCCCGACCCACACGTTCATCGCCCGTCAGCGAGGCGAGGCGTGGGAGCGTCCGTTCGTCTGCGCGATGGACCCCTCCGGCGTGGTGAAGTCCATAGCCCTGGACGGGAACACCGTCCGAATCGTCCACTTCGACGGAACCGAGAAGACGCTCCCCCTCCCGTGACGCGAAAAAAACGTGAAATTCTACCCCACAAGGGGCCAGAATTTTTGATATAATATACGGTCACATGGAAAAGGAACTCGAAAAGAAACTCCTCATCGACGTCGCCCGGCTCGACCCGGAAGGCGAAGAATTGGAGGGCGAGGTCGACATCGTCGACCTCGATGAACCGTACGTGAAGCCGTTCGGCGGCGTCAGGTACAGGCTCACTGCCCAGCTTTTCGGGACGGAGCTCCTCGTGCGCGGTCATCTGGAACAGGATTTCGATCTCGTCTGCAGTCGCTGCGGCGAGGATTTCGACACGACGATAGAGGTCGACGACTTCACCGTCTCGGTTGAAATATCCGAGAAAGACCAATGGGCCGATTTGACTACTGACGCAAGAGAGAGTATAATACTCGCTTTACCGACATACCCAGTCTGTGCGGAAGACTGTCCCGGTATCGTCCAGAAGGCCGAAAGGCCGGCTGACGAGCGCTGGGGCGCGCTGGACGGTTTGAAGGTGAAATGAAGCACTTGAACAGAGAAGAAAGAACAAGGAGAACAGAAAATGGCCAGCCCTAAGAACCGCGTTTCGAAAATGCGCAAGCGTGAGCGCGTCGCTTCCCTCGAGAAGCCCATCCTCGCGTCCGTCTCGACGTGCCCCGTCTGCGGAGCCGCCAAGCGCACCCACCGCGCGTGCCCCAAGTGCGGGACGTACAACGGCCGCAAGGTCGTCGCCACAGCGGAATAACCCGTATTTTCCCGTAATAGGTTAGTTCCTATGACGAGGATAGCCCTTGATGCGATGGGGGGCGACTACGCCCCCAAGCAGATCGTCGTCGGCGCGGTCGAGGCCGCGTGCGGCATTCCCGACGTCAAGATCCTCCTGGTCGGCCAGGAGGAGGCGATAGGGAAGGTCGTTCGCGGTTTCTCGAAGGACCGCAGGGCGAGCTACGAGGCGGCCGTGGAGAAGGGCCTCCTGGAAGTCGTCCACGCCCCCGACGAGGTCGAGATGGACGAGGTTCCGGTCGAGGCGGTCCGCAAGAAGAAGGACTGCTCCATCAACGTCGCCATGCGCCTCGTGAAGGATGGGAAGGCGGACGTCTTCGTCTCGGCCGGCAACTCCGGCGCCGTTGCGACGAGCGCGATCCTGAACCTCGGGCGCATCGCGGGCGTGAAGCGTCCGGCGATCGCCATGGTCCTCCCGACAAAGGCCCCGGACCGTCCGATCCTCCTCCTTGACGCCGGCGCGAACATGGACTGCCACCCCGAGTGGCTGGCGCAGTTCGCGATCA
>CAMOCC010000030.1 GCA_946610035.1 uncultured Verrucomicrobiota bacterium
GCATGCAGCAGGTCGTGGACCGCATGTACATGAAGGAGGTCTGCAACCCCTACGGGCTTACGGAGTCCGGCCCCGTGATGACGATGACGCGCTCCTTCGAGCCTTCCATCCGCCGCAAGTGCGAGACGATCGGGCAGGCCATGCCCGGAATCGAGGTCGCTATCATCAATCCTGACACGGGCGACCTCGCTCCGATCGGGACGGACGGCGAAATCTGCTGCCGCGGCTTCAACACGATGAAGGGCTACTACAAGATGCCCGAGCAGACCGAGAAGTGCATCGACAAAAACGGCTGGCTCCACTCCGGCGACATCGGGCGCATGGACAAGGACGGATACTACTACATAACGGGGCGCCTCAAGGACCTCATCATCCGCGGCGGGGAGAACATCTCGCCGAAGGAGGTCGAGGACTTCCTCGGGACAATGCCGGGCGTGAAGGACGTCGCCGTCGTCGGCTGCCCCTCGAAGAAGTACGGCGAGCAGCCCGCCGCGTTCATCATACCGGCGGACGGCGTGACGCTCTCCGAGCACGACGTCGCGGTGTTCTGCAAGGACAAGATCTCCTGGTTCAAGATTCCGAAGTACGTCCACTTCGTCGACGTCTTCCCGATGACCGCCTCGCAGAAGATTCAGAAGTACAAGCTGCGCGAGATGGCGCACGAGCTCTGGCCTGATGCGTAGGGGGAAGTTAAGAGTTAGGAGTTAAGAGTTAGGCGTTAAGAGTTAGGAGTTGGGAGTTAAGAGTTGTGAGTTGGGATCGGCGGTTCGCCGGTGGCTGTTTGAGGTAGAAGGTGAAAGGCGGAATGGAGCACGTTACCATAAGGACGGACCGTGACGATCCGTCGCCGGGGGAGTTGAAGGGGTACTTCGCCGAGGTCTTTGCGGACCTCGATGCGAATCCGCGCAGGCTCATGGTCGCCGTCGACGTACACAACGACAGGGGCTCGCTGGCGTACATAGCCTTTGAGGACGGCGAACCGGTCTTCCGCTTCGAGGGCAGGCGGGACGTCCGCGCCGACTTCCGCGGACGCTGGCTGGCCGAGCATCCAGTTCCGCTCAGGTTTCCGGAGTACGGACGGCTCAAGCTCGTCCTCGAGCCGACGACGGGCAATCGCGTGAAGGTTCGCAATGCGACGCTATGGGAAAGGATTTTCAGATGAACGCAAGGGGCTTCTCCTTGATGAGCGGCGGACTAGACAGTCAGCTCGCGGTGAAGATTCTTCAGCTCGCAGGCGCCGAGGTGACCGGGATATGCTTCGAGACGCCTTTCTTCAAGGCCGCGGCTGCGAGGAAGGCGGCGTCCGCCCTCGGGGTGGAGCTTCTTGTCGTCGACTTCACGGACGACGAGCTTGCTCTGGTGGAGAACCCGCCGCACGGCTTTGGCGGGTCGATGAACCCGTGCATAGACTGCCATGCGGCGATGATACGGCGCGCGGGCGAGATGATGAAGGAAAGGGGATGGGACTTCGTGTCGACGGGGGAGGTCATGGGTCAGCGTCCCATGAGCCAGAACAGGCAGTCCCTCGGCATAGTGGAGAGGAGCTCCGGCCTGGCGGGACGCCTCGTGCGCCCGCTCTCGGCACGGCTGCTTGATCCGACGATCCCCGAGACGGAGGGCAAGCTCGACCGTTCGAAGCTCCTCGACATACACGGGCGCTCCCGCGAGCGCCAGATCGCGCTTGCGGCGGAGTTCGGCATCGTGGACTATCCCTCGCCGGCGGGCGGATGCAAGCTCACCGAGGAGGCCTACGGACGCAAGCTCAAGGACTTGAAGGAACACGAGGGCCTGGGAACACGCCGCCTGGTGGAGCTTCTTGCGGTCGGACGGCACTTCCGCCTGCCGGACGGCACTGGGCTTATAGTCGGGCGCGATCGCGCGGACAACGGCGTCCTGAGCGGCGAGGCGGCGCTTGGAGAGCTGCTGGACAGCGGCGATCTGCCGGGTCCGACGGCCTTGCTCATAGGCGGCGCGAAGTCCGACGGAGACCGAGAGCTTGCGCGCCGCATCGTCCTTTCCTACACGAAGGGCGGCGGAGTGGAGGACCGCACCTTCTTCGCCTCATGGCATTTGTGCTAGTTGGCGGTGGCGGAGTTTATCCATCAACCCGCTGCTCGCGACCCGCTGCCAAATGCAAAGCAGTGCAAAATCCACCACCAAAATCCATTTGACTGCCTCAAACGATAATTGATATAATATAATTGAAATTAATGAGGGGATAATGGCTATATCTTGAGAAATTATAGAATCTTGAGAAATTCTAGAGGACTGTTCACTAGAGATAGAATGAGTGATGTGCTTGATAGAGCTCGCGAGGGCGATGACCGCGTCAGGCGGTGCCTGGCGGCGATAGGCTATCCGGCGGAGGAGATACCCGCCGTGCTGGCCTCGTCCCGTTTGACCGTGGACGGGCTGGAGTTTCGCATCAGGAGCGGTGCGTCGGGCGTCCGCTTCGAATATTCCCTCGGCGCTGCGGACGACGCGAAGCTCGTCCGCCTCGGCGCCTATGCAGCCGGGCGGCTTGCGCGCGAGGACGCCGTCCTCGCCTTCGACCCGTCTGCGAACGAGGCTTTGATTTGGCAGGGAGTTCCGCGCATCGACGACGACGGTGCGATCAGGCGTGTTTTCGAGGAGTTCGCAGTGTCCGCCGAATGGTGGCACGACCGGCTTGCGCCGGAGGCTGCCCCGGGCGCGGGTGGAGCCGAGCGACCCGAGTTGGTAATTCGTCCATAAGGCGGGGAGAAAACATTTCATGATACGCAAAACGCTTACATCGACCTTGCTGATACTGGCCTTCGGCGCATTGGCCGAGGAGCCTGTGCTTCCCGTGTCGCCGACGATACCGTGGCGGGTGCCTGAATACACGCTGACGGCGCGCACCATGCCCGTCCGCCAGGCGCTCGAGACGTTCGGCGTCGCGCAGGGGATAGCCGTCATACCGTCGAACGCCGTGAAGGGCGAATTCTCGGGCAACTTCAAGGACGTTCCTGCGTCCGACTTCCTGGACCGCCTTGCGACGATCCACAACCTGACGTGGTACTACGACGGGGCTTCGATCTACGTGTACGGTGCGGGCGAGATCATGACGACGATGATGGACCTCAAGTACATGAAGGCGAAGGACGTCCGCAAGATGCTCGGCGAGCTCGGCGTGGAGGATTCGCGCTTCCCGATCAAGACGACGTCGAACGACGAGCTCATCATGGTGTCCGGTCCGCCCCGCTACGTGCAGCTGATCCTCTCCACGATCGAGAGCGCCGACCGTCTGATGCGGATGCGCACCGTGAACGAGCTGGAGACTCGGATCTTCCCGCTCAAGAACACCTGGGCTGACAACGTGACGCTTCGTGTGACCGGTCCGGAGAGCTCCACCCAGATCAAGGGCGTCGCCCAGACGCTCCAGGAGCTCATGATCACCTCGACCCAGCGCGGCGTCCGAGACGCGACCACCAACGGCGTCGACGAGGCGTCCGTGCGTGCGATTGAGGACTCCGCCATGTCGTTCACTCCCGTCATCCGCGCCGACAACCGCCTCAACGCGGTGATCGTCCGCGACTCGGCTACGCGCATGCCGATGTATGAGAGGCTCATCGAGCAGCTTGACGTCCCGCAGAGGCTCGTGGAGATTTCCGTCACGACGGTCGAAATGTCCAAGAACAACTCGCTCGACTGGCAGCTCTCGCTCGCGGCGCGCGGCACGCACCGCGACATAGAGGCGGGGGCGGGGCAGAACGCGCGCACACTCTTCACGCCCGACTCCATTGGCGGTGCGGGGCTTGCGGGCGCGCTTACGTACCTGGGCGACCACGTACAGGTCTCGGCGTCTTTGTCCGCCCTGCGCCAGAAGGGCAAGGCGCGCGACATCTCGCGAACCTCCCTCGTGACGATGAACAACATGGCGGCTGAACTCACCGACACGCAGAGCTATCATGCGCGCTGCGTCGGCACGGAGGTCGCGACGCTCGAGGAGGTGACGGCCGGCACGAAGCTCTCCATCAAGCCTCGCATCATCGAGACCGGCGACAAGGACGCGCCGTTCCGCGTGTGGATGACGATGGAGCTCCAGGACGGCGGCTTCGACTCGATCAGCGTGGACTCCATGCCGATGACGCGCCAGTCGACGCTCGAGACGCAGATGGCCGTGTTCGACGGGCAGTCCGTGATGCTCGCCGGGTACTTCCGCGACATCAAGGAGGAGGGCGGATGGGGCATTCCGTGGCTCAGGGACATCCCGTGGATCGGCTGGCTCTTCGGCGGAGCGTCCTGGAACAACGAGACGGTCCAGAGGCTCTTCATCGTGACGCCCTACGTCATCGACTTCGGTCCGGGCGACCTGGTGCGTCCGTCGGCCGCGCGCGCCCGCGACATCACGCTTGAGGAGCGCCTCGACCGCGACCGCCACCTCGACGAAAAGGTCCGCGAGGAGCGTGAGCTCGCCATCGAGGAGGAGCAGAACGTCACGAGCGACGAATTCGACGACCGCATAAAGAGGGAGCGCAGCGAGATCGACCTCCGCGAGGACAGGCGCCAGCAGTTCCGCGAGGAGAAGATGGACGACTGGCGGCGCGACTACGACTGGCGGCGCGAGGCGTGGGAGGCCGAGAAGGCCGCGCGCCGCGAGCTCCGGGGAAGGGCTGGCAAGTGACTTGAAATGAACTTCGACTCGGCACAGGTGATGCGACAGGTACTGCAGGCGGGGCGTTACGACGCCCTGCAGACGCAGGCTTTCTCGCCTCACCAGGTCAACAAGGCCGCAGTCGAGTCGGGTCAGGCGATGGGCTTCCACCTCGAAGTCATCGACAATCCCGCGCAGGATCTGCAGGACTCCATGGAGGAGCTTTCCTTCCAGTTCGAGGAGAAGGAGATGAAGACGGCGGGCGAACGCAAGCTCGGCGAGCGCAACACGATGCGCTCGGCGTACCTCACGGCCGTGGACGGCTGGAAGGAGGTCATGCCGGACATGCCGGGCGGCGAGTACATGGAGCGCATGCGCCGCCAGCTGAGGAACATGCAGTCCGGCGGGAACCTCCCCGGCGCGGACGGGCTCCTGAGGATGCTCCGCGAGGGGAGCCGCGACCCGTCCCACATGTTCGCGATGCTCGACATCCTCGAGAAGTCGCTCGGGCCGGGCGACACGGACATGAAGTCTCTCTTCGCGGCGGCGCGGGAGAAGCTGGAGGCGGAGCACGGGGAGGAGATACGCGCTGGGCTCAACATCGCGGAGACCGTCAACGAGACCGCGGGGGACGTATCCGAGGTTGCGCGCCTGAGGGAGCTCTACCGCAGCGAGGTGCTGGGTTTCAAGAGTCCGCAGGCGTGCTTCCGCGCGCTGCTGCAGCGCGGCGGGCCGGGCGGCATCCAGGCGGCGGTGGACTTCCTCGTCAAGGGCTGCACGGTCGATCTTGCGAGCCCCGAGCCTTCGCGCGTCCCCGAGGACCTTCGGCGCATCATGCTGGACCTCCAGTGCGTGAACGTCTTGACCGCGATGATGGACAAGCTCGGGGGGCTCGCCGGGAAGATGCAGAGCCAGTTCGGCATTCCGTGCACGATGTCCGGCGCGGAACTCACATCCGGCGTCCTCGACCTCACGGAGATGCCGTTCGTCGGGCAGTCGAACATCGCGGCGTTGATTTCCCAGTGCGGAATCGGGCAGCTCCTCGCGCAGCTGTATTTCTGCACGGGGCTGGTGGACGTCTTCCGCGGGCTCTCCTCGCGCCTCTTCGAGAAGGAGGGCGACCGCGAGAAGCTTGTGGAGGCGGGGCAGGAGCATCTGGACGGGCTCGTCATGCAGCAGCAGGCGGAGGATGAGCGCGAACGTCAGGAAGGAGCGGCGTAATGACGGCACCTACATGGCTAAACGACACTGTCCGCGAGTTCGGCCGCCAGCTGGGGCTCGCGCGCTTTGCGCTGTCCGAAAAGGGCACTGCGGGCGTCCACTTCGAGAACGGCGTGTCGCTGAGGCTGGAGTACGTCGACGGACGCGGCCTCTTCGTGACGGCGTCCGCGCCGCTGAAGTCCGCCGGCGCCCCAGGGCTGAGGAGGCTCTTCGCATCGGTGCATCCGGATGCGAACAGGGGCCGGTTCACCGTCCGCGCGGCGGTGCTGGCGCATTCGGACGAGGCGTCCGCCTCGGTGCGCATCCCGGAGCGCGACGTGGACGTGCCGGCGATAGAGGAGGCGATGTCCCTCGTGTGGGGGCGCGTCGCCGTGGAGACGGGAGGTGCAGCATGAACGTAAGCCGCACCACCGAGAGCGTGAACTTCAACACCGGCATCTCGATGGCCGAGTACAACGAGGCGCCGGCGGGCCAGACGCAGGGTCAGACGCAGAAGCCGATCCTGCCGGGGTCCACGACGGTGTCGGAGGCGCTTGCGGGGGTGTTCCCCAAGGACGAGACGGTGACGTCGCTAGTCCTCTCCCGCCTCGTCGCCGAGGGCGGCTCGCCGGTGTTCAGGACGGCGCACGGCTTCCGCTCGGCGGCGGAGCGGACGATTGCGGCGCTGAAGAGGCGCGGGACCGACTCGGCGAAGCGCGCTGCAGGGGAGCTGGAGCACCTTCTCGCAGACACGGAGCTCCTGGACCAGTACAGATCGTCACTTCTGGAGAGCTAAGGAAAGATGAAAATCGGCAACTTCACCAGCGTTTTCACCAAGTGGGGGGACCTCGTCCTCGCCATGCTACTGGTGTGCATCATAGGGCTGCTGATCATCCCGCTGCCCTCGCCCGTCGTCGACTTCCTCATCTCACTCAACATCTGCATATCGACGATCCTCATAATGCTCTCGCTCTACCTGCCGAGGGCTCTCGCGTTCTCCACATTTCCGTCGATGCTGCTGTTCACGACGCTCTTCCGCCTGGCCCTGAACGTCACCACCACGAGGTGCATCCTCCTGCACGGCTCGCAGGACCCGAACGCTGCCGGCACCATCATCAACACGTTCGGCAACTTCGTCGTCGGCGGCAACTTCGTCGTCGGCGCCGTGATCTTCCTCATCATAACGATCGTGCAGTTCGTCGTGATCGCGAAGGGCGCGGAGCGCGTCTCCGAGGTCGCCGCCCGCTTCACGCTGGACGCCATGCCAGGCAAGCAGATGTCGATCGACGCCGACATGCGCGCGGGCGCTATCGACCTCGAGACGGCGCGTGCGCGCCGCGCCGAACTCGGACAGGAGTCGCAGCTCTACGGCGCGATGGACGGCGCCATGAAGTTCGTCAAGGGCGACGCCATCGCGGGCCTCATCATCACCTCGATCAACATCGTGGGCGGCATCCTCATCGGCATGCTGATGTTCGACAAGGACGTCGCATGGTGCGTCAAGCGCTTCGGCATCCTGACGATCGGCGACGGACTCGTCTCGCAGATCCCCGCGCTCCTCATCTCCATCACAGCCGGCATCATCGTGACGCGCGTCGGCGCGGAGAAGTCGAATCCGCTCGGCGTGGACATCGTGAACCAGATCTTCGCGCAGCCGAAGGCGATCCTCCTCGGCGCGGGAATGTGCGTCCTCATAGGCCTCATCCCCGGCTTCCCCAAGCTCCAGCTCTTCTCCCTCGCAGTTGCCACCGGGCTCATCGGCTGGTCTCTCATCCGCAAGGCGAAGGCCGCGAAGGAGGCCGCCGAGAAGGGCGAGGATCCGCTCACGGCCGCCGCGCCGAGCGCGGACGGCGAGAAGCCGAAGAAGAAGAAGAAGGGCGGGGACGAGTTCTCCATGGTCACTCCGCTCATGGTGGACATCGACGCGAACATCCGCACGGCGCTCACCTATGACGAGCTCAACGATAAGATCATGGACATCCGCCGAGCCCTCTACCACGACCTGGGCGTCCCGTTCCCCGGCATAAACCTCTCGCTCAATTCGTCCCTCACCGAGGGCCACTACCGCCTCCTCGTGAACGAAGTGCCTGTCTCCGATGGGCAGCTCCGCGCGGGCTACGTGTTCGCGCTCGAGTCGGCGGAGAACCTCGAGGTCACGGGCGTTCCGTTCGAGACGGGCAAGCCGTTCATCTCCGGCTACGAGACGTGCTGGGTGAAGGAGGAGGACAGCCCGAAGCTGGACGAAAGCGGCATCCGCCACCTCGACATCAACGGAGTCCTCACCTACCATCTCTCGGGCGTGCTCAAGCGCTACGCGAACGAGTTCCTCTCCCTCCAGGAGACGAGGCTCCTTCTCGACCACATGGAGAAGGAGGCCCCAGAGCTCGTCAAGGAGGTGCAGCGCGTGCTTCCGATCCAGAAGATCACGGACGTCCTCCAGCGCCTCGTCCAGGAGGGCATCTGCATCCGGGACCTGAAGCGCATCATGCAGTGCCTCATCGAATGGGGGCAGAAGGAGAAGGACACCGTCCTGCTCGTCGAGTACGTCAGAAGCGCGCTGTCGCGCTACATCTCCTACAAGTTCTCGGGCGGACAGAACATGATCGCCGCATACCTCCTCGATCCGTCCCTCGAGGAGAAGATCCGCAAGTCGGTGAGGCAGACATCCGGCGGCAGCTACCTTGCAATGGACCCGCAGACCGTCCGCGCCATCCTCGCCGCTCTCAAGCGCACCGTGGGCGACCTCTCGCGAATCCAGCAGAAGCCGGTCGTGATCGTCTCCGTGGACATCCGCCGCTACTTCCGCAAGATGATCGACAAGGACTACTACGAACTGCCGGTGCTGTCCTTCCAGGAGCTTTCACCGGAGATAAACATCCAGCCGCTCGGACGGTTGAAACTGTAAGGAAAGGCCGTGACGAAAATGAGTTGGATGCTCAAAGTAACAGAAGGACCCCTGAAGGGCGCGGAAATCGCGCTCGTGGACGGCATGCGCGTGAAGGTCGGCTCCGCCGATACGTGCGACATCGTCATAGCGGACGCCACGCTCGCGGGCGAGGCGTTCGACCTCGACGTCGCCCCGGCTGCGGTGACGCTCGTCGAGCCGGACGGCAAGGCCGTTGAACTTCTTCCCTTCGAGGCGCGCAGCTTCGGGACGACGACCTTCGCCGTCGGGCCCGAGGACGGCGACTGGACGAAGGTCGCCAAGCGCGAGGAGCCGAAGCCGGCGGAGGAGACGCACACGGAGGAAAAGCCCAGGGAGGAGGCTGCGCCGGAGCCTTCGGAAGCCGGGAAACCGGCGGAACCGGAGCCGAAGGAGGAAGGACGCCGGCGCGGAATCGGCTGCGGCTGTCTCCTGGCGGCGATCATCGTCTTCATCATTCTCGTTCTGCTCTTCGTACTCCTGCCGCGCTACGTGTCGGAGGGGACGAACGCAGGCGTCGACAGGATGCGTCCGTACTCGGAGAAGGCGTGGAACACATGCGCCGGACTCTTCGAGAAGGCGCAGCCCGCGCGTGACGCGGACGTCGCCGCGGTGGGTACGCAGAAGGCCGACCCCTCGCAGCCGCTCGCCGACCTCGCCGCCGAGTACGGACTCTCCTTCGCTACGGACGGCTCGACGCCGATGCTGAGCGGCAACCTCAAGCGCCGTACGGAGCGGCTTGCAATCCGCGCGCTCGCTCTCGCGTCGGACCCGTCCGTCCGCTTCGACCTCACAGACGACGAAACGCTCAAGACGGCGACGGACGAACTGCTCTTCGCCTGCACGGACGGGCAGATAAAGGCGGTCGCCGCGTCGAATCGCGTTGTGACGCTGCGCGGGTACGCGCCCGACGCCGCGTCGCTCGAACGCACTGTCCGCGCGCTTGACGCGGACGTCCCGGGAATCGACCGGCTCGACACGACGCGCGTCATGGTCGGCGGGCCCGCGCCGGAGCCCGCAGAGTCCGCCGCCGAGGAGGAAGACGAGCCCGAGACCCCGACGCCTGTCCTGAAGAGGAAGCGCCCGTCCAGGGCCAAGCTCGCCGCAGCGAAGCCCGACTACCCCGTCGCCGGGGTGCTGACAAAGCCGTATCCGTGCGTCGTGCTGCGCAACGGAATGCGGCTTTGCGAGGGCGCGATGGTCGGCACCGCCGAGATCGTCAAGATCGAGGCGGACAAGCTGACGCTCCGCGACGGCGGAAGGACGTTCGAGTGGGAGCCGTAGGGAAATGTAAAATGTAAAATGTAAAATGGAAAATGGAGAATGGGAAATGGGACGAGGAATGAAGGAATATGATGGAAGAAGGGAAACAGAGAAAGGAAAGCAAGACAAGTGGAACTGATGGAGATAGAGAAGGAGCTGGCGGGACCTGACCGCGACGCCGCAGTGAAGAAGTACGACGATGTGCTCGTCGCGCTCGGCGCACGGCTCAAATCCGCGCTCGACCGCGGGCTGCCGCCCGGGGAGTACGAGTCCTGCCGCGAGCTCGCGGAGGCTGCGTACATCGCGCGCAAGCTTCTTCGTCTTCAAGTGAGGGATGCAGTCTGAATTTGATTTCGTCTGGCCGGGTGGTCGGACATCGTAAAAACAAAAAAGCAAAAGGAAGGAACAAAGACATGTCAATGCCAGCAACGCCTACGGGCATACCGGGTGCAAACGCAGCGGTCGCCATGACCGAGTGGGACGGCTCCGCATACAAGAGGATCACCGTCGGAGCGGCGGACCAGATCCACACCGATGCGGTCTACACGGCCTTGATCAACGCGGCCCAGACGATGGAGAACCGTCTCGCCGACTCGTTGAAGACATACCAGGAGCATCCGGACGTCCAGGCGAACCTGCAGCAGCTCCAGTACGATCTGCAGCAGTGGAACCTCGCCCTGACGACGATGACGAACATCAACAAGAACATGGGCGACGCGCTCAACTCGATCGCGTCCAACTTCCGCTAAGGTTCTTTACGATGTTCGACCTCACGTCGGAGGAGGCGCGGCTTCTGTTGAAGATCGCCCTCATGGCCACCGGCCGGAACCGGTTCAAGTCCGCGGCGAAGATCCTCGCTGCGCTGGAGCGGTTCCGTCCGGATGCGGCCTCGGTCGCCGCCGCGAAGTCCATTGCTCTCATAAGCGCGATGGACTTCAGCGGCGCGGTCGACTACATCGACGGGGAGTGTGCGGACAAGTTCCTCGGGAATGCCATGTTGCAGGCATTCAAGGGAATGGCGCTTGTGAGGCTGGGAAGGGTGGACGACGCACAGGGTCCGTTGGGCTTTGCTGCGGCGTCCGACGATCCAGCGGCGGCGCAACTTGCTGCGGATATGCTGAACGACATTCAAAAGGGAGTCGGAAGATGACGGAAACAGCTATTGTCGAGGCGGTCAGGGCCGCCGGAACCGGACTTGATCCGCAGATGATCGCGGATACGATAAAGAACGTGCCGGACGCGGACGCGGTGGCGAGGTTCGAGGCGGCGATGGCGCCGTCCGCGCCGACTGACATCCCGTTCGCCGCGCAGGTATCCGAGACGTGGCACGTTGCACAGGACAACCGCCAGGGAATCCTGCACCGCATAAAGGCGCTCACCGAGCTGAGGGGCGTGAACGGTCCCTCCATGGCGCAGCTGACGGAGCTCCAGTACGAGGTTATGAACCTGACCTTCCAGCAGGAGGTGGTCACCGACGTAGCCAAGAAGTCGAGCGAAGCCGTGTCGACGCTGGTGAAGAACGGGTAGTCGAATGGAGAATGAAGAATGAAAAATGAAAAACTGAGCGTCCCGTGCCTGTTGCTCTCGGCTTCCCTCCTGCTTCTTGCGGGGTGCGAGGACAAGGTGGCGCTGTTCTCCGGTCTGGAGGAGACCCAGGCGAACGCCGTCATGGCAGCGCTCCTCGACGAGGGAATAGGCTGCTCCAAGGCGCCCGGCGACGAAGGCACGTGGAACGTGATGATCGGCGACTCGAACTTCGCGCGTGCGGCGAGGATTTGCGAAAGCCAGGGCCTCCCGAAGAGGTCCTTCGCTGGTGTCGGCGACGTATTCAAGAAGACGGGCATGGTCTCGTCCCCCAGCGAGGAGCGCATCAGGTTCATGGACGCCATCGCGCAGGACCTTGCAAGGACGATTTCGATGATCGACGGCGTGGTGGACGCGCGCGTACACGTGGTGCTCCCCGAAAACGACCCGTTCGCCAAGAAAGCGCTGCCGTCCAGCGCGGCGGTTGCGATCCGCGCGAGGTGGAATGCGGACCTTGCTCCGTCCGTCTCGCAGATCAAGGGGCTTGTGAAGAACGCCATCGAGGGCCTCGCCTTCGAGAAGATCACCGTGACGATATTCCAGGACCCGCCGCCCAAGTCGAATTAAAGCTCACGACCCGAAGGGAAGATGATGTTGGGACAAGAAGACAGGGCACTGTTGATGACGACCGCGTGGCTGTTCGCGCGGCACGGACAGTGTGCGCGCGCCCGCGCACTGTGCGAGGTGCTTGTCGAGGAGAATCCGAAGGACGGTGTGGCGGCGATCGCGGCGGCGGACTTGATGCTGGAGGATAACGATGCGCCGGCCGCGCTGAAGACGTTGAGGCGGACGGAGTGCCCGATCGGCATGGAACGCGCGGCGGCGCTTCTTGAGACGCGCGCCCTTGTGGCGCTGGGGCGCAGGGACGAGGGCGTCCACCGCTGGCGGAGGTATGTGAACTCGTTGTCGGCTGAAAGGAAATGGGTGAGATGACGATAGAGGATGCGAGAGTGCTGCTCAAGAGCCCGATATGGCCCAAGGTGAGGGACAACTTCCTCGCCACGGGCGAGTTCACCGTCTATCCGCCCGGCGACGAGCGCCGCCTGGAGTATTTGGACGCGGATACGCGGTCCTCAGTCGAGAACTGGAAGACCGTCCTTGAGCACGCCGGGGAGTGGCGTCTCGTCGTGGACGGCGCGAAGGTGCGCGAGCTGCGCGCCGCCTATCCCGGGGCGTATCCAGAGGCGCTCCGCTACGCCGCCTACTTCCCCGGAGGCAAGGTGGACGTGATGAAACTTCTTAAACTTAAATTCCCGGAGGCGTACAGACTATGCTGCTCCTGAAACGAAAGACTTTCGAGCTTGAGAACGGCTCACCCGTCGTCAGGGCGGACGAGGCGGCGGCCGTCGCGTCCGCAAGCGATATCATCGCCGCGGCGGAGGCGGAGGCGGCAAAGGTCGCCGAGGACGCCAAGGCCGCATACGAGTCGGAGAAGGCGCGGGGCTATGCGGACGGCATAGAGCAGGGGAAGCGCGAGATCATGGACCAGAAGCTCGCGCTGCTGGAGGAGTCGGCCCAGTTCATGGAGGGCGTGGAGAACAAGATGGCGGACATCGTCATCAAGGCGCTCAAGAAGTTCGTCGCCGAGGTCGGCGACAAGGAGATGGTCTGCGAA
The DNA here is from genome assembly GCA_946610035.1 of uncultured Verrucomicrobiota bacterium. Lineage (GTDB taxonomy): Bacteria > Verrucomicrobiota > Kiritimatiellia > RFP12 > UBA1067 > UBA1067. The sequence goes on from CAMOCC010000030.1 coordinate 13,201, forward strand.
ATCGTCAAGAAGTCGATGCGCACGATCGTCCGCAACCAGCGCCAGATCCGCGTGAAGGTCGCCCCGGAGCAGCTCGAAAACGTCAAGGCGCGCATCAAGGCGATATCGCAGGACTTCCCGACGCTCACATACGTGGAGGTCCTCGAGGATGCGCGCATATCGCCGACGGGTTGCGTCGTCGAGACGGACGCGGGCAGCGTCGAGGCGTCCGTGGAGGGGCAGCTAGACGCGATAGAGTCTTCAATACGCAAACACTTCTCGAAGGAGCGCGAGAACTGAAATGGGGGCGTTCGACTACATCACCCAGGTGCTCGACAGAGCGGTAGAGGATGCGCAGTCCGTGGAAATCAAGGGCCGCGTGATCCAGGTCGTCGGCACTATCATCAAGGCCGCCGTCCCCGGGGTGAAGATAGGCGAGGTCTGCCTGCTGCGGAACCCGTGGGAGGACTTCACCGTCCAGGCGGAGGTCGTCGGCTTCACCAAGGAGGCCGCGCTCCTGACGGCGCTCGGGCAGATGACTGGCATCTCGGCGCAGACGGAGGTCATCCCGACGCGCCATGTCCAGATGGTCCCCGTGGGGGAGTCTCTGCTCGGGCGCGTGGTTGACGGGCTCGGTCGCCCCGTTGACGGCGAGAAGAAGGGGCCGATACGCCCTGAGACGTACTACCCCGTCTTCGCCCAGCCGCCGAATCCGCTTGAACGCAAGGTGATCTCCCAGCCGATCTCCCTCGGCATCCGGGCGATCGACGGGCTGCTCACGTGCGGCGAGGGGCAGCGAATGGGCATCTTCGCGGCGGCGGGCGGCGGCAAGTCGACGCTCCTTGCGAGCATCATCCGCAACACGTCCGCCGAGGTCTCGGTTCTCGCGCTGATCGGCGAGCGCGGACGCGAAGTCAGGGAGTTCATCGAAAAGGATCTCGGGCCGGAGGGGTTGAAGAGGGCCGTCATCGTGTGCGCTACGTCCGACCGCTCGTCGATGGAGCGCCTGAAGGCCGCATACGTCGCAACGAGCATCGCCGAGTTTTTCCGCGACAAGGGCAAGAAGGTCCTGCTGATGATGGATTCCGTCACGCGCTTTGGACGCGCACAGCGTGAAATCGGCCTCGCCGCCGGCGAGCCGCCGACGCGGCGCGGCTTCCCGCCGAGCGTCTTCTCGGAGCTGCCGAAGCTCATGGAGCGCGCCGGCAACTCCGCCAAGGGCTCCATCACCGCATTGTACACCGTTCTCGTCGAGGGCGACGACATGACGGAGCCGATCGCGGACGAGACTAGGTCCATCCTCGACGGGCACATCATCCTCTCGCGCAAGCTCGCCGCTTTGAACCACTATCCGGCGATTGACATCCTCGCATCCATTTCGCGCTGCCAGTCCGCAATCATCCCCAAGGACCACAAGGCGGCCGCGGCGAAGCTGCGCGAGATACTCGCCAAGTACCAGGAGGTCGAACTGCTCCTCAGGATCGGCGAATACAAGAAGGGGAGCGACGCCGCGACTGACGAGGCGATAGCGAAGATCGACAAGGTGAACGCGTTCCTCAAGCAGGGACTCGCCGAAAAGCCGCAGTACGACGACACCATAGCGAAGCTGAAGGAGGCGGTAGGCTGATGGCATACGCACTCCAGAGCATGTTGAGAATACGGACGATGCGCGAGGACCGGGCGCAGACGGAGCTGTCGCTCGCACGCACGGCGAGGGCGCGTCAGGAGCGCGTTGTCGAGGAGAAGCGCCGCGTTAGACTCGAGTTCGAGGCGACGAAGGAGGAACGGCGAGACCGCCTGTACGACACGATAATCGGGCGGACGGTCTCGCAGGACGCCCTCGACCAGGTACGGGCGGCGGTCTCGGACATCGACGAAGAGGGCCTGCTCCTTCAGGCTGACGAGGATCACGCCCGGGACGAGCTGAAGAAGAAGGACGAGGCGGTTGAGGTCGCCCGCCTCGGCTACGTCGCGGCGGCGAAGAACAAGACGAAGATAGAGGAGCATCGCCGTGTGTGGGAGGAGGAGGACCGCCAGTACCAGGAGATGATGGCGGACAAGGAACTTGAGGATTTCACAGGGAGAAAGAACACAGATGATGAACTTGACGACATTTCCGACTCTGTCGACGCCGAGTGACTTTCACTCGGTAGCGATTGGCGGGCCCGTGGCCGCGGTGCAAACACCGGAGGTTGCAGGATCGTTGCCGTCCGACTCCACGGCTGCCGGTGTCGAGCATTTCACCCCAGGGACAGAGGCGGTTGTCATATTCGAGGCCGCCATGTCAAAGCCGATGGCCGAGAATGCCGCACTCCAGGCGGCATTGGAGAGCATTGTCGCCAATTTCGACGTGGAACCGCGCACATCAGAGGGCACGCCGCCGATGTCGCCTGTCGCGCCGCAGGTCTCGCCCGCGCCGCCAGAACAGCTAGTCACCATAGACCCTCTGGCGACTCCGGAAACTGTAGGTCGACCGGTAGCCGTCGAAGTGAAGCCGGAAGTTGCCGAAGCGCCTGCACCGGTCGTTGCGGGGACAGCCAAGCCCGTCGTTGCCGAACCGGCGAAGCCAGTCGTCCCCGGGGTGAAGCCGGAAGTATCTGAGACGCCTGTGCCGGTCATGGCGGAGACAGCCAAGCCCGTCGTTGCCGAACCGGCGAAGCCAGTCGTCCCCGGGGTGAAGCCGGAAGTATCTGAGACGCCTGTGCCGGTCATGGCGGAGACAGCCAAGCCCGTCGTTGCCGAACCGGCGAAGCCAGTCGTCCCCGGGGTGAAGCCGGAAGTATCTGAAACGCCTGCGCCGGTCGTGGCGGAGACAGCCAAGCCCGTCGTTGCCGAATCGGCGAAGCCAGTCGTCCCCGAGGTGAAGCCGGAAGTAGCCGAGACGCCTGCACCGGTCGTGGCGGAGACAGCCAAGCCCGTCGTTGTCGAACCGGTGAAGCCAGTCGTCCCCGGGGTGAAGCCGGAAGTAGCCGAAACGCCTGCGCCGGTCGTGGCGGAGACAGCCAAGCCCGTCGTTGCCGAACCGGCGAAGCCGGAAGTCCCCGGGGTGAAGCCGGAAGTAGCCGAAACGCCTGCGCCGGTCGTGGCGGAGACAGCCAAGCCCGTCGTTGCCGAACCGGCGAAGCCGGAAGTCCCCGGGGTGAAGCCGGAAGTAGCCGAAACGCCTGCGCCGGTCGTGGCGGAGACAGCCAAGCCCGTCGTTGCCGAACCGGCGAAGCCAGTGGTCCCCGTGGTGAAGCCGGAAGTCGCCGAGACGCCTGCACCGGTCGTGGCGGAGACATCCAAGCCCGTCGTTGCCGAACCGGCGAAGCCAGTCGTCCACGGGGTGAAGCCGGAAGTCGCCGAAACGCCTGTGCCGGTCGTGGCGGAAACAGCCAAGCCCGTCGTTGCCGAACCGGTGAAGCAAGTCGTCCCCGGGGTGAAGCCGGAAGTCGCCGAAGCGCCTGTGCCGGTCGTGGCGGAGACAGCCAAGCCCGTCGTTGCCGAACCGGCGAAGCCTGTCGTTGTAGAGATGAAGCCCGTGATGGTCGAAACGGGCCCCGTCATTCCAGATGGAAAGCCTGTCGTTGCCGAGGTGTCCGCGCCTGTCGCCGTCGAGACGCCAAAGCCTGTCGTCGCCGAGGTGTCCGCGCCTGTCGCCGTCGAGACGCCAAAGCCGGTCGTTGCAGAAGCTACAAATCAGGTTGTTGTCGAGGTGAAGCCGGCAGCCGTCGAAGAGCATGTACCGGTCGTGGCGGAAACAGCCAAGCCGGTAGTCGTCGAGACGAAGTCGGTAGTTGTCGAGGCGAAGCCCATTTCCGCCGAGGAGTCGAAGCATGTTGCCGGTGCGAAGTCCGCAATCATGCCGGATGACGCCGTTGCAGACGGCAAGCCGGATGAAGCCGACATTGCCTCGGTTGCCGTCCCTGTTGCGGTAGCCGCGCCTGCGCCGACGGTGGAACCTGTTGTCGAGGCGGCGGGTGTTGCGTCATTGTCGCCTGTCGTACTTGCAAAGGTCGAGGCGGCGACTGCCGCAGAGATCCTCGTCGAGGCGGCGACGGCGGTGGCGGACACCATGCACGTCACGCCCGGGCTCAAGGCGGGCGAAGGGGAGGTCCTTGTGCGGCTCAAGCCGGACGTCCTCGCAGAGTCCGAACTCAAGATATCCGTCAGCGGCGCCGAGGTGAAGATAGAATTCATACCCACAGTCGAGCGCATCGCGACGCTTATCTCCGAGAATCAGGCGGGACTTGTCCAGCATCTCGCCGAGCGTGTCGGGAACTTCAATTTCGTCGTTGCGGTGAATCGCGTGAACCTGCGTGGCTCCGCCGTCGGTGCACGCATCAGGGACAAGGAGGAGTCTTGATGGCGCAACCGAACGAGCTGATCGCGAAGTGGCCCGGATGGTCGAGGGCGAACGCCGAGACGGTGCTTGCGTCCCCGGCGTGGCGGATGCCCGTCAGCTTCGGCGGCGCGGAGGACGCCCTGACCATTGCGCCGGCTCCAGAGGGGCAGCTCTTCCTCAACGTCAGCCTTGACGATGAAAGGCACGTCCTGGGGCTCGCAGACTCGCCCAGGCTTGGCGACCTCCATTTGCTGTGGGGGCGGCTTTCGGAACTCGACCCCAATCTCGTCCTTGCGCTTGTGGAGCGCGAGGGGAGCGCGTTGTTCCAGCTCATGGAGGATGTCGTTAGGCGTCAGTTCAGCGTGTCCGGCGTCGCGAAGGCGCCGGCGGACGCGGCGGGGCGCATGGCCTTCAGGCTTGAATCTGGACAGGTCTTCTCCATCGACCTTTCGCCCGAGCTGCGCAACATCTTCGGCGACATTGCGCACCTCGACCCGACGCACGAGGCGATACGGTCGATGACGCGCAAGTGCATTGCGCACTATGCGGCGGTGGAAATCCCCGACGCCGACGTCGACGCGCTCGCCGAGGGGGACGTCATTCCGCTCATTCCCGAATACAGGGCGATGGCGGAGTGGAAGACCGACGTCTTCGGCGATTCGCTCGTGCACATCTGCGCGGCGCAGAGGACTGACATATCGTTCGCGGAGTTCGCGGACGGCAGGCTCCCGGCGGTCCCGCCGCCAGGCGCGCTCGTCCTCATGCGCGGCGGACGCACCATAGCCGACGGGGAAATATCGAAGATAGGAGGAGTTGAATGTTTCAAACTGACCCATTTGCATTGATCGTCCTCCTGGTCGGGCTTTCGCTTCTGCCGTTCCTGGCGATGATAGCGACGAGCTACCTCAAGATCGTCGTCGTCATTTCGCTCATCAGGAACGCGCTCGGCATCCAGTCCATCCCGCCGAACATGGTCGTGAACGCGCTTGCCCTGATTCTCACGTTCTACATAATGGCGCCGATGGTCCACGAGGGATGGGACACGTTGAAGGAGGGGATGAAGGACGAGAAGCCGGAGGTCCTGTACCGGACGGATCTTGCGGTCAAGGCGTCCGAGCCGTTCCGCCTCTTCCTCGAACAGCAGACGGACGTCAAGCAGAAGGCGTTCTTCGTCCGCACGGCCGAGAAGCTCTGGGCGAAGGAGGACGAGAGGGGCGAACTCCAGCCGGCGGAGGTCGACGAGCGCAGCTACTTCGTCCTCATTCCGGCGTTCTGCGTGAGCGAACTGACGCGGGCGTTCCAGATAGGCTTCCTCGTCTACCTGCCGTTCATAGCGATCGACATCATAATATCGAACATCCTCCTTGCGATGGGCATGATGATGGTCTCGCCGGTCACGATCTCGCTGCCGTTCAAGTTGCTGCTGTTCGTGATGGTCAACGGCTGGACGCTGCTCATCCAGGGGTTGGTGCAGAGCTATATAAGGTAGGCAGGACGATGGAAGAGTGCAGAAAGGAGGCGTGAAGGGGAAGATGGGACAGGCATTGATACTAGACTATGCGCAGAAGTGCCTAATACTGATGCTCAAGCTGTCGCTCATACCTATCATCGTGGCGACGGTCCTGGGCCTTATCGTCTCGCTCCTCCAGGCGCTCACCCAGATACAGGAGCAGACGCTCGGTTTCGCGGTCAAGCTGATAGCGATTTCCATAACCATAATGCTTTGCGCGAGCTGGATGGGCGGGGAGCTCCTCCTCTACACCCAAAGCATATTCAGGGACTTCCCAATCATCACGAGGTGAAATCAATGACCATTGCGGAGCACTACAAGGCAATTGCACCCGGGTTGACGAACTACCTCGTTGCGTCCGGCTCGACGTACCACACGGCGTGCGACATAGTCCAGGAGACGTTCCTGCGGGTCTGGAGGCGTCGTGACGAGCTGATGGAGGACGCCGCCCAGGTAAGCGGCTACATATACACCATTGCGCGGAACATTCGCAAGGACATGGCGCGCAAGTCGTCCCGCGAGACGCTTCAGGAGGAGATAACGGATGCGGACGTCGGGAACGGACGCGATGCGCCGTTCGCCACCGTGCCGATGCAGATGGAGGAGGACGAGGAGCGTCGAATCCTGCGCCGACGGCTTGCCAAGGCGCTCGCCGAGGTGCCGCCGCTTCTGCGCGAGTCCTTCCTCCTGTTCCAGATGTCGGGACTGTCGATCAGGGAGATCGCGCGTCAGGTGAACTCGACGGAGACTGTCGTCAAGGTTCGCATCCACAGGGCGAAGAAGCGTCTCCGGGAACTCCTTAATGTCGATTGAAACGACGGATGCGTTGAATTTCGACGAATGATGTAACCTTTTCTTGGTGTATGCGTATACCGGGTGTCATGAATATCAACACAAACATATCTTTGGGCGGGTCGATCCCAGTGTCACCGAATGTCGGCTGTGCAAACGTCGGCGAGGCGGCAGAGCTGGTGCGCAAGCCGGAGGGCCTGAGCGTCACCGAGTCGAAGTTCGGCGAAGTTTCGTCCGTAACAGACGAGATAGAGCGCGATCTCGACAGAAACGACAATCTCGGAAAGTTGTTTCAGCAGGCGTTCTCGTTGACGCCGCCGCTCTTGCCTGCGGCCATTGCGGAGGGGTGAATCGCCGCACATGGAAGCTGCAATCGAGAACGGCGTTGCGTCCGTGGAGTCAGGCCGCTGGCTCGTCGCCATGGGACAGCCTGCGGCGGTGCTTGGCGCCTTCGCCCCGGCGAAGGGGTACCGCGCGCCGGGTGGCTGGTGGAGCCGTACATTCAGTCCCGACCGCCAGCGGCTTTCATTTCTGGAGACGACCGGACGCATGTGGTGTTCGGCGGCGTCGCGTCCGTTCCTCACCAGACTCGACCTGGGCGAGGCTGTTTCCGTTGTGACTGACAAGTTGCTTCTTGCGCCGTTATCTGCACGAAAAGGGTCTAAACTCGTCAAATTGATACCGTTTTCGTGGAAAAATGCGACGTGCATGACGGAGTTGGAGATCGGGTGGGCGCTTATGGCGACTAAAAGCCGTGTGGTGAAGGTCGTTGTGAAGGAGGGTGAGACTCTCGGGGTGAAGCCGGAGTCCGTAGTCGCATGGACGGGTCCGCGTCCGACGGGGTTCTGTCCGAGGCTGCGCCTCAGGGACGTCTTCCTGCCGCGTCGTCCGAAGTGTCTCAGGTTCGATTTCCATGGACCTGCCATAGTATGGATAGAGGGGGCGGAGGGATGACGCCGCTCACCGAGTATGCGGACTTCCACCGACTGGTCGTCGCCTTCGCGCTGACGGCGATACGCATCGGCGTAGCGATGGAGCTCCTGCCGGCGATGTCCAGCTCCATGATAACGGGCCTCGCCCGCAGGGCCGCGGCACTTTCCTTCGCCGCGCTCGCCGTCCCGATGACGCTCAGCCAGATGCCGCCTTACGAGGCTTTGACTCTCCCGTTCCTCGTCCCGGTTGTCCTGAAGGAGGTGATAGTCGGTCTCCTCATAGGCTTTTTCGCGGCGGTTCCGTTCTGGATAGCGGAGAACGTCGGCAACTTCATCGACAACCAGCGCGGCGCGACGATGGGCGAGGTCTACTCTCCGCTTTCGGGTGCACAGGTCTCGACGACGGGCATATTCTTCACGCAGATCGTATCGACCGTCTTCTACGTAAGCGGGGCCGTGCTCGTGTTCCTCGGGGCCGTCTACACGAGCTGGCGGTTCATGCCGATCTTCGCGACGGGCCCCGACTTCGCATCCGCCGCGCCGACGCGCATGCTGGGGACGCTCGACTCCATGATCGCGGCGACTTTCGTCATATCCGCGCCGGTCATCATACTCATGTTCCTTGCGACCATCGGACTCGGCTTCGTGAACCGCACAGCGCCGCAGCTCAACGTATTCTTCCTCTCGATGCCCATAAAGTCGGCCCTGGGCATAGCGATGCTCGTGATATACCTTCCTTTCATAATGGACATGCTCATGTACACCGACATGGGTCCGATAATCAAGCCCGTCATGGAGGTTCTCGGTGGCTGAAGGAGGCGAGAAGACCGAGATGCCGACCCCGAAGAAGCTTCGGGACGCGCGGCAGAAGGGTCAGGTGTGCACGTCGAAGGACATCGTCTCGACGGCGCTTCTTGTCGTTCTCATGTACCTCGTGGGCGCCATGTGCACCATGTTCATCGAGGAGATCGAGCAGCTTTTCGCCTATATCGGCAGGTCCTACGGACTGTCCACCCGCGACGCGATCCGCGAGGCGGGAGGCCTCACCACTTGGATCGTATGCAAGTATTCCTTCCTGTTCGTCCTGGTGGCGGCGCTGATCGGCATAATCGCGAACATGGTGCAGATAGGCTTCCGCTTCACCGGCGAGCCCCTGAAGCCGAACCTTTCGAAGCTAAATCCGGCGGAGGGCTTCAAGCGCATCTTCGCAATGAAGAACCTCTTTGAATTCTTCAAGAACTGCCTGAAGGTGACGTTTCTCGGGTTCCTGATCTACAAGCTCATCATGGCGTCATACCAGGAGCTGCTGCCGCTCTGCTACGGGACGGTGGACGACATGATGCCGATACTGAAGGTGATACTCTCTCGCCTCGCCGCCTACACGGCCTTCGGATACATCGTGATTGCAATAGTGGACCGTATCTTCCAGCAGAAGAACTTCACAAAGCAGATGATGATGACGAAGGACGAGGTCAAGCGCGAGTACAAGGAGATGGAGGGGTCCCAGGAGGTCAAGCAGGCGCAGAGGCAGTTCCGCGACGAGATATTGAACGGGCCCGACCCCGTGAAGGCGACGAAGGAGTCGGACGTCGTAGTGACCAACCCGACGCGGCTCGCGGTGGGGCTCCGGTTCCGCAAGGAGGATGCGCCGCTTCCGAAGGTGACGGTGAAGGGTGCCGGGAACATAGCGGCGCTCATACGCCGCACGGCCATGGAGGAGGGTATACCGCTGGTCGAGGACGTCCCGCTCGCGCGCGCCCTCTACGCCAAGATGAAGGTAGAGCAATTCATCCCTGCCGATCTCGCGGAGCCCGTAGCGGAGGTGCTGAAGTGGGTCAAGGAGCTGAACGACGCCCAGAAGGAGCAGGAGGAACTGGACTCCATTGAACTGTAAGGAGGAAAAACGCCGCGTCCGCGGCCTAAAGTAAGGAACCCTGAGATGAACAAAGACGAAATGAAGGACTATCTCGCGTCGATCCGCCGGACGGTGGAGCGGTCGAAGGAGCTCCTCCAGCAGGCGGAGCTGCGGATACAGGAGACGGACCGCTTCCTCGCCTCGCAGGGGCTCACCCGCGAACAGGTGCGGAAGATGAAGTTCTCCGACGCCCAGCGGGAACTCGTCGACGAAGAGCTGAGGAACAGGGGGCTCCCGCCATTGAACGACGTTTTTCCGCTCGATCCGCCATACGAGGCCGAAACCGAACGCTACCGGAGCGTCAAGCGCGACCCCGGCGACTACGGGACCAACGAGACGCTGGCCGAACGCCAGAGGAAGCTGTCGACCTTCATGCAGCCGTTCAGGCTTTGAAAAAAGTTTGTAACCTTCTGGAAGTTCGTTCGTAAACAGAGTGTAAAAGCAAAGGAGGAATGCCATGTCCGCAGTAAATCTATCAGCAGTTCTCAACGCCGCAGGAACGTCCGGCACGGTGAACATCGACTCCGCGAACAAGAAGACGGAGTCTGGCACCACCTCGCTAGGCTTCCTGGAGGACGCCAATCTGACCGTCACCGAGGGGGCCTCCGGCATTGCGCAGCTTCGCAAGGTCATCCAGCCGCGCCTTCAGGCGATGCTCAACTCCATGCCGAAGGGCGCGCAGGGCCTGATGATGGTCGTCGACACCCTCCACAAGACGAACAACGCGATCATCAAGAACATGAAGCTCGACGAAAAGCAGATGCAGGAGCTGCGCGACCGGCAGAAGGAGCTTCGTCAGCTCATGCAGCGCCTCCAGGACCAGAAGGAGGATGTCGAGCAGATACTGATCGACTTCAAGAACGCCTTTGTGGACAGTCAGGATGTCAAGCTGTTCGACAGGAAGAACGCCGAGGAGAATCCGATAAAGGCGTAGCATAGTAAGTTAAGAGTTAAAAGTTAAGAGTTAAACTTAAAAGGAGAAAACACCATGAACGCCGAAGAACAGAACAAGAAGATGGTCGACAAGGTCAATGAACTTGCCAATGACCCCGACGTTGTGAGGATGCTCGAGCAGGGGCTTACGACAGTCCGCGAGATGAAGGGCATCACCGACGAGGAGATGAACGCCGTCTATACTGTCGCGCACAACTTCTACACGACAGGGCGCTACGCCGACGCCGAGACGATCTTCAAGTTCCTCGTCGCGTTCGACCACTTGAACGAGAAGTACTGGATGGGCCTCGGCGCGGTCCATCAGGCGCAGAAGCACTTCAAGGACGCGCTCGCCGCCTACGCGAACGTCGTCGGCAACATGAACATCGAGAACTTCAAGGCCGCATTCTACGCAGCGGAGTGCTTCCTCGCGCTCGGGGACAGGGTCAATGCGCAGAACGCGATAGAGCAGGTGAAGATGTACGCCGACGTGAAGACGGAAGAGGGGCGCAAGTTCTCCGTGAAGGCGGCGAAGCTTGAGAAGATGATAGCGGCGTGAGTGATTGTTGTTTCGTTCAGGTAAGGTGCGGACCTCAAGTCCGCCCATAGTGAAGAAAGGAGTACAACATGAAAGTCGATGAGCTTACAAATGCGACGGCCAGCGAGTTCGGCTACCGCGGGATCGATCCCAAGATGCTCGCCGAGAAGTCCGAGGTGTTGAACGCCATCGCCGAAGAGGCCATGAAGGTCATCCTCGCCGAGAAAGACAACTTGACGGTCGGAGGGTCGAAGGTGCGGGGAGCGGGCAGGACGGACACCACCGGCCCCAACGACATCCCCGATCTCGCCGATCCAGAGGGCGTCAAGGCGATTGACGATGTGCTCCTTAAATTGGTCATGTACCTCCAGCTCCGTACGGACGACAAGCTCACCAAGGTCCAGCAGGGGCGTATAGACTCCGAAAAGGACATGATCGAGAGGCGCCACACCGAGATGAAGAATAAGATCTCCAAGAACTTGGCGGCGATGGACAAGGCCGCGAAGTCCGCACAGATCGCCAAGATACTCGGCTGGATAGGCGCGGCGATCGCAGTCGCGATCGCGATTGTCGTCACCGTCGCCACGCTCGGCGCGGCCGCCCCGGCGGCCGCTGCGGGCGGCGCCGCAGCAATCGGCGCCGCGGCCGGAGCGGGAGCGGGTGGCGCCGCGGCTGCGGGTGCGGCTGCGGGTGGCGCCGCCGCAGGCGCCGCGGCTGCGGGTGCGGCCGCAGGTGCGGCTGCGGGTGGCGCGGCCGCAGGCGCGACGATATCCGTCATGGCGGCGGTAAAGATGGCGATGGCGATAACCTCGGCTGTCATAGCCGTCACCACGCAGGTCCTGAACGAGACGGGCGACATGGAGAAGATCAACGACGCCCTCGCCAAGAGCTTGAAGCAGACCTTCAACCTGAACACGCAAGAGGCGAAAATGTGGGCGCAGATCGTGTCGGGCGTCATCATCATGGGTGCGCAGTTGGCGACGGGCATCGTCGGCGGTTCGGCGCTTGCGACCGCGCTGCAGCAGCTGAAGCTCGTAAACGACATGTCCAAGCTCGGGCAGATGATGTTCATCGCCGGCACCATCGCGACACTTGCGCAGACTGGCTACCAGGGCTACAACATATCCGTCCAGTACGACAGCCAGACGACATCGGCTGATGTTACGGACGCGAAGGCGTGGCTCCAGCTCATCCAGCAGATGCTGGACGAGACTCAGGAGGAGCTCGAGGAGATCGTGGCGAAGATGAACGACCTGCTCTCGAACATGTTCGACGTCATCAACTCCGAGCTTGAGGCGCAGAAGACCATCGCAAACCAGATTGGCCAGATGGCCTAGGTGAATGGAGAATCCAAAAAACAAAAAGTAAAGTCCAATGTCTTTCGTCCGGCGATCTTGAGAGCGGGGTGCGGGGTGGAAGGCGCGGCAAAAGAGGAAAGGAGTACAACCATGAGCGGCATCAGCACCAACTACGACAAGTTCGGGACAAACCCCTACGGCAATGTGGACGCCACGACCGCGTCCGGCAACGTCGGTCGCACGGAGGACAACGCGTCCGTCTCCGATGAGACCGCGCTCCGCTTCGAGGAGGCTCGCAAGAAGGTTGCGAGCAACACGGTCGCCCATGAAATCGAAGACGGTGCGCCCGTCTCCGGCGATGAGCTGGAGCGCGAGCTCGACTCGTTATCCCAGAAGTTGGGCAATGCGATGACGGAGATGCGCGGCAACAAGGTGATGTTCGACATCTACGCGCTCCTTGACCTCGTGCAGGAGATGTCCCAGAAGATGCGCAACGCGATGCGCGAGGTGCGCCAGCTCGAGAACCAGGCCATCCAGATGAACATCAAGCAGCAGGCCGAGGTGCAGCGGCGGGCGGCGGTGTGCGGCGCGATCGCGGGCGCGGTCGTATGCGCCATTCAGGTGGGCGCGACGGCGGTCGTCTCGGGGCTCACGATGAAGCAGATGTCGTCGCAGACCCAGATGCAGGCGAAGTCCGGCGAGGGCGTCTTCTCCAACGCGGAGCGGATGACTGACGTCGTGTCCGATCCGGCGGCCGCCCAGCATCAGCTGGATACCGTCACCTCCAAGAACGCCTCCAAGGCCGGCGACGTGCCGATGGAGCAGTACGACGCCGCCGTCGCCAAGCACAACGAGAGTGTCGCGGCGGCCAAGTCCGAGATGGACGCCGCCAAGGCGAAGGTGGACCAGTTCGTGCCGGCGAACAAGGACAAGATGAACCTCCAGGCCGCCGTTGAGAAAGAGCAGCAGGCTGTGGATGCGGCGCAGTTGAAAGTCACCCAGGCGGAGCAGGAGCTGAACGCGAAGACGGCGACCGAGGCCGCGGTCAACCAGGAGGTGGAGGCCCAGCGGCATGTCGTCAACGAGCTCGAGGCCAAGGTCAAAGACCCCAATCTCACGCCCGAACAGAAACAGGTGGCGCAGCAGGACCTCGACCTGGAGCGGGGCAAGCTCTCCCTCAAGCAGCAGGAGCTGCAGACCGCCAAGCAGGACGTCCAGCTGGCTACGGAAAAGCTGAACACCGCCAAGTCGGAGCTGGCCACCGCCAAGGGTGCGCTGTCCGCGAAGAAGCAGACCGCCCAGGCGGAATGCGACGAAGTCAACCGCCAGCTTGGCGAACTGGTAAATGACTACGAGGCGAAGACGAAGGCGTACACCGACATTAAGTCCAACAAGTCGGAAATCGCAAAGGCGCTTCAGGCGGACGTGGACATGTACGCCGAGCAGTACAAGGCGGCCCGCAGCAACGCGAACATGGAGCTCGAGGCGGACGGCAAGATCAGCGACGCGACGCAGGCCGAGCTGGACAAGGCCGAGGCCCAGTTCAACATCGCCTCCGCCAAGCAGGTCAAGTATGTCGCAGACATGAAGGCGGCGAATACGCTGACGGTGGGGGACATTGCCGACCTCAAGAACGCCTCGGCGGTGCGGTTCAACTCGGCGCACCTGCGCGGAATGAGCGCCGCCGACCAGCTCAAGGGCCAGACGGCGATCACCAAGCTGCAGATGTGGCAGACGATCTCCATCAGCCTGGGGCAGTACGGACAGCAGCTCGTCAACTCCCTCCAGCAGCTCATCGGAGCGAATGCGACCGAGCTGCAGGCGGAGCAGAAGATGACCGAGGACCAGCTCGACCAGATCAAGGACCTCTTCTCGCAGCAGCTCTCCGTCATCCAGAAGACCTTCGAGATCTTCTCCTCCATCATCTCCAAGGAGTCCCAGACCATCGAGGGGATCATAAGGGCGTAAGACCATGTCCACGATGCCGATACAGACGAGTTTCAGCACCACGGACAACGAGCGCATCTACGGGACGCAGATTCGCCACTACTCGTTCGACGGGAAGCCGGTGGACCACTCTCTCGCCCTGGCCCTCGCCTCGCTCCAGCAGGCTGAGGGCATCGAGTCGCTCATCCCTGCCTACCGGGCGGTGATAGACGCCCGGCAGGAGAAGGTGAACGGCCTCGCCGAGGCTCTTGCGACGCTTTCCGAGGCGCTTGGATCGATGGATCCGAAGGACAACGACACGTCCAAGAAAAGCTCCATAGCAACGTCCAAGCTCCAGCGGGCGAACGAGATATTCGCGAAATACGGCATCTCGCAGATGGAGCTGTCCGACGGGCAGGTCTCGTACAAGGTGGCCTACTACAAGCAGTCGGACTTGCAGATGGTGCTCGACAACGAGTCGAACGACCTCCAGCAGAACCTTATTCAGATTCAGTCTTTGGTCAACAAGAGGGACAACTCCTTCAGCGTCGCCAACAAGGTGATCTCCAAGGAGAACCGCACCGCATCCACCACCATCCAGAGCATGGGCTACTGACGCGAAGACCACGCCGCCGCGCCGTAAAATCCCCTCGCCGCTCACTTGCCAAGAGCGGCCACTTTGTGATATAATATTCGGAAACAAACGCAAACTCGGAGAGTAAAAAGAGATGGTAGTCCTCAAAGTTCTTCTTTATATCGTGGAAGTGGCGGTGTGCCTGCTGCTGGGCCTCATCGTGATGCTGCAGAAGCCCAAGGAAGGCGGCCTTGGCGGCGCGTTCGGCGGCGGTGCCCTTGAGGCGTCGCTCGGCGCGGACGCTGGCAACATCCTTATAAAGGCGACGGCCATCCTCGGCGCGATCTTCCTTGCCAATACGCTAGTCCTCGCGCGTCTGACGTCCACATCCACCTCCATCGGCGCCACGGGCGACGTTCCCGCAGAGAGCGCGCCCGCCGCAGAGACGGTTCCCGTCGACGCGACTCCGGTCGCTCCCGCCGCCCCCGCCCAGTGACACGGGGCGAGGGAAGGGGGGAAGGCATGAAGGTCCTTGTCACCGGCGGCTCCGGTTTCCTCGGCATCAATCTCATCCGTTTCCTGAGGACTCAGGGGGTGGATGAGATTCGTGTTCTCGACATAGCCGACTTCGACTATCCCGAGAGGTCCGAGCCATGGCTCAAGTTCACAAAGGGCGACGTCCGGGACGTGGCCGCCGTCGAGCGCGTCACGGAGGGGTGCGACGCAGTCGTGCACTGTGCGGCGGCGCTTCCGCTCTATTCCGAGGAGGACATATGGACGACCGAGGTCGACGGCTGCCGCAACGTCCTCGACGCGGCTCGCAAGTTCAAGCTCGACCGCATGATCCACATCTCCTCGACGGCGGTGTACGGCGTCCCCAGGAAGCATCCGATATACGAGACCGACCCGATGGTCGGCGTCGGGCCCTACGGGCGCGCGAAGATCGCGGCGGAGGACATCTGCCGCGAGGCGATCAAGGACGGCTACTGCGTGAGCATAATACGTCCGAAGAGCTTCATCGGGCCCGAGCGGCTGGGCGTCTTCGCGCTCTTCTACGACTGGGCGTACACGGGCCACGGCTTCCCGATGATCGGGTCCGGCGAGAACCGCTACCAGCTCATGGACGTGGACGATCTCGACCACGCCATCTGGAACGCCATGACGTATCCGAGGGACGTAGTCGCGACGGAGTTCAACATCGGCGCGAAGGAATTCACGACGATGAAGGAGGACTACCAGGCGGTGCTGGACAAGGCGGGCTACGGCAAGAGGATAAAGGGCCTTCCCGTGAAGCCGATCGTCTTCATCCTCCGCATTCTGGAGAAGCTCCACCTCTCGCCCCTCTACCCGTGGGTGTACGAGACGGCGTCGACAGACTCCTTCGTCTCCATCGAGAAGGCCGAGCGGCTCCTTGGCTTCAAGCCGCGCTACTCGAACAAGCAGGCGCTGGTGCGCAACTACGAGTGGTACGTCGCGCACGTGTCCGATTTCAAGGGCAAGAGCGGCGTCTCGCACCGCGTCCCCTGGAAGCAGGGGCTGCTCGCCTGCGCCAAGTGGTTCTTCTGAAAACGTCCGTTTGAGGGCGTATTCGCGCGGTTTTCGTCGTTTACAGAGGGGAAAATGTCAATACCGCCATGGTTGAATACTGCAATTCCGCTCCACTTACCGATTGACTTCCGCAACGGGATTACGATATAATACTCATCAAACCTCAGAAAGGAGTTTAGAAAGCATGAGTACGCAGCAGGAGAAGGGCACCAACTGGGTAGCCGTCATAACCATGATGTTCATCTACGGCATGATTTCGTTCGTGACGAATCTCGCCGCGCCTATGGGCAACGTCTGGAAGTACCAGCCTGGCATCGAGGGCTCGAACATGCTTGGCATGATGGGCAACATGATGAACTTCCTCGCGTACCTCTTCATGGGCATCCCCGCCGGGAAGATGCTTACCAAGTGCGGCTACAAGAAGACGGCGATGATCGGCATTGCGACGGGCTTCGTGGGCGTGGGCATACAGTTCCTGTCGGGCAAGGTCCCAGGGACCGAGACGAGCATGATCGTCCCGTTCTGCGTATACCTCCTGGGCGCGTTCGTGTGCGGCTTCTCGGTCTGCATGCTGAACATGGTCGT
>CAMOCC010000031.1 GCA_946610035.1 uncultured Verrucomicrobiota bacterium
TTTGCCCCGACACTCCGCCAAACCGTCATTCCCACGTCAAATCACCCGCTCCTTCGCCCATCGCCGCACTTCTATCCCACGGGACTGTCCCCTTTTATGTGGTGGACTGTCCCTGAAGTGGATGGGGACTGTCCCCGTAGCGGAGGGGGACTGTCCCTGAAAGGGAGGGGGACAGTCCCTGCGGGGAGTCGCTGCGTCGCTGATGGTCTTTACAACTCTTTACAATTTCTTTGCAACTCCTTGACAACTCGGCGGGAGGGAAATGATAGAATCTGAAGCGTCAATCGGAGAGTGTCCGGTTGCATCGGTCGCTGAAAAATTGTAAAATGGAGGTTGCAAGATGAAACAGTCTATTCTGAGTCGGTTTGTGTGCGCGGCGGCGCTTGGCGTCGCATGCGCCGGTTTCGCGGCGGGAGTCTCCTGCCGCGTCGAGCCGGACTATGCCGTCCGCGAGGCGGACAAGCCGGGCGAGGCGTATGTCAAGGTGTCGCTAGCGGCGGAGAAGGTCGCGGCGGGGAACCGTCCTTCTGTGAATCTCGCCATCGTCCTCGACCGCTCGGGGTCGATGGGCGGCGACAAGATAGTCAAGGCGCGCGAGGCCGCGTGCGAGGCGATCAACCGCCTGGAGGAGCGGGACGTCGTGAGCGTCGTCGTATACGACGACACGGCGGAAACAATCATCCCCGCCCAGCACGTCACCGAGAAGCCCGCGCTGCTCGCGAAGATACGCGCCATCGAGCCGCGCGGCAGCACGGCGCTCTTCGCCGGCGTCGCCGCCGGTGCTGCGGAGCTGAAGAAGTTCCGCTCAACCTGCGAGATCAGCCGCGTGCTGCTCCTGTCGGACGGACAGGCCAACGTGGGGCCGTCTTCCGCAGAGGAGCTCGGACGCTACGGTGCGCTTCTCATGAAGGACGGCGTCGCCGTCTCCACCGTCGGCCTCGGGGCGTACTACAACGAGGACCTGATGACGCGCCTCGCGCAGAAGTCGGACGGCAACAGCTATTTCGTGGAGAAGTCGGACGACCTGCCGCGCATCTTCGCGAACGAGCTCGGGGACGTCCTCTCCATCGCCGCGACTGGCGTCCAGCTCAAGGTGCGCTTCGGCGGGGGATTCGTCCCTGTGGCGCTCATTGGGCGCGACGGACGGATCGCGGACGGCACGGTCTCGATCGATCTCAACCAGCTCTACGGCGGACAGGAGAAGTACGTCATCGTGAAGTGCGACGCCGCGCCGGGGAAGGCGGGCGGCGCGCGCGAGGTCGCCACGGCGTGGACAACCTACGTCGATCCTGCAAGCAAGAGGAAGTGCCAGACGACCGGGACGGGGAGCGTTACATACTCGACCGACATCGCAGCCGTCAAGGCGAGCGTGAACAAGGACGTCGTGCGCGAGCGCGTCCGCAACGAGAACGCCCTCCGCCTCGAGGAGGCGCTCAAACTCGCCGACAAGGGCGAGTTCAAGGCCGCCGGGGAACTGATAACGCGCAACACGGCGGTCGTGGAAGGTGCGTTTGAGGACATAGGCCCCGACGAGGGCCTTGTGCGCGAGGCAGAGTACCAGAGGTCCAACAGCATCAACCTCCAGAGAGGGAACTATTCCGGGAGCCGGAGGAAGAAGATGAAGACCAGCTCCTTCCAGCTCTTCAACCAGCAGAATGCCCACGAGGACGTCTACAAGTCGAAATGACGGGATGAAAATCAATCCGCCGACAGCAACAGCGGCAATATGCCTCGTCGTCCCCGCGATCATCCTCGCGTGGGCGGCGACGGCGTTTGTCAAGTCGGAGTCGGCGCGGATGAACACGCTCGTCGCCGATGCGGACAAGGCTGCGGTCGAGGCGTCCGCGGCGGCGAAACTCAAGGCTGCCGTGAAGACGGCGAAGGACTGCGCCGAAACTGCGCTGGCGTCGCTCGCGCAGGGTCCGTCGACCTCGGACCTCGCCGCGCTGTCGGACGGCAACGTGTGGATCAGGAACGCCTTCCTCTGGCGGAAACGCGACGGGGTGTTGTTCCCGCGGGAGAAGGGCGCGACCCATGAGGAGCGCAGGTTCCTGGCACGATACGTGACGCTTTTCGAGGAGGGCTTCGGGGACGCGCCGACGCCCAGGGTGCAGCGCGGGAAGGCGGCGAGTTCCTGGTTTGCAGACGAGACGCCGTCCGTCATGTGGCGTGCCTGGTACGAGGGCGAGCGCCTTTCGTTCATAGGCTGGCGGTGGATGGCGGACGGGACGGTCGCGGGCGTGGAGCTGGAGACGGTCGCGTTTCTCGCGCAGTTCCCGTCGATACTGTCCGAATCCGCTCCGCCCGGACTCGTCCTTGCGGTGAGGAGCGGCTCCTCCAAGGTGGATTTCACGACAGCGTCCGTTCCTGCGGGGCGTCCGCCCGAAGCAACCGTCTCGCTCGCACCCGAACTTCCGCACGCCGAGATCGCCGTCTGGCGCGTCGTCCCCTCGCCGGCCGACTCCCACGCCGTGTTCTTCGCGGTATCCATCGCCGCAGTGTCGATTCTGCTTCTCGTTGCGGGCGGGTGGCTGCTCGTCCGCGAGGCGGGGCGCGAGAGGATGGACTCGGAGCGGAAGACGTCGTTCGTATCCAACGTCTCGCACGAGCTGAAGACGCCGCTCACCTCAATCCGCCTCTATGCGGAGATGCTGTCCGAAGGCCGCGTTGCGGACGACGGGGAGCGCAGGCGCTACCTAGGCGTCATAGTGAGGGAGTGCGGACGGCTCACGCGGCTCGTCAACAACGTGCTTGACTTCGGACGGCTCGAGCAGAGGCGGCGCAGGTTCGAGATGGCTGAAACCGATCTGCGGACGGTGGCGCGGGATGCGGCGGAGAGCCTGCGTTCGCGCGTGGAGGCGGCGGACATGAAGCTTTCGATCGAACTGCCGGGGAAGGCGGTCGTGCGCCGCGTCGACGGCGATGCTCTCAGCCAGGTGGTGGTGAACCTCATGGACAACGCGGTGAAATACGCGGCCGGCGGGAAGGCGCTCGACGTGAAGGTCGAAGCGGGCGGTCGGCTGGTCGTCGCCGACAGGGGCGACGGCGTTGCGCCGCGCGACCGCGAGAGGATATTCGAGCGGTTCTACCGATGCGACGACTCGCTTGCCGCGGCGTCGTCGGGAAGCGGGCTCGGGCTCGCCATTGCGCGCGGCCTTGCGCGCGGGATGGGCGGGGAGCTCGGGTACGCTCCGCGCGATGGCGGCGGGTCTGAGTTCATAATTGATTTCGGAGGCGAGGAATGAAAAACGTTCTGGTAGCGGAGGACGACGCGGACATCCGCGCCGCGTTGAAGGACCTGCTCACGGGCGAGGGATACGCTGTGACGGCGGTTGCGGACGGGGAGCGGGCGCTGTCCGCCTGGAAGGGGGCGGAGGTTCCGTTCGACCTGCTGCTCCTCGACGTGATGATGCCGGGGCGTAGCGGATACGACGTCTGCCGCGAAGTGCGCGCATCAGGCAGCCGAGTCGCCGTGCTGATGCTGTCCGCCAAAGGCGAGGAGATCGACAAGGTCGTGGGACTGGAGCTGGGTGCGGACGACTATGTGACGAAGCCGTTCGGCGTCCGCGAGCTTCTCGCGCGCATAGCGGCGGCCATACGCCGGTCGGAGCCGGCGGTGGTGGACGCCGGGGGGACGCTCCCGTTCGCGGGGGCGACGGTCTCGACGCGCGACTATCGGCTGAAGGGACCGGGAGGCGACGAGCAGCTCACGGAGATGGAGATGAAGCTCGTGCGCCTTTTCGCCTCGCATCGAAACGCGGTGCTTACGCGCAATGCGCTGCTCAACGACGTATGGGGCGTGGAGTACATGGGGACGACGCGCACGCTCGACCAGCACATCGCCAACCTGCGCAGGAAGGTGGCGGCAGCCGGCGGCGACCCGGCGGCGCTCATGACTGTTCACGGCATCGGCTATCGATATGTCTGACGCGGCGCGGCCGGATTCTGTCGCGCATTCTCGGTAAACTTACCGTAGCCAGATACAGTTGCGATACGGCATTGGACACGGCGTCGTCGCACCCTGTCGCGCATTCTCGATAAACTTACCGTAGCCAGATACAGTTGCGATATGGTATAATCTTGCGCGTGAAGACAAAGCCATTGTTCATAGTCGTTTCCGCCCCTTCGGGGTGCGGCAAGTCAACGCTCATCGACATGCTCCTGCAGGAGTACCACGACATCGTGTACTCCATCAGCTGCACCACACGCGATCCGCGCGGGGATGAGGAGGACGGGATAGACTACCACTTCCTCGCCAGGGACCGCTTCGAGACATTGATAGGCGAAAACGCCTTCATTGAGTATGCGAAGGTGCACGACAACTACTACGGGACGCTCAAGGCCCCCATCGAGGAGGTCCTCGCCGAGGGCAACTCCATGATCCTCGACATCGACGTGCAGGGTGCCGCGAAGGTGCGTGAATACGTCCGCTCGCTTCCGAACACCGATCCGATGAAAATCGGCTATGTCGACATATTCATCCTGCCGCCGTCCATGGAGGAGCTCCGCCGCAGGCTGGAGGGGCGCGGGACGGATGCGCAGTCCGTAATAGAAAAGCGCCTCGTGAACGCCGAAGGCGAGATCGCGAGGGCGGGCGAGTACATGTACAAGGTGACGAACGACGACCTTGCGGTCGCCTACAAGCGCCTTTGCGATCTCATCGACGCACTAAGCGGAAGAATGTAGTTTTAGTTAAGAGTTGAGAGTTAGGAGTTGGAAGTCGGGTCCAAGGAGGGGGATATGCAGGAGAAGAGGCTGAAATACGCGATGGTGGGGGGCGGGAAGGGCTCGTTCATAGGGCCGATCCACCGCATGGCGGTGAGGATGGACGACCTTGCGGACCTCGTGGACGGATGCTACTCCCATTCGGACGACTGGCGCGCGCTCATCGACCGCGTCAGGGGGAAGGTCGACTTCGTGTCCGTCTGCACCCCGAACGACTCCCACTACGAGATAGCGAAGGCGGCGTTGGAGGCGGATCTGGACGTCATGTGCGAGAAGCCGCTTTCGATGACGCTTGCCGAGGCGGAGGAGCTTGACGCGCTGGCGCGGTCGCGAGGACGCGTACTGGGGATTCCCTTCACCTATTCCGGCTATCCGATGGTCAAGCTGGCGCGGGACCTGGTGGCGAAGGGGGAGCTCGGGAGGGTGGACAAGGTGGTGCTGGAGTATCTGCAGGGGTCCTTCCGCAAGATTGACTTCACAAAGCCGCTCGACAGGCGAAACGCCTGGAAGATGGACCCTGAGAGGTCCGGCAGGAGCTGCGTGGTCGCGGACATCGGGGTGCACGGGTTCCACCTTGTAGAGTACGTGACGGGGCTGGAGATAGAGGAGCTGCTGGCGGATCTTTCTTCCTACGCGCCCGGGAACAGGCTGGACGACGATGCTTCGATACTGATGAGGCTCGGTCCGGCGCAAGGTCGCGAAGGGAGCGTCCCGAAGGCGGCGATGTCGGTAAGTAAGGTCGCGACCGGCGAGGAGAACGGCGTGAGGCTGCGCGTCTACGGCGACAAGGCGTCGCTTTTCTGGAACCAGGAGTCGCCGAACTACCTTTCGGTGAAATCGCCATTCGAGCCGGAGCGGATATACAAGCGCAGGGCCCCGTACATGGCCGAGGCGTCCGACGGGGCGAGCAGGGCCTCAAGGATCCCGGCGGGGCACCACGAGGGGTTCATCGAGGCGTTTGCGAACATATACGACGAGTTCTGCGCGGCGGTGAGGGACCGCGGGGCGCACGACTTCCCTGGGGCGAGGGAGGGGGTGCGGACAATGCGCTGCGTAGAGGCGGCGCTCGCCTCCAGCGCCTCGGGCTGCACTTGGCGGCGGGTGTAAAAGTCAAGAAAATTACACTTTTACCCCCATGAACGCCCAAAAATATGATAAAATATACATTCATTTGATTTACAGAAGGAGAAAACAACAGCATGAAGACCGCATCTAAGAAGCTGGACAAGTGCCAGGTTGAGTTGAACGTCACACTCGACGCCGACGAGGCGAAGGCGATTGTGAAGGACGTCGAGAAGGCGTTCGTCCGCGAGGCGAGGCTGCCCGGCTTCCGTCCCGGGAAGGTTCCGATTGAGCTCATCCGCAAGGAGTTCGCCCAGGGGTTGAAGCAGGAGACGGAGCGCATGGCGTTCCAGAAGAACATCGAGAACGCGATCAAGGCCGAGAAGCTCGACCAGGTCGCCATCGCCGAGGTCAAGGACATCAAGTGCGACGCGGAGGGCGGCTCCTTCACGGCCGTCGTCGAGGTGAAGCCCGTGTTCAAGCTCCCCTCCTACAAGGGGCTCAAGATCGAGAAGAGGGACGTGACCGTCAAGCAGGAGGCCCTCGACGAGCAGATGCGCCGTCTGCGCGAGGCGTATGCCAGGTACGAGGAGGAGAAGGGCGACGCGGCGGTCCAGGACGGCGACTTCGTCCAGATCGACTACGAAGGGACGGTCGACGGCAAGCCGATCGCCGAGATCAACCCCGAGGCGAAGATCGTCGCGAGCGGCGTGGGCTTCTGGACGCAGGTCGAGGAGGGCCGCTTCCTTCCCGAGATTCTCGACGCCGTCAAGGGCATGAAGATCGGCGAGACCAAGGAGGGCGTCGAGGCCAAGTTCGACAAGGAGACCGCCCCGGAGGGCCTGAAGGGCGCTAAGGCGGTCTACAAGGTGACGTTGAAGGCGCTTCGCCGCAGGATCCTCCCGACCGACGCCGAGTTCGTCGAGAAGGCGAAGGCCGAGTCGCTCGAGAAGTTCACCGAGACGGTCCGCACGCAGATGCAGAAGCACGCCGACGACGAGGAGGCGCGCCGCCGCGAGGACGAGGCCGTGGAGCTCCTCCTCAAGAAGGCGGACTTCGACGTCCCCGGCACGCAGGTCCGCCGCGCGACGGACGGCTACCTCCAGCAGTTCGCCGAGCGCGCGCAGTACTCGGGCATCAGCGCCGATTACTTCGAGAAGAACCGCGACAAGATCATGAAGGACGCGGAGACATCGGCCGAGAAGCAGGTCCGCCTCTGGTACCTCATCGACGCCATCGCGAAAGAGGAGAAGCTCGAGGTCAAGGACGAGGAGAAGGGCCGCAAGGTCATCGACCTGATCCTGGCAAATGCGAAGTGACGCCATGACGAGGAACTACATGATACCCTATGTGGTCGAGCAGACCGGCAAGGGCGAGCGGACGTACGACATCTACTCGCGCCTCCTCCTCGACCGGATCGTGTTCATCTCCGGCGAGGTGAACGACGAGATGGCGAACGCCGTCGTCGCGCAGCTTCTCTTCCTGCAGTCGCAGGATCCCAAGAAGCAGATCAACGTCTACGTGAACTCCCCGGGCGGATCCGTCACGGCGGGGCTCGCGATCTACGACACGATGCAGTTCGTGACGTGTCCGATCGCGACGTACTGCATCGGCCAGGCCGCGTCCATGGGCGCCGTCCTGCTGACGGCGGGCACCAAGGGCAAGCGCTTCTCGCTCCCCAACGCGCGCATCATGATCCACCAGCCGTGGGGCGGCGCGGAGGGCAAGGCGAGCGACATCGAGATCACCGCGAAGGAGATACTCCGCCTCAAGGAGAGGCTCAACGAGATACTCGCGAAGCACTCCGGCAAGAAGATGGAGGACGTCGTCAGGGACACCGACCGCGACCACTTCATGTCCGCCGAGGAGGCGAAGGAGTGGGGGCTCATAGACAAGGTGGTCGAACAGAAGGCGGTCGAGCAGAAATGAAGGAGATGATCTGTTCGTTCTGCGGCCGCTCGTCGCGCGAGGTCGCGATGCTCCCCGGTGTTGACGCGAACATCTGCGTCGACTGCGTCAAGCGGGCGAACGAGATGATCGACGAGCACCTGCGGCAGGAGAAGGGCGCCTCCAAGGCGAAGCCCCTCCCGCCGACGCCGACCCCCAGGGAGATCAAGGCGTTCCTCGACCAGTACGTCATCGGGCACGACGAGACGAAGAAGGTCCTCTCCGTCGCCGTCCACAACCACTACCGCAGGCTTGAGGCCGCCGGCAGGAAGGGTTCGAAGGCGAAGGGCGCAGCGGACGAGTTCGCCGACGTCGAGATCGAGAAGTCGAACATCCTGCTGCTGGGTCCGACCGGGACGGGCAAGACGCTCCTCGCGAGGACGCTTGCGAAGGTGCTGGGCGTGCCGTTCGCCATCGGCGACGCGACGGTCCTCACGCAGGCCGGATACGTCGGCGAGGACGTCGAGAACCTCGTGCGCTACCTCCTCCAGAACGCGAACGGCGACGTCGAGCTTGCGAAGAGGGGCATCATCTACGTCGACGAGATCGACAAGATCGCGTCGAAGACGGACAACGTCTCCATAACCCGCGACGTCTCCGGCGAGGGCGTACAGCAGGCGCTCCTGAAGATCGTCGAGGGCACGATATGCCGCATCCCCCCGAAGGGCGGCAGGAAGCACCCCGACCAGGAGTACATCGAGGTCGACACCTCCAACATCCTGTTCATCTGCGGCGGCGCGTTCGTCGGGCTCGACAAGATCGTGGCCGAGCGCACCGGCCGCCACTCCATCGGCTTCGGCGCCGGGGAGGAGGACGCCGAGCGGCAGCGGGCGAAGGGCGAGAGCCTCTCCGCCGACGTGCGGCCCGAGGACCTCGTGAAGTTCGGCCTCATCCCCGAGTTCACCGGTCGCCTCCCCGTCATCACCACGATGAAGGAGCTGAGCGAGGACGACCTCGTCAAGGTCCTCACCGAGCCGAAGAACGCGCTAACAAGGCAGTACAAGAAGCTTCTGGCCATGGACGGCGTCGACCTCGAGTTCGAGGACGGCGCGCTCCGCGGGCTCGCCAGGAAGGCGCTCGCCCGCAAGACGGGTGCGCGCGGACTGAGGGCCGAGATGGAGAAGCTCATGACGGACGTAATGTACGACGCTCCGGGCAACACCAAGATGAAGAAGGTGCTTGTCACGGAGAAGATGATCGAGGAGAAGCTTGGCTAGCGGTGGAAGGGGGTTGGCGCTTGTTCCGCCGACCTCCATCCGCCATCATCACTATGGAAGTCGAAATACTCAAGTCAAAGCTCCACCGGATCAAGGTGACGGAGGCCTGCCTCGACTACGAGGGGTCCCTCAGCCTCGACCCGGACGACATGGAGGCGGTCGGGATCCTCCCCTACGAGAAGATCCTTTGCGCGGACGTCGAGAACGGCAACCGCTTCGAGACGTACGCGATATGCGGCAGGCGCGGATCGCACGTCTGCTGCCTCAACGGCGCGGCCGCGCACAAGGGCGCTGTCGGCGACAGGCTGATCGTGATGGCGTTCGCCAGGATGACGCCGGAGGAGGCGCGCGGGTTCGTTCCCGCCGTGAAGCATTTCTGACGTGACGGCCGCCCTGCTAACACTGTCGGTGCTGTTCATCCTCTCCGCCTTCTTCTCGGGGGCGGAGACGATTCTTTTCTCGCTTACGGACGCGCAGAGGGCGCGGATCAGGGCGCGCGACCCGAAGGCGGACAGGCTGATCGCAAAGGCCGTCGGCGATTCGGCGATGCTCCTATCGACCCTCCTCGTCGGCAACAACATAGTCAACTTCGCAATCGCGACGCTGGGCTACGAACTGTTCGTGGAGGCGTTCCCGTCCTGGGGCGGCTTCGCCGCAGTCCCCGCGATGACGGCGTTCCTCCTCGTCTTCGGCGAAATCACCCCGAAGAGGCTCGCCCTCAGGTACGCCGAGCGCCTCGCCGCACCGTGCGCGAGGCTTATGCGCTTCTGGAGGGCGCTCCTCACGCCGTTCAACCTCGCCTTCCGCTTCTCGGCCCGCGCATTCTCCGAGTCGCTCGTCAGGGAGAGGAGGGCGCTTTCGGACGCGGAGCTCGTCTCCGTCCTCGAATCGGCCGCAGAGAGCGGGGAGTTCTCCGCGGACGACGCGGAGATGATCGAGGGCGTCCTGCGCCTCTCCGAGACGCACGCCAACGACGAGATGACGCCGCGCGTCGACATCGTCGGCATCGACTCGACGGTGGAGCCGCCCGCCGCCCGTAAACCGCCCGCCTCCGGACACCGTTTCCTACCCGTTTTCCGCCGGACGCCGGACGCCATCGAGGGCGTGTACGATGCAAGGACCGGGAAGGTCGAGGATCCCCTTTTCGTCCCCGAGCAGATGACCCTCGACGACCTCCTTGTCGTCCTGCGCAAGTCGGGGCGCTCCCTCGCCGTCGTCACGGACGAGTACGGCGGGACGGCCGGCATAATCACCCTCAACGACATAATGGAGATCGTGCTTGGGCCCTCCGTCTTCGGCGGGAGGGACGAGGAGCCGTCGATCGTCAAGGAGTCGCGCAGGTCGTGGGTCATCGACGGCAGGGCGTCCCTCGACGAGATAAACCGCGAACTAGACCTGGAGCTGGAGGCGGACGATTCGGACCGCATGGCGGGCTGGGTCGCATTCCACGCGGAGCGCATCCCCCATGTCGGGCAGACGGTCGAGGCGCAGGGATGTCGCGTGACCGTCCTCAAGAAGAAGAAGCGCCGCGTCGTGCAGGTCCGGCTGGAGGTTCTCGCCTACCCAGAGGCGGATACGGACGAGGAGCTTCTTGCCGAGACCGACGAAGCCGTCGAGAAGACGGAGGAGGACAACGAATGATAGTCTCGCTCCTCCTCTTCGCGGCGGCGATCCTCGCCCTTGCTGCGGCATCGTTCTGCGCCGGCTCCGAGACGGCGTTCATGTCCGTCAGCCGCGGACGCATCATCCACCTCGCAAGGGAGGGGAGCGAGGCGGCGAAGGCCGTGCAGTCCGCGATCCGGGACATGAACACGACCCTCACCTCGCTCCTCATCGGCAACAACCTCGCCCACGTCGTCTTCTCGTCCGCCGCCGCCGCTCTAGGCGCGCGCCTCTGCGAGGGGAGCGCGCTCGGACGGAGCCTCTGGACGGTGGCCTCGGCCTTCGTCGTCCTCTATGTGAGCGAATTCCTGCCGAAGCTCTTCTGCTCCACGCGTCCGCTCCGTCGCTCGCTCGCCCTCGCGCCGTCGTTCCGCGTCGCATCCCGGATGCTTTTCCCGCTGACGCGCACCGTCATGGCCGTGACGTCACTCTTCATCCCCAAAAGCGAGGTCAAGGATAAGGTGACGGCAAACGAGTTGATGCGGATACTCAAGGACCGCAAGGACGGCGTGAAGCTGACGGATTTCGAGTCTGCCCTCATCTCCCGCATCCTTGACATGCGCCGGCGCGGGGAGTTCATGACGGCTGAGAACATCCTCTCCGCCATCGACGAGGAGGACGTCTGACGCCATGGGCGCGACGGCCGAGTCGAGGCGGAAGGGGACCGGATACCTTGCGATCGCGCGGCTCGTCTGGCCGCTCGCCCTCGGCATGGTCAACAACGCGGTCATGCAGTTCGTCGACCGCGCCTTCCTCGCCAGGGAGTCGATGGAGAGCCTCGAGGCGGCGCTCCCCGCGTCGATGCTGGCGCTGCTGCTGCTGGGCTTCTTCCAGGGCATCGTCGCCTACTCGGGTACCTTCGTCGCGCAGCACCACGGTGCGAAGGATCCGGACGGAGTCGCCGCCGCCTACCGTGCGGGGACGCTCCTCGCGCTCGCGTCCGGCGCGGTCATCCTTCTTGCGCTCCCGCTGGGCGGACTTGTCTTCCCGTCGACCACGGCGAACCCCGAGGTGCTCTCGCGCGAACTCTCCTACTACCGCATCCTGACTGCGGGCGGGGTGGCGATGTTCGGACAGATGGCGGCGGCCTCGTACTTCACGGGGATTGGCCAGACGCGGCTTGTCTTCCTCGTCAACGTCGCGGGGAACCTACTCAACGTCTTCCTTGACGCACTCCTCATCTTCGGCTGGCGGTTCGTTCCCGCGCTCGGCATCGCGGGCGCGGCATACGCCACCGTCGCGGCGACAGCCTTCCAGTGGGCCGTACTCGCACTGTGCGTCCGCCCCGGGGCCGGGCCGGGAGGGCGCGAGGTCGCGAAGATGGCCGGTGGCATACTCCGGTACGGGATCCCGTCGGGCGCGTACTCGGTTCTGAACATCCTCTCCTTCACAGTCTTCGTCTTCGTCACGGGACGCGTCGGCGACGTTGCCCTCGCAGTCTCAAATGCCGCATTCTCGGTCAACTACCTGCTCATCGCGCCCATGGAGGGCTTTGCGCTGGGGGCGGCGACGCTGGTCGGACAGGCCCAGGGCGGTGGGGCCCCCGTGAGGGCGAAGGCGGACGGGTGGCGGACGCTCGTGCTGGGACTTGTCACCGTCGCCGTCCTTTCCCTTCTTGCAGTCGTCTTCGCCCATCCGATCCTCGACCTGTTCGCGCCGAAGGACGCGGCCTCGGCGCGGGAGTTCCACGAGACGGGGTTCGTCCTGTTTGCCCTGATGGCGGCCTGGCAGCTATTCGACGCGGCGGACGTCGTCCTCTCTGGCGCGCTCAAGGGCGCGGGGGACACCCGTTTCGTCATGGTCTGGATACTCGTCGTCGCCTTCGGACTGTGGCTGCCGCTCGTATTCGCCGTCGCCGCGTTTCACAATACGATGCCGGCCCTGTGGGCTACGATGATCGTCTACGTCGCGGTGCTCTGTGTCGGAACGGGGCTTCGCTGGCACCGCGGCGCCTGGCGGCGCCACCGCCTCGTGTCCGCCGGCGGCTGAGCCGGGCCAAGGCACCCAGTTCCGCGTTCGACCGGCTTTGCGGATCGGATGAAATTTTGGTATAATATCAAATCGTATCCGAACAAAAAAGGAGATAAAATGAAGAATCTGGAAGGAAAAGTCGCTGTTGTGACGGGCGCGGCCCGTGGTATTGGCGCGGCTATCGCGAAGAAGCTCGCCTCGAACGGCGCGAACGTTGCTATTTGCGACCTCAAGGCCGAATGGTGCGACGAGACCGTCGCGGCGCTCAAGGCCCTCGGCGTGGAGGCGAAGGGCTACGGAGTGAACGTCGCGGTGTCCGCCGAGGTCGACGCATGCGTGAAGGCCGTGCTTGCGGACTTCGGCAGGATCGACATCATGGTCAACAACGCCGGAATCACGAAGGACGGGCTGCTCATGCGCATGAGCGACGAGGACTGGGACGCCGTCCTGGACGTCAACCTGAAGGGCACGTTCCTCTTCACGCGCGCCGTGGCGCGCCCGATGATGAAGAACAAGGCTGCGGACGGCACACAGCTGGGCGGGTCGATCATCAACATCGCCTCCGTCGTCGGCATCATGGGCAACGCCGGACAGGCGAACTACACCGCGTCCAAGGGCGGCGTCATCGCGCTCACCAAGACGACGGCGAAGGAGCTCGGCTCGCGGAACGTCCGCTGCAACGCGGTCGCGCCCGGATTCATCCAGTCGAAGATGACGGACGTCCTGCCCGAGGACGTCAAGAAGGCGTACATGGAGACGATCCCGCTCAAGCGCTTCGGCACGGTCGAGGACATCGCAAAGGCCGTCGCATGGCTCGCCGGCGACGAGTCCGCGTACGTCACTGGCCAGATCATCTCCGTCAACGGCGGAATGATCGGTTAATGTGCGAATCGCAAAAATTGCAATTCACCCCCTTGCGGTCCGCCGCAAAATATAGTACAATATCCACATCAACAAACAAGGAGATATCAAAATGGCTGGCAAGCTTGAAGATCGCGTGAAAGACATTATTGTTGAGCAGCTCGGCGTCAACGCCGAACAGGTCACGTCCGAGGCTTCGTTCATCGATGATCTTGGGGCCGATTCGCTCGACTCTGTCGAACTTATAATGGCTTTTGAGGAGGAGTTCGGTGCGGCGATTCCCGAAGAGGACGCCGAGAAGCTCACGACCGTCGGCAAGGTCGTCGAGTACCTGAAGTCCAAGGGCTACGGCGACGACGGCGCGGCTCCCGCGAAGTAATCGCAAATCCCCGACAGAGGGATGAAGGGACGGAAGCGCCGCGGCGCTCCCGTCTTTTGTTGTTTCATGCCGCAGTCTGGACCGTGCGCTTTGCAGACGCGGCGGGGGAATGCGATGGGGAAACTCGCAAGGCTTTTCATCGAGATGTTCAAGGTGGCGCTCTTCGTCGTCGGCGGAGGGTTCGCCATCATCGCCGTATGCGACGAGGTGTTCTCCCGGAAGCTCAGGTGGACGGAGGAGGGGGAGCTCCTGGACATGCTGCCCCTATACCAGATGATGCCCGGCATACTTGCCGCGCACAACGCCGTGTACGTGGGGCGCAAGGTCGCCGGCCCCGTCGGCTCGCTCGTCGCCCTCGCCGGGGTGGCGCTGCCCAGCATCATTATCTTCACTGCCGTTTCGATGGGCTACGACTTCATCCCGCTCCACAATCCGTGGCTGGAGTCGGCGTTCGTCGGGTTGAGGTCCGCCCTCACCGGCGTCATAATCGCAATGCTCGCGAAGACGTGGCGGAAGTCGGTGTCCGGCGTTCGCGCCTACGCGGTCTTCGTCCTCGCCGCAATCGCCCTTGCGACGCCCGGGGTGCCGGCGGTCGCGGTAATCCTCGCGGCGGTCGTGTGCGGCGTTGCGTCGGGGCTTGCGGGGGCGGGCGCGCGCAGGGCGTTCCAGTCGTCGCCGCTCGCGGCGCTTCTCTTCCTCCAGTACGGGGCGGTGGCGTTCGGGGGCGGATACGTGCTCGTCCCCGTGTACATCCAGGATTTCGTGGGCGAGGGCGCGAAGTACCTCCAGATCGCGCCGTCGGAGTTCGCGAATCTGATGGCGCTCACGCAGATGACGCCGGGTCCGATCGGGCTCAACGCGGCGACGTACTTCGGCTACCGCCTTTTCGGCGTCATGGGCGGGCTGGTGGCTACGGCCTGCATACTCCTGCCGGGCTTCGTCGCCATGTCGCTCGCGCTCGCCTCGCTTGAGAGGTTCCGAGAAAGCGCGGTTCTGAAGGGCGTGATGGCGTGGGTGCGCCCCGTGACGGCGGCGCTCATGGCGTCCGCCGCCGTCGCATTCGTCGGGATGAGCTGCTACGACGTCACGGACTCTCCGCACGTTTCGTGGTGCACGTTCGGTCCGTTCAACGTCAACGCCGCAGCCGTCGCCCTGGCCGCGGCGGCGGCCCTGGCCGTCGGGCTGAGGAGGCTCGGCGTGATGTCCGTGATAGCCGCCTGCGCCCTCGCGGGACTCGCGTTCAGGGTCTGAGCCACCGACATTTCCCAAACATTCCCATTGTCACGGTGGCTGGATTGTGGTATATTCTCTCCAATGGCCGAGAAGGGAATGTCCGGCGTCCGCCGGATTCGAGGCCGCAAGGCATCGGGTGAAGCGTAGATGAAAGCTAAGGAAGACATAAGGCTCACGGAGTTCTTCGACGCACACGGGGTCCTCCCGCACTGCGGCGACATGTCCCGCGACGACGTGATACGAACGCTGGTGAACAGGATTGCCGCAGGAGGGGGGCTTCCCGTCGGCACGGACAAGCTGGTGCAGGACATCCTCGAGCGCGAGGCCATGGGCTCGACCGTCATCATGGACGGGCTCGCCGTGCCGCATGCGCGCGTGGACGGGCTCAAGGAGCCGTGCGCGGCTATCGCGACGAGCGAGCGCGGCGTCGTCTGGCCGGGCGAGTCGGGAGTCGTGCATATCGTCTTCCTCATGCTGATTCCGAGGGACCGCCCCGCGCTCTACCTCCAGATCCTCCGCGCGCTCGGGACGACGCTCAAGGACAACGCGATCCTCCACCAGGTCGCCGCCATGACGAGCGCGGGCGAGATATTCCGCTTCTTCGAGAGCGGCAAGGCGTACCTGCCGCGCTACATCACGGCGGCGGACATCATGACGCGCGAGTTCAAGACGCTGAGGGACAACGACACGATGCAGACGTGCGTGGACACGTTCATCCGCGAGAACCTGAGCGAAATCCCGATCCTCGACCGCGACGGGGACCTCACGGGGATCGTCAGGGCGGGCGAGCTCCTAAAGCTGTGCCTCCCCGAGTACCTCCTCTGGATGAACGACCTCACGCCGATCGCCAACTTCGAGCCTTTCGCCGAGGTGCTGGAGAACGAGCGCAAGACGTGGCTTTCGGACATCCTCGTGCGCGAGTATCCGTGCGTCACGCCAGACGCGCCGGCCGTCGCCGTCGCGGGCGAGATGACGCGCTACCAGTCAAGCCGCTGCTACGTACGCGAGGGCGAGAAGCTCGTCGGCGTGGTGTTCCTGACGAGGTTCCTCAGCAAGCTGTTCCGCGAGTAGGGAGAAAACGACATGAAAAACATAAGGCTTCTCTTCCTCGCAATGGTCGTCGCCGCCGTTTCGTTCGGCGGATGGTTCTCGGGGCTTGCGACCTCGGCGACGCAGATCGCGACCCTTGGCGTCTTCGCCATGGTCATCTCGACGACGCTCTTCTACTGGGAGCGGCGCGTCGCGGCGGCGTTCATAGGGGTGTCCGTGCTCATATCGACGCATGCGATGACGCTTGCGTCGATAATGAAGGCCACGGAGCTCGACATCATCTTCTTCCTCATAGGCATGATGATAATAGTCGGCGTCCTCAAGGACCTCGGCTTCCTCACCTGGGTGATCCAGTCCATCATCAGCCGGAAGAACATGAACGGCGTGTCGTTCACGATCATATTGTGCATCCTCTCGGCGGTGCTCGCGTCGGTCGTGGACGAGGTGTCGTCCATCGTCGTCGTCCTCGCGCTGGTCTTCCAGGTCTGCGCGACGCTGAAGCTGAGGCCGCATCCGTTCGTCCTCATGGCCGTCATGGCTACGAACATAGGGTCTTCGGCGACAATGCTCGGCAACCCCGTCGGCATCTTCATCGGCAACAAGGCTGGGCTGACGTTCGCCCAGTTCCTCGTCGGCGCGACGCCGGTCTCGCTGGCGGCGCTCGCGGTGACGCTGCTTATCGTCATCTTCTGGTTCCGCAGGGACATCCATTCAATGACCATGCGCATGCGCGAGCACAGGCGGAGGCATTCGGGGCTCGGCCCCGCGATAAAGATTCCGTACAAGACCGGTCTCGTCATCCTGCTCGCCACGGTGTCAGTCATCGCCTTCCACCACCAGATCGAGCACCTCCTCGCGCTGGGCGGGGCGGAGAACAAGAACGCCTTCCTCATCATGACGCCGCTCGTGATGGCGTCGATATTGATGATATGGCGCCCGAACCGCGCGCGCCACTACGTCGAGCACGACGTGGAGTGGTGGACGCTCCTGTTCTTCATGCTCCTCTTCGCGATAGCGGGTTCCCTGAACGAGCAGGGGATAACGCAGAACCTGGCGGACAAGCTGGCGGGGTCCGTGAAGGGCGGCCCGACGGGCATGATACCGCTCGTGCTGCTCATTGCGTCGCTCGGCTCGGCCTTCGTGGACAACATCGTCTTCGTCGCGGCGTTCACCCCCGTGATACAGGCGCTGATGGAGCGGTCGGCGGACTACTCGGTCCTGTGGTGGGCGCTGCTCTTCGGCGCGTGCTTCGGCGGGAACATCACCGTCGTCGGCTCGACGGCGAACATCGTCGCCTCGGGGCTTCTCGAGAAGCACGGCCACCATCCGATCCGCTTCGCGGACTGGATCAAGATAGGCGCCCTCGTCGGCCTTGCGACGGCGCTCGTCGCGTGGCTCATGCTGACCGTCCTCCCGTCCCCGCGTCCCGCCGGGGCGGAGCCCGCACCCGCAATCGAGCGGACGACCGAAGGCGTGGAGCTGCCGTCGCTGAACGGCTGACGGCAGACCCTTGACCCGCACGGGGTATTGGCTGGTGCTGTGCACACAGGCGCCGTTTGCGGCGTAATTGCGACATGAAAAACCGCAAACTCCAAATCGCGGCGCCGCGCGCATCATCCGGAATCGTTGTTCGTTGAGTTCTTTCGCTATTAGGACCTGAAATATGGTATAACGTTCTCCGAAGAGAGGTGATAAAGTGCAGAACGACTTCCATTCCTATATCGCTTTCACCAGTCTGGCGATTGTCGTCCATGTCATCGTAAACTGGCATCAGCTTGCGAACTGGCGCAATCTCAAAGTGCGCTCCGGTGCGCTGGAGTACCGCATATTCCTGACATGCCTTCTTTTCTCCTTCTTGATTGACGTGCTGTGGGGAATATTCGCAGGGTTCAGGATGTCCAGCCTCCTGTATCTCGACACTGTGTTCTACTTCATGATGGTGGCGGTGTCCCTCTTTGCCTGGGCCAGATTCGTCATCGCGTACCTTGACATGGCGAAGTGGGTGCGGTCGGCGATAATCTGGATGGGTCGCGGACTCCTGGCGTTCTTCATAGTCGTCCTCATAGTGAACAGATTCAACGAGTGCCTGTTCGGCGTGAGCGCCAACGGCGAGTACTACACGGGGCCGCTTCGCGATCTCGCCCACATCTTCCTTATCGCGTTCAACCTCCTTGGAACAGCCCTTACGCTGTACGAGTTCCTGCGCGCGAAAGGCGACAACCGGCGGCACCTCCGAATGGTGTTCATATTCGGCATCACGATGACGGCGGCGATCACGCTGCAGTATTCCAACGCGTTGCTCCCCTACTTCTCGCTCGGCAGTCTCCTGGGCTGCTGCCTGCTGCATGTATTCCTCGTCGAGGAGGTGCGCGACGAAAATCACCGAAAGGAGATGCTGGCGCGCGAATACGAGGCGCAGCTCGATTCTGAGCGCAAGACAGCGCAGGCGAAGAGCCTCTTCTTCTCCACGGTGTCGCACGACATCCGCACGCCGCTCAACGCCATCATCGGCTTTTCGGAACTGCTCGATCTCGGTGTTGCAGACGAAGTGGAGCGCAGGAGCTACGTCTCGTCGATCCGGTCCAGCGGCAAGGTCCTCGCGCGGCTCGTGAACGACATGCTCGACCTCTCCAAGATGGAGTGCGGCAAGCTTGAGATCATCAACGAGCCGACCGACGTGCCTAAGCTAGTGCGTGAGGTAGTCGCCGCGTGCGATGTCGCGCGCGCGCGCAAGTCGCTCAGCCTGCGCACCGAGATCGGCGACATGCCGGTTCTCGAAGTCGACCCGCAGCGCATAAGGCAGATAATCTTCAATCTGCTGTCGAACGCGTACAAGTACACGGACGAAGGCGCGGTGACCGTGCGGGCGGGCTGGCAGGACGGCGGCACGCTGACGCTCTCCGTCGAGGACACCGGCAAGGGCATAAACGAGGAGAACATCACCCGCATACTCCAGCCGTTCGTCCAGGTAGTCGACAAGAACCACCGCGACGGGACGGGGCTGGGGCTGCCGATTTGCCAAAGGCTCGCCTCTCTCATGGGCGGAGACCTTTCCGTGAAGTCCAAGGAGGGCGTCGGCTCGACGTTCACCGTGACGCTCCGCAACGTCCGCACTTCGCACGAGGTCGCACCCCAGATAGGCACGACGCCGCATGTAGATCGCCCGGCGCACGCTCCGGCGCGTGTCCTCGTCGTCGACGATTCCGCAGTCAACCGCATGGTCCTGAAGGCGCTCCTCATGAAATGCGGGGTGTCCGACATCGTGATGGCGGCGAACGGATGCGAGGCTGTGGAGAAGCTGGACGCCGACCCGAAGATCGACCTTGTATTCTCCGACCTGTGGATGCCGGAGATGGACGGATACGGGCTTGTCCGCTCCGTCCGTTCGAAGGCGAAGCTCTCGGCGCTGCCTGTATATCTCGTCACGGCAGACGTAGAGGCGCGCACCCAGGCCGAGCGCTGCGGCTTCACCGGCATCCTCCTCAAGCCCATCACGCTCGGCAAGCTTCAGTCGCTATTCGCGTAACCGCCGAATCCCGCGCAACTCCGTTGTCTTTTAAGCCATTCAACCGTTTTGCCTGTCAGATTCCCTGTGGTCGCTCGCTTCACAAGCCAATCCAAAGGGGCATGGGGACTGTCCCCGTGGGGGTGAACCAAAGACGGACTTTTATTGGCCGAACTGACCCCCTTGACGGTGCGGGGGCGAATTTAGTATAATATTCGACCAATTCCATCTGGATCGGGCTGAAAACCGACTGCCCGACCGGCAAGGAACAAGAAAAGGACAGAAAAATGCCTAAGATGAAAACGAAGAAGTGCGCCACCAAGCGCATGAAAATGTCGGCGAACGGCAAGGTCATTCGTTCACAGGGCGGCCACGCCCACCTGAACAATGGCAAGAAGCGTTCCCGCAAGAACAACCTGTGCGGCACGACCGTAATCGGCAGCGCCAAGGTCGCCAAGACATACGCCCGCGCCCTGCAGGCATAATAGAGGAGGAACACTACCATGCGCGTTACTAATGCACCCGCTTCCCGCGAACGCCGCCGCCGCCGCCTTGAGCTGGCGAAGGGCTTCTACGGCGCCCGCTCCAAACTCTTCCGCACCGCGACCGAGGCCGTCGATCGTGCGATGCGCCTGTCGACCGAGCACCGCAAGCTCAAGAAGCGCGATTTCCGTCAGCTCTGGATCGCCCGCGTCAACGCGGCGGCCCGCGCCGAGGGGATCAGCTACTCGAGGTTCATGGCGGGTCTCATCAAGGCCGGCGTCACGTTGAACCGCAAGAGCCTCAGCGAGATCGCCATCCATGATCCCGCGGGCTTCAAGACGCTCGTCGACATCGCCAAGAAGGCCTAGGCCCGGCAGGCGGATGTCCCGCGACAGCGACAAGGAGGAGGTTTCGCCTCCTCCTTGTTTCTTTTTGTGAATGGCCGTGTAGAGGTGTAGCGGTGGAAAAGGCCGAAAAAGCCAAAATTTTCTTCAATTTACCCCATTGCCAACCTCGCCGATTTTTGATATACTGTATCACAATTCTCGCAAGAGAAGGGTTGCGATACGGGCGAGTAGATCCCGTCGCGTCGCGACCGCTGAGGCAAAGCCCGCGGTTGCGTATGCAGTCGCGGGCCTTGTTTTTGCGGGGGTTGCTGGGTCGGAACCCAGTCGCGAGCGAGACGCCCAGAGGGTCTCCCGCGCCAACGGACGAGAATTCCGAGCGCGGCGTCGCGACCGTCGAGATCCAGGTAAACGAGGGCCCGAAAGGGCGTAAACAGAAACAAAAAGGAAAGACAGAATGCAACAGCAGAGAGTCCGCATCCGCCTCCAGGCATACGATCACCGTGTGCTGGACCAGGCCGTCGGTGGCATCATCGACACGGCCAGGGGCACGGGTGCGCAGGTCGTGGGGCCCATTCCGCTCCCGACCAGAGTCGAGCGTTTTACGGTGAACCGTTCGCCGAACGTCGACAAGAAGTCCATGGACCAGTTCGAGATGCGCACGCACAAGCGCCTTCTCGACATCGTAAACCCGACCGCCCAGACGATCGACGAGCTGAAGAAGCTCAACCTTCCGGCTGGCGTCGACATCACCATCAAGGTCTGATAGGAGGTCGACATGGAAGGTTTGATCGGTAAGAAGATTGGCATGACCCAGGTCTACGACGCCGACGGCAGGCGCACTTGCGTTACGGTCGTCGAGGTCGGTCCCTGCCCGGTCGTGCAGCTCAAGACGCTCGAGAACGACGGCTACGTCGCGGCTCAGCTCGGTTTCGGCCCGCAGAAGGCCAAGCGCCTCGCGAAGGCCCAGCAGAAGCACTTCGAGAAGGCGGGCGTCGAGACGATGAAGGTTCTTCGCGAATTCGCGATGGAGGACGGTGACAAGGAGCTCAAGGTGGGCGACAACGTCACCGTTTCGAATTTCGACGGCGTCAAGTTCGTCGACGTGACCGGTGTGACGAAGGGCCGCGGCTTCGCGGGCGTCCTCCGTCGCTACAACTTCGCGGGCGGCAACATGACGCACGGCGGCCACTCCAAGCGCCGCACGGGCGGCCTCGCCGCGCGCGACCTCCCGGGTTGGATCGAGAAGGGCAAGAAGATGCCCGGGCACATGGGCGATGTCAGCCGCACGGCGCGCAACCTCGAGGTCGTCGCGATCCGTCCCGAGGACAACGCCATCCTCGTGAAGGGTTCGGTTCCCGGCGCCAGGAACGGCGTCGTGATCGTCCGCAAGGCCCTCAAGAACAAGGAGATCGCCGACAAGGCGAAGAAGGGGGCTAAGTAATCATGAAGCAGATCGAAGTCAATGTCGATGATTCCCAGCTCATCCTGGACAGGGGCGAGCAGGCCGTCAAGGACGCGGTGACCGCCATCCGCAACGCGATGCGCGCGGGCACGGCCTCCACGAAG
Organism: uncultured Verrucomicrobiota bacterium; assembly: GCA_946610035.1. Lineage (GTDB taxonomy): Bacteria > Verrucomicrobiota > Kiritimatiellia > RFP12 > UBA1067 > UBA1067. The sequence goes on from CAMOCC010000031.1 coordinate 22,009, forward strand.
GGCAAGGGAGAGGTCGCGGGCTCCAACAAGAAGCCGTGGAAGCAGAAGGGCACGGGCAACGCCCGCGCGGGCTTCCGCCAGTCGCCCGTGTGGCGCGGCGGCGGCGTGGCGCACGGTCCGAAGCCGCGCGACTTCTCGCAGAAGATCAACAAGAAGGTCATGAAGCTCGCGTTCGCGCGCGCCCTTTCGGACAAGATCAAGTCGGGCGACGTCATCGTCGTGGACGAGTTCAAGTTCGAGGCGCCGAAGACGAAGCTCATGGCGGCCTTCCTGAAGGGCCTGGGCGTGGACCGCACCGCGGTCATCGTCCAGAAGGAGGTCGACGACACGACCCTCCTCGTCACCAGCAACCTCCCGCGCGTCGACTATTCGACCGCCCAGGCGCTCGACGTCTACTCGCTCCTCGTGGCGCGTAAGGTCGTCTGCGACAAGGCCGGTTTCGACGTGCTCCTCTCTCGCATCGCGAAGTAAGGAACGAAGAGATGACGAACGAAGAAATCATCAAGAAGGTCATGATCACCGAGAAGGGCTCGCGCCTCAGCGCGGAGAACCGCTACGTCCTGGAGGTCGCTCCGGACGCGCGCAAGCCACAGATCGCGGCGGCAGTCGAGAAGAAGTTCGGCGTGCACGTCCTCGCGGTCCGCACAATCAACGTCAAGGGCGGTCTCAGGTACATCCGCGGCACGCGCCGCGCGGTGACGGAGCCCACCTACAAGAAGGCGATCGTCACCGTCAAGGCCGGCGAGCGCATCGAACAGGTCTGAGGAGACAGATATGGCACTTAAAACGTACAAGCCCCGTTCGTGCGGCATGCGCGCCCGCGAGTCGGCGACGTTCGAGGAGATCACCGAGAAGAAGCCGGTGAAGAGCCTCACTGTGGCCGTCCGCAAGACGGCGGGCCGCAACAACCAGGGTCGCATCACCACGCGTCAGCGCGGCGGCGGCGCGAAGCAGCGCATCCGCATCGTTGACTTCAAGCGCAACAAGTTCGACGTCGAGGCGGTCGTCAAGGACATCGCCTACGACCCCACACGCAGCGCCTACCTCGCCCTCATCGAGTACGCCGACGGCGTGAAGAGCTACATCCTCGCGCCGGAGGGCCTCAAGCAGGGCATGAAGGTGATGAACGGACCGAAGGCCGAGGCCACGGTCGGCAACTGCCTGCCGCTGGGCCAGATCCCGCTGGGCCTCATGGTCCACGCGATCGAGCTCGTGCCCGGCCAGGGCGCCAAGGTCGGCCGCTCCGCCGGCAACGCCTGCCAGGTCATGGCGCGTTCGGGCGGCACGGTCACGCTCAAGATGCCCTCGGGCGAAGTGCGCATCTTCGACGCGCGCTGCCTCGCCTGCGTCGGGTCCGTCGGCAACAAGGACTGGGGCTCCGTCAAGCTCGGCAAGGCCGGCCGCAAGCGCCACATGGGCATCCGCCCGACGGTGCGCGGCGTCGCGATGAACCCTGTCGACCACCCGATGGGCGGCGGCGAGGGCCGCACGTCCGGCGGCAGCCATCCGAGGTCCCCCTGGGGCAAGCTCGCGAAGGGCGGCAAGACGCGTCCGAAGAGGAAGGCGTCCAACAAGGTCATCGTCAAGAGGAGGAAATAATCCATGGCACGTTCTCTCAAGAAGGGACCTTATGTCGAGGAGAGCCTCCTCCGCAAGGTCGAGAAGATGCAGGCGAGCGGAAAGAAGCAGCCGATAAAGACGTGGAGCCGTCGTTCGATGGTGATCCCGGACTTCGTCGGGCTCACGTTCGCGATCCACAACGGGAGGCAGCACCTTCCGATCTTCATCACGGAAAACATGGTCGGCCACAGGCTCGGCGAATTCGCCCCGACGCGCACGTTCAAGTCGCACGGCAATTCGGCCGCCAAGGTCGAGAAGAAGTAAGGGGTAGAAAACAATGGAAGTCATTGCAATAACCCGCAACGCGCGCATGTCGGCCTTCAAGGGCCGCCCGCTCGCCCGCGCCTGCCAGGGCCTCACGGCCGCCGAGGCGCTCAAGGTCGTCGAGTTCTCGCCCAAGAAGGCCGCGGAGATCCTCCGCAAGACGCTTCTTTCGGCGGTCGCGAACGCGAAGAACAACAACGGCGTCGCCGATCCCGGTTCGCTCACAGTCAAGCTGAGCGTCTTCGACGAATCGGTCCGCATGCGTCGCTACTGGCCCACGGCCCGCGGTTCGGCCCATCCGATCGCCCGCCGCATGTGCCACTGCAAGGTGGTCCTCACGGACGAGAAAAAGGAGACGAAATAATGGGACAGAAGGTCAACCCCGTCGGTTTCCGCGTCGGCGTCAACCACGCCTGGGGCAGCCGCTGGTTCGCGCCCAAGAAGAACTTCGGCGCATACCTCATTGAAGACCAGCTCATACGCGACGTCTGCAAGAAGCAGCTCGCCGAGGCGGGTCTTTCGAAGATACTCATCGAGCGCTACGCCAACCGCGTGCGCGTCACCCTCTTCAGCGCGCGTCCCGGAGTGATCCTGGGCCACAAGGGCGGCGACGTCGAGGCCATCCGCGCCAAGCTCGGCAAGATGACCAAGAAGGAGGTCTACCTCGAGGTCAAGGAGGTCCAGGGCGCGGATGCGGATGCGCAGCTCGTCGCCGAGGGCATCGCCCAGCAGCTCGAGCGCCGCATCGCCCTCAAGCGCGCGATGAAGCGCGCGATGAAGGTCGCGATGGACATGGGCGTCGAGGGCATCAAGGTCCATGCGGGCGGCCGCATCAACGGGGCGGAGATCGCCCGCGTCGAGTGGTCCCGCGAGGGAAAGGTCCCGCTGCACACGCTCAGGGCCAACATCGACTACGGATTCGCGGAAGCCAACACCACGGCCGGCAAGATCGGCATCAAGGTGTGGATCTGCAAGAAGGATGGTTTCCAGCCCCGTCAGCCCCGCGGCGACCGCCGCGATGGCCGTCGCGAGCGCGGTGACCGCAAGGAGAGGAGCTAAGCCATGCCTCTGATGCCTAAGAGAGTAAAGTTCCGCAAGGTTTCCAAGGGCAACCGCTCGGGTTACGCCACTTCGGGCACGGAGCTCGCGTACGGCGAGTTCGGCCTCAAGGCGCTCACGCGCGGACTGCTGACCGCAACCCAGATCGAAGCCTGCCGCGTCGCGATCAACCGCGAGATGAAGCGCAAGGGCAAGCTCTGGATCCGCGTGTTCCCGGACAAGCCCGTGACGCGCAAGCCCATCGAAGTGCGTATGGGCGGAGGAAAGGGCAACCCTGAGTTCTGGGCGGCCGTCATCCTCCCCGGCAAGGTCCTCTTCGAGGTCGGCGGCGTCAGCGAGGAGGTCGCCAAGGAGTGCCTCCGCCTCGCGGCGACCAAGATCGGTATCCACACTAAATTCATCACCCGCGCAGGAGTCAAGATCTGATGAGCACGGAAACTAACAATCGCGGCGCGCGCAAGGTGCGCAAAGGCGTCGTTGCGTCCAAGATGGGCGCGAAGAGCGTGGTCGTCACGGTCAGCTACCGCGAGCGCCACCCCGTGTACGGCAAGGTCGTAACGCGGACGAAGAAGTACCACGTGCACGACGAGGCGGACACCGCCAAGGTCGGCGACACGGTCACGATCATGGAAACGCGTCCGCTCAGCGCCACCAAGCGCTGGCGCATCGTCGCGGACGCGAAGTAAGGGAGGGCACGGAAATGTTGCAGGAACTCTCGAACCTCGTAGTCGCGGACAACACGGGCGCCAAGCGCGCCATGTGCTTCCGCATCCTCAAGCAGCGCAAGGAGTACGCCCACCTCGGCGACGTGATCCGCGTTGCGATCAAGGAAGCGTCCCCGACGTCCTCCATCAAGAAGGGCTCGGTCGCCACCGCCGTAATCGTCCGCACGGGTCAGCCGATCCGCCGCGAAGACGGCTCGACGGTCCACTTCGACCAGAACGCGTGCGTTCTCGTCGACTCGAAGCTCAACCCGATCGGAACCCGCGTGTTCGGGCCGGTCGCCCGCGAGCTCCGCGACAAGAACTACATGAAGATCCTCTCCATGGCCCCGGAAGTGGTCTGACCTAAGGAGCAAGAATCATGGCAATCGCAAGAATCAAGAAGAACGACACGGTCATCGTCACCAGCGGAACCTCCGCCGGCAAGACGGGCGTCGTCAAGAGCGTCGACCCCAAGAAGGGCACGGCGATCGTCGAAGGCGTCAACGTCCACAAGAAGGCGATGCGCCGCACGGAGAAGACCCCCGGCGGCATCATCGACAAGGAAATGCCCATCCGCCTCTGCAAGCTCATGCCCTACGACGCGGACAAGAAGTGCGGCACCCGCATGAAGACCGGCGACAAGGACGGCAAGAAGGTCCGCGTCTCCGTCAAGAGCGGCAAGACCTTCTAATTAAGGAACTGATCATCATGGCAAGACTCAAAGACGAATACGCGAGCCGCATGGTCCCCGAGCTTGAGAAGAAGCTCGGCACGACCAACAAGATGCTCGTTCCCCGCCTTCAGAAGATCGTCCTCAACATGGGCTTCGGCATCGTCTCCAAGGACGAGCAGAAGCAGCTCGTTGACGACCTGATGGCGATCACCGGCCAGAAGCCGCTCCTCTGCAAGGCGAAGAAGTCCATCTCGAACTTCAAGCTGCGCGAGGGCATGGTCATCGGCGCGAAGGTCACGCTTCGCGGCGAGCGCATGTGGGAGTTCGCCGACCGCCTCATCTCGGTCGCGCTTCCCAGGATCCGCGACTTCCGCGGCGTCTCGAACCGCGGGTTCGACGGACGCGGCAACTACACGCTCGGCATCAAGGAGCACACGATCTTCCCTGAAATCGTCTCGGAAGGCACCGCGCACTCCGGCATGGACATCACGTTCGTGACGAGCAGCACCGACAACAAGGCCGCCAAGGAGCTTCTCGTCTCCATGGGCATGCCGTTCGCAGGGAGGAACTGATCATGGCCAAGAAATGCTTGATTGAAAAGCAGAAGAAGACGCCCAAGTTCGGCGTTCGCGCGTACAACCGCTGCCAGCGCTGCGGCCGTCGCCACGCCTACATCCGCAAGTTCGGCGTCTGCCGTCTCTGCTTCCGCGAACTCGCAGTCGCCGGCCTCATCCCCGGCGTCACGAAGGCCTCGTGGTAACACCCAGGAAAGGAATCACCCAAAATGACACTCGATCCCATTTCCGACATGCTCACGTCGATCCGCAACGGACAGAAGGCCCGCCTCCTGACCGTCGAGACCCCCGCGAGCAGCCTCAAGGGCGAAATCGCCCGCGTCATGAAGGAAGCCGGCTACATCGTCGACGCCGTCACGACGAGCGAGTTCCCGAAGAAGCTCGTGATCACGCTCAAGTACTCCGACAGGGCGGTCCCCGCCATCACGGAGCTCAAGCGCATCTCGAAGCCGGGCCTCCGCAAGTTCGTATCCGTCCCCGAGATCCCGTCCGTCCTCGACGGCATGGGCCTCGCGATCCTCTCCACCTCCAAGGGCGTCATGTCCGGAGCCGAGGCGAAGAAGGCGCGCGTGGGCGGTGAAATCATCTGCACAATCGCTTAATCAGGAGCCAGAAGACAATGTCTCGAATCGGTAAGGAACCCGTCAAGCTCGCGGAGGGCGTCACTGCGACGATCTCCGGGCAGCTCGTGACGGTCAAGGGAAAGCTCGGCGAGCTCTCCTACACGATGCATGAAGGCATCACGGCGAAAGTGGAGGACGGCCAGATCAAGGTCGTCTGCGCCGACGACGAAAAGCTCGGCAACTTCCACGGTCTCGCCCGCGCGCTGATCAACAACATGGTGGTCGGCGTGTCCGCAGGCTACACGAAGAAACTCTCCATCGAGGGAACCGGCTTCAAGGCCGTCCTGAAGGGACAGGAACTCGCGCTGTCGCTCGGTTTCGCCTCCCCGAAGATCTTCGTCGTGCCCGAGGGTATCAAGGTGTCCGTCGAGAACGACGGCCTCCAGGTCACCGTCACGGGGCCCGACAAGGCCGTCGTAGGCGAGGCCGCCGCGCGCATTCGCGCGTTCTACCCGGCCGAACCCTACAAGGGCAAGGGCATCAAGTACGTCGGCGAGCACATCCGCCGCAAGCAGGGCAAGAAGGTCGCCTAATAGCGGCGTAAGGAGAAAGCGAAATGAGTTTCAATCGCAAGGAACAGCGCCAGAAGAGGCATCAGCGCCTCCGCCAGCGCGTCGTCGGCACGGCCGCGAGGCCCCGCATGTCGATCTGCGTCACGAACAAGAACATGTACGTCCAGTTCATAGACGACGACGCGGGCAGGACCCTCGCCTCCGCGAGCTCGCTCAAGGAGAAGAAGGCCAACCTCGAGGTCGCGAAGTCCCTCGGCGCGGCGGCAGCCGCCGCGGCGAAGGCCGCCGGCATCGCCACCGTGGTCGTGGACCGCGGCGGATTCAAGTACACGGGCCGCGTCGCGGCCATCGTCGAGTCCGCCGTCGAGGCTGGACTCTCCATCGGCGCCAGCAAAGAGGAGGCTAAGTAACCATGGCTCAGAATCGCGACAAGCGCAACGACAGGGACGCGCAGGACGACCTCGACGAACACACCGTGTTCATCAACCGCTGCGCCAAGACCGTCAAGGGCGGCCGCCGCATGAGCTTCTCCGCCGTCATCGTCGTCGGTGACAAGGAGGG
>CAMOCC010000032.1 GCA_946610035.1 uncultured Verrucomicrobiota bacterium
TTCGCCGACGGCCGCGACAAGCCACAAGAGACGAAGTGGATTTTCGCCAAAGCGCGGACAAATCATCAAGAAATTCGTTTCTGCCAACAAACATACTACCCTCCCTTTGGACGTGAACACGGATATTTTACCATTTCACGTCCCATTAAGTCAATGTGGCATGGACGTGAAAAATGATTTTCTTCAATTTCACGTCCACAACGATTCTCTCTACAGAAAAGATACATCATGGCGACTTTCAATTCTTTCAGCGGGCTGCGCAGGTGCCGCTAATGCAGAAACCATCATCCGCGGGCGGACATGAGAAGGTCGCCGAGTCCGAACAGCTCCTCGCCCCTGCGCACGCTGCGAACGACGCCGCGAGCGCAACGACAGACGATCCATCATTGGTCCCAAGACAGCGGACTCACGAACTTATACTCAACCGCATGGAGGTGGAAGAATCGCTTGTCGGCAGGGGTCTCGCCAATCACCGTCACGCCGGACGGATCGAGCGGATGTTCCACCACTGCCCCAACGCCGTCCGGATTGTCCGAGGCCACGATCGTGAACACGAACGTGTCGTCGACGTTCACTATGGGCTGCGTGAGGACGACAGCATATCCGTACTCGTCGAACGTGATGCCAAGGATATCGAAGTCGCCCGTCGGCAGGTTGAACGCATAGCGGAACACATTGGCGATGCCGTACGCGTCAACCGCGTCCCAGTCACCCGTCACGCCGTTCGCCGTCGCCCACGCCTTGTACGCCGCAAGCGGATCCATGGCGGAAAGCGGGGTGATCGTGCGCGTCAAGCCATCCCTCTCGTCGTCGAATTCGCCGTCGAGGACGACTTTCCCGCTGTTGTCCCCGGTGGAGGGGGCAGAATATCCACGGCCGATCGGTTCCGGCGCATACTGGCCGGCTGTCGCGACGACACGCGTGATGCCCTGCCTGATCGTGATCGTGCCCCATCCGTATCCATCACCGCCGCCGCTGCCGATGCCTGCGGCGTTTCCGCCACCCGTGGCGTTTATCGTACCGCCCTCAATCGTGATGTTGCCGCACGGGATTTCCCAGCCGCCGCCGATGCCCGCGCCATATCCGTTGCTGGATGCCTCGAGCGAGCCGCTGCCCTTTATGGTCAGCGTCGATCCCTGCGGAACGTGGATGCCGGGATAGTCCTCGTAGAATCCGCGGATTCTGTTTTCTCCCTCAAGCGTGAGCTCGGCGCTGCCGAAGCAGTTGAGCCCCGCCCATTCGTAGTCTTGGCTGTTCACGTCAGCGACCATGATCGTCGCGTTCGAGATGGTGACCTTTGCGGCACTGTCGATGGTCACCTTGTACGGACCGCCAAGCGTGCCGTACATCTTCGTTCCGCTGAGGACGGTGATGTCCTTTTTGAGCAGCGAAAGGTCGCCGTTCCAGACCGTGATCGTACGCGTCTCTTCGCCAAGGTCGTCATAGAGCGTGGAAGAAATCACCGGCGCATTGTAGCATGTCGCTCCCAAACCCGCACCGATGGCATTCGGCGCATTAGTTCCGTGCGAGGCGACGACACTTACCTTGCCTTCGATCTCGATGGAATCGCAGCTCGCATTGGTCCCCTTGCCGCTACCGATTCCCGCCGCGTTTATTCCGCCATACGCAGCGACGTCGCCGCCGCCGATGTAGATGTCCTGGCAGGTGGCGTCGTGTCCGCTGCCGATGCCCGCCGCGTCTTTACCGCCCATCGCCGTGATTATGCCGCCCAAAATGGAAACGCTGCCACTTGCCAGATTGTATCCTCCGCCGATACCGGAGCCCCATCCGTTGCTCCATGCCACCAACCTGCCGTCGCCCTTTATCGTCAACGTACTGTCTTTCGGAACGAAGATACCGGGATAGTTCTCGTAGAATCCGCGAATTTGGTTCACGCCCTTAAGCGTGATCTCCGCATTGCCAAGGCAGGTAAGGCCTGCATACTTATAGTCAGTGCTGTTCCCGCCTGTGACCATAATCGTCGCGTTCGAGACTGTAACCTTCGCGCGGGCGGCGATGGACACCTTGTACTTGCCGCCGAGAGTGCCGTAGATCGTCATGCCGGTAGGAACCGTGACGTCGCACGTGAGAGCCGCGAGGTCTCCGTTCCAACCCATGATCGTGCGCGTCGGGCTCTCTTCGTCGTCCAGCAATCCGTCTCTGACGCTGACGGCGTCGGCGCTGATCGGGGTGCCCGAAGTGCCGCACGTGGCTTGGACTTTCGTGATCCCGCGGGCAATGGTGACGTCATCGCAGGTGCCGCTTCTGCCAGCGCCGATGCCGGCGGCGTACTGGCCGCCCGTCGCGTTGACATTGCCGCCGGATATCTCGACGTAGCCGCAACTCCCTTCCAGTCCCGAACCGATGCCTGCGCCATTGCTGGAGCCAGTCGCAGTGACATCGGCATCGCCATAGATAACGACGCCCTCGCAAGCTCCTCTGGTGCCCGAGCCGATGCCCGACGGGCCAATCCCGTTGCCTACGGCGTAGAGGATTACGGCACCGCCGATTTCTATGGGACCGCACTCGCCGCTTCCGCCGCCGCCGACGCCCGCGCCGCCTGCACCGCCGTTGGCTTCGATCTCGCCGCCGTAGATGCCGATGAATTCGCAGTTCCCCGTGCTCGTTCCGCCGATGCCGGCCGATTGGCTGCCACCGTGCGCGTATATCGTTCCGTCTTCTACTTCTATCAGTATGGCGCCGCAGTCCTGGTTCACCCCGGCCCCGATGCCGGCCGCCGACGATCCACCGGTCGATTCAAGCGTTCCGTCGCCTTGGATCACGAGTTCATTGCCCGGCGGGACGTAGATTCCGGGATAGTAGTCGGAAAAACCTTCGACCGTGCTTACGCCCTTGAGCGTGATTCCAGCACTGCCCGCGCAGGTTAGGGCCGCCCACGAACCGGAGAGCGTGCCCATGTCGTTGATGTTCGCGTTGTTGAGCGTTATGTGCGCGCCGTCCTCGATCGTCAACTTGTAGCTTTCGCGGAGGGTGCCGTAGAGCGTCATGCCGTCAGGCACGTCCATATCGCTGTCAACGGTCGCGAGATTGCCGTCCCACCAGGAGAAGATCGTGCGCGTCGGGCTGCCCTCGTCGTCTTCAAGCCCATGCGCCACATTGACGTTGGCAACCGACGAGCTGCCGCCGCCATTGCCTATCGGCGTCGGGCAGGAGGCGTGGCACGTCGCCACGACGCGCGTAATGCCCGCGCCTATGCGGATCGAACCGCAGTTGCCGCCCGATCCGCCGCCGATGCCGGCGGCGTATCTGCCGCCCGTCGCGTAGATCGTGCCACCCATCACGATAATGTTGCCGCACGGGATATTCCAGCCGCCGCCGATGCCGGCGGACCATCTGTCGCCGCTCGAGCTCATGCTGCCGCGCGCAGTCAACTCACCATCGCCCTTTATCGTCAGCGTACTGTATTTCGGAACGTAGATTCCAGGATAGTCCTCGTAGAAGCCCTGGATCGTGTTCACGCCCTTGATGGCGATCGTCGCGTTGCTGAGACACGTGAGACCCGCCCATTCGTAGTCATGGTTGTTCCCTCCATCAACCATGATCGTCGCGTTCGAGACGGTGACGAATGCGTTGTCCGCGATGCTCACCTTGCGCGCCGAGGCGAGCGTGCCGTGGATGACGGTTCCGCCGAACGCCACGGCGTCGAAGTCGAGCGTTCCGAGGTCGCCGTCCCACTGGATCGTGCGCCTGCTGCCGTCCCAGGTCGTCACGTCGGAAAGCCCCGGCATAACAGTGACTTCACCGCCGCTGCCGCCATCGCCGGCGCCGATGTTGTTCACGCAGTTCAAGCCATGCTCCGCGATGACACGCTGGGCCGTCTTCTCGATGACGATCCAGCCGCACTTGCGGTCCACGCAGCTGCCGATGCCCGTCGAGTAGTTGCCGCCCGTGGCCCGGATGTCGCCGCCCTCGATCCTTATGTTGCCGCAGTCGAGCGAGCTCGCACCGCCTATGCCTGGCGCATCCCCGCTGCTCTTCGCCTCGAGGTAACCCGAACCTTTGATCGTGAGCGTGCACCCCGGCGGAACGTAGATGCCCGGGAAGCCCGCATAGAATCCCCTGATGCGGCTCTCGCCTTCGAGGATTATCGTGGCGTCGCCGTAGCACGTGATGCCCGCCCATTTGCAGTCGGACCTGAGGACGCCGTTGATGATGGCGTTCGATATCGTCACCGTCGCGCCGGAGGAAATGCCGATCTTGTACAGCGCGTTTGCCGCGAGCGTGCCGTGAATCGTCGCGCCGTTCGTCGCCACCGCGTAGTCCCACCCCGCCGCAAGCCCGCCGAGATTGCCGTCCCAGGCGACGGTATCGATGTACCTCTCGTTTTCGGTCTCCACGTCGCGCAGCTCAGGCGCCACGTTTACGGTAACGGACTGCCCCTCAAATTCTCCTCCAATATTCTTACTGCCGCTTCCGGTGCCGCGACGCGCGATGACAGTTGTTATGCCGGCACGAATGTCTATTCGTCCGCAGTTGCCGCGATAACCGCATCCGATACCTGCCGCATTTTCTCCTCCGTTCGCCAAGACATTTCCACCGCTAATTAAGATATCATAGGAGATGAGACCTTTATGTCCGGTACCGATGCCTGCGCCACCACCGTCTCCGCCATTAGCGACTACAGTGCCTCCACAGATTAAGATGTCTTTTCGAGAGCCTAGGGTCCCGCTGCCAATACCCGCCCCACCTCCGTAACCGTTCGCGAAAGTAATGCCGCCATAGATGGAGATGTCGCCGCAAAGGCCATTCTCGCCGCTGCCGATGCCGGCCGCATCGTAGCCGCCATACGCATCGATATCGCCGCCATCAATGATGATGTTACCGCAGTCAGTTCCGTATCCGCCGCCGATGCCGGCCGCACCATCTTGGCCCTCGACGTAAAGGCAGCCATCGCCGCGGATTGTCAACGTCTTGCCATACGGGACGTAGATGCCGGGATACCCGTAGCCAAATCCTTTGATGCCCCAACCATCGTAAGCGCCAAGTGTCCCCTCAAGAACAAGCGTGGCGTCGCCAAGGCAGGTGAGCCCCGCCCATTCGCCTTGAAATTGAAGTTCTTTGCCATAGTTGTTGATGTGCACATTTCCGAGCGTCACCGTCGCGCCGTCGGCGATGGAAATCTTGTAGGCTCCGTTGAGTACTCCGTACAGGGTCATCCCGTCCTCTGCAATGAAGTCGCCGTCGAGCAGCGCAAGGTTGACGCGCTTGTTGACGATGGTGCGCGTCGATCCGGCCGTGCGGTCTACGAGGGTAGAGGCCACGCTTACCGCGCCGCCGGTTCCGCCCGTGCCCTTGCCTATCGGATTGGCGCAGTTCGGGCCGCTCGTGGCCACGACGCGGAAGGCTTCGGAATTGACGCGGATCATGCCGCAGAGCGCGCCCGATCCACCGCCGATGCCGGCCGCGTCCATTCCGCCGACGGCCGTTATGTTCCCGCCGTTGATCGCCACTTCGCCGCAGTCGATTCCGCAGCCGCCGCCGATGCCCGCTCCGCAGCCGTTGCTGTATGCCGACAGACGACCACCGCCCTGTAACGTGAGGAGGTTGCCCGCCGGAACATAGATGCCGGGATAGTCGTGGTGGAAGCCGCGTATGATGTTGTTGCCCTGGAGGTTGATCGTGGCCGAGCCGAGGCACGTGAGGCCGGCGTACCTGTTCTCGGCGCTGTCGTATCCGTTGATCACCGCGTCGGAAACTGTCACCGTGGCGCCGTCGGCGATGGAGACCTTGCAGGGCATGTCGAGCGTACCGGTGATGACCGTGCCCGAAAGCGCCGTCACGTCGGCGGTTACGAGCGAGAGGTTGCCGCTCCAGGTTATCGTGAGGCGGCGTATGTCGCCCATCAGCGACTCATACACTCTCTTCGTCCCGGGATCGAAAGTCACTTTCCCGCCGTATTTGCACACGCCAGGCCCGATCGGCTCGCAGCCGTAATACTCTTCAACGTCCGCGCGCACGCTTGTCACGCTTGCGCGGATGCGTATGTTGCCGCACGAGGCGTCCGTGCCGCCGCCACCGCCGATGGCGGCGGCGCCGCTGCCGCCTTCGGCGTCGATGTAGCCGCTCCTGATGTCAATGCTGCCGCAGGGGATGTTGTAGCCGCCGCCGATGCCCGCGCCGGAGCCGTTGCTGGACGCATCGAGCGAGCCGGAGCCCTCGATCGTGAGCGTTGAGCCCTGCGGAACGTAGATGCCGGGATAGTTCTTGTGGAAGCCCCTGACGTCGCTGTTCCCCTTGAGGATGATCGTCGCGTCGCCGAGGCAGTTTATGCCCGCCCATTTGCAGCTCGTGTCATTCTCGACGCCGTCCACGAGAATCGTAACCCCCCTGAGCGTGACGGTCGCGCCCGCCGCGATGGATATTTTGCCCTTGGCATTGAGAGTGCCGAAGAGCGTCATGCCGTCGTAGGCGGTCACGGCGGCATTGGCGCCCAGCGTCGAGAGGTTTCCGTCCCAGACCGGCATGATTGTGCGCGTTCCGTCGTTGGTGGTGTCGTCCATTCCGTCCTCCACGGTCACGGTGGCGCCGCTGCCGTGCCAGCCGTTCCCGATCGGCTGCGCTACGTCCTGTCCCCCGCCGTCCTTGCCGGCGGTGGCGACCACACGGGTTATGCCGGCGGAGATCTTGATGTTGCCGCAGGTACCTGCGTACGCGCAGCCGATGCCGGCCGCGCCGTTGCCGCCGCTGGCGATTACGACGCCTCCGTTGATTTCGATGTCGCCGCAGGCGCCGTTGGTGTAGTGGTAGTCGCCTGCGTAGCTGGCGCCGATGCCGGCGGCGACGCCGCCCGCGCCGCCGCCGCTGGTCGCCTGAAGCGTGCCGGAGCCTGTGATCTTGAGCTTGCAGCCTGACGGGACGTGGACGCCGGGATAAAAATGGTAGAAGCCGCTGACGGTGTTGACCTTCCCGCCTGAGAGGATCAGCGTCGCATCGCCGAGGAGGTTGAGCCCGGCGAAATTGTATTCTTTGCTGCTGACGCCGTTGATGGTTATGCCGCTCAGCGTAACCGTCGCGCCGTCCTCGATCGACACCTTGTAGTTGCCGGAGAGGGTTCCGTAGAGGCTCATGCCGTCGAATGCCGTCACGTCGCACGTGCACGTCGAGAGGTCGCCGTCCCAGGTGTAGACGCGGGTCTCGTCGTCCTGCGTCATTATGAGTTCGCTGTTCTGCACGATGCTCCCGAGCGTAGAGGACAGCCATTCTCCACTCTGCTTTTTCTTCGTTATGGAGAATCGGGATATGCCGAACTCGATTTCGATGTCATAGCACTCGCCGGTGGAATCTGCGCCGACTACAACGTCACCGTCGCCGATCGCCGATATGACTCCACCCCGCAGAATGACATCGACGCACGCGCCGCCCAAGCCGCAGCCGATCGCCGCACCGCAGTAAACCTCACCGTCCGGGTCTGTCGTGTGGCGGCCTCCGATCGCCGTGGCCTTGATGGTGCCGCTGGAAATTTCCACGTCCCCGCACTCTCCATCTCGCCCGCTGCCGATGGCTGCGCCGCCGACGCTTCCTGTCGCCGTGACGTCGGAGCCTCCGATGGATATGTTTCCGCACCATCCATCCTGTCCGCTGCCGATGCCGGCGCCGGGGTAGTGGCTTGTCGCCGTGACCTTTGCGCCAAGGATGAAGATGTCCCCGCAGTACCCTTCCCGTCCGCTGCCGATGGCTGCGCCGCCGAGGCTTCCTGTCGCGTTCACAGTCCCGCCCCTGATGATGATGTCCCCGCACACGCCGTAAACAGGATTGGGGTCGTCGATTATGTAAGCGGAGCTACCACCGCCGATGCCCGCCTGTCCGCTGCCGCCGACGGCAGTGACATTGCCGCCCTCGATGACAATGTCGCCGCAGCTGCAACCCCTGTAGCCTCCGATGCCTGCGCCGCCACTGGCTTCCGCGGTAGCGGTGATCGTCCCGCTCTTGATGACGATGTCTCCGCAGTTGCTATTCGCTCCACCGCCGATGGCGGCAGAGTAGCGTCCGCCGGTGGCGACGAGCGCGCCCTTGCCCTGGATGGTCAGCGTTTTGCCTTCGGGAACGTATATGCCGGGGCTTCCTTGGTATCCCTCGACGCTGTTGTTCCCCACGAGGACGATTGTCGCATCGCCGAGACAGGTGAGAGCCGCCCAATCTACGTCAGAATGCCTGGGGTCATGGGACCAGTCGCCATGGAGACTGGCGTTCTCGAGCGTCACCGTGACGCCGTCGGCGATCGAGATCTTCCAGCCCACGTTTTCGGGCAGGGTTCCCCTCAGCGTCGTGTCGCGCGTCAGCGTTATGTTGCGCGTCAGCGTCGGGAGGCTGATCATGTCCGCAAGCGCGCCAGCTGCAAAACCAACGGCGGCGAGAATAGTAACTAGTGCATGTTTCATGTCGGTGTCCTCTTGTGTCGTCAGTCTTGCAGCTGGTTCGCGCGAGCCGCTACTTCGCTTCGACCCTGATGCGGAAGAAGCGATTCGGGTTGTACTCTTCCTCGATGATCGTGATTCCTTCGGAGGCCGTCGTCCCGCTACCGCCGCCTGTTAGGGCACGCGCACACTAAGCCGTTGACTTATTCGCCGAACTTGACTCTAAAGAACTGGCTTTGCGAACCGGAAGAAGGCGTGACCTTGATCGTCGTCTTGACGGCGCTCGTCTTCTCTTCAATCGCGACCCCGCTCGTCATCGGCGAAGCTGTCGCGAGCCCTTCGAGGGTGTCAGCGGAATAGACCTTGATCTGACTATCCGTCACGTCCTTACCGAGCGCGTCGTTGCCAAGCTCCGCAAATGCCGTAAGCGTCCAATTGCCGTCCGTCCCCTTAACGAACTTCGTCGTCGCCGCATCGCCGTCAGCAGCGAAAGCTGGTGAGGGAAGCACAGTTCCGCCCGCCGCGCCAGCCACTTGTACGCCATTGATCTTCACTGTTGCGCCAGAAGGAATCGTAACTGTGTAGGACGTATCACCGACCATCACATCGCCATCCGACGCCTCGTAGCTGCCGCTGAGCGAGCCCAGATCGATTTTATTCGGCTTGAGCCTCCGCCTAAGACTTCCGACGGACTCATCAGTAAGGAATGGGTCAATGTAGATGCTGCCGCAAGATGACCCGGAGTATCCACTTAAGCCGATCGGCTGCCCCGCGCTGTAACCGTACTGGGCTTCACCTCCCTGCGCTTCAATAATTCCAATCCCACGATCAATGATATTTATTGCGCCGCAGCTTCCTTCGGTTCCGCATCCAATGCCTGCCGCCGCTTCGCCGCCGATGCCGTATATCTCTCCACCAAGGATACTGATGTCGCCACACGCAGAACCATAGCTGCTGCCGATACCGGCAGCGCCAGTACCGCCTCTCGCCACAATCGTGCCACCTTCTATTGTTATGTTCCCGCAGGATTTCGTCTGGCCGTAACCTGCACCGATGCCGGCAGCCCAGCCGTTGCTGAACGCGCGCAGGGTGCCTTCTCCTCTTATCCAA
This sequence comes from uncultured Verrucomicrobiota bacterium, assembly GCA_946610035.1. Lineage (GTDB taxonomy): Bacteria > Verrucomicrobiota > Kiritimatiellia > RFP12 > UBA1067 > UBA1067. The sequence continues at coordinate 9,486 of CAMOCC010000032.1, forward strand.
AGCGTTTTGCCTGTCGGGACGAAAACGCCCGGGCAGTACGAATGGAATCCCGTGACATTATTTACTCCCTCGAGGATGAATGTTGCATCGCCAAGACATGTGAGACCTGCCCAGTTATAATCTGAACTGTCCTCACCGCTGATTGTAATGTCGCGCAGCGTCACAGTCGCGCCTGCAGCGATGGACACCTTGTAATTTCCACCAAGGGTACCCGTGATAATCATGCCGTCTTCAACTGTCTTATCACCCGTCAATTTCCCAAGATTAACTATTTTAGAAGTGAGGGTACGCGTATTCCCGCTGTCTGAGACGAAAAGGCTGTCGTCAATCGACACAATTCGGCAAATACTGCCCGAACCTTTTCCTATTGCTAGCCCGGCTCCATCAGACGAGGTCGCTTTCACAACCGTTATATCCGGACCGATAAGAACACAGCCGCACATTCCAGAAGTTCCTGCTCCGATTGCAGCGGAACTGCCTGACGCTGTGACACTACCGCCTACCACTGTGATCATACCGCAATCGCTCCAGCGTCCGCTTCCTATTCCGGCTCCGGAGGAGCCACCTTTTGACTTAACGGTCCCGCCCGAAATATAGACTTCAGCACATGAGGCAGGTGCCACCGCCGAGGCTGTGCCGCCACAACCTATGCCTGCACTATTCTCACCTCCGGTGCAATCCATGTAACCGCCCGTAATCACGATTCTGCCGCAGGAACCGGCTCCGCCGGAACCGATGCCGGGCGCATTCTCGCCGCCAGTGGCTGTTATGTCACCGCCGGAAATAGATATATTGCTGCACTTGGCGTTACCCCCTCCTCCAATTCCGGCGCTACCGGAGCCGCCATATGCGAACAGAGTTCCGCCTTCGACATAAATGCTGCCGCAATCCAAGCTATTGCCGCCGCCGATGCCTGCCCCCGAGCCGTTGCTGCTGGCGGTGAGCGTGCCAGTGCCTTCAATCGTAAGTCTGCCGTTTACAGGAACATAGATGCCAGGATACAAATTGTAGAACCCCCGTATTATATTTCTGCCTTCAAGTATGATCGTCGCTCTGCCCTCACATGTCAACCCGGCCCACTTCGAGTTGTAAATATCGCTGCCCTCGATTTTAACGTTGGAAAGCGTCACAATGGCTTGATCGGCAAGGCTTATCTTGCAATTCGCGGCAAGCGTACCAGTTAAGGTCTGCCTACCAGATGGAATTACAGTGTCAGTTGTTATTGTAGACAGATTGTATGTCTCCGCCCAGGCGATTGATGCTAGACCCATCGCCGCTGCAAGGATCAACAGTCTCTTCATCTTTATGCTCCTTTTGTGTAAGTTGGACTTTCTGTCGTTATTATAGCATCATAATCCAACAAGCGGCACCAAAAAAAACATGAATTTTTGGCAAAATGGGCAAAATGGCCGGCGGCTAAACACGGTAGCGGGAGATGACGAACGCTGCGGCGGAGATGAGGATGGAAGGTATGACGCAGACGAGCCAGCGCACCCCTTCCTGCGCGAGCGGAGTCTGCGATTCGAGTCCGTTCATGAAATACGCCCCCGCCGCATTCCCGACGGACATCATCGCGAACGCAAGGACAAAGAACAGCGCAAGCACGCGAAGAGGCCTGTTGCGGCAAAACTCACGCCATATCTCGCCAATCCCCACGGGAGAGACATCTGCGGCATTCGAGACGATCCGCTCCTTTGTCTGCGAGAAGGAAAACACGAGCGCCGCCGCCGCGACGAGCGCGAAGACGCCAATCGTGGCGAGCCAGGCGCGCGGATCGGACGGAAGCGCCGCCGATTCCTCCGGCGCGGCGGCGCGGTATCCGGTCCAGGCGAGGACCACTCCCGGAAGTATCTTCCCCGCAGCCATCCCGAGCCGGAAGAATATCCCCATAATCGAGTTGACGACGGCCGAAAGGCGCCGCCCCGTGAGGCGCTCGGAATGCTCTATCACCTCCGGAACAAGCGCCCACATATAACCCGTCGCGACGATTATCCCCGTCGCCTTGACGAACTGCGCGGCGTGGATCCACGCGGACGCGACGGAGCGCGTCCCTCCCGTACGGCTGAGGATGTAAAGCGCGGCCATTCCCACTACCGCAACTGGCGCAAACGCATAGAAAAGCCCCCTTGTGCCGAGCTTCCGCCGCAGCCACGGCAGCAGCGGAAGAAACAAAAACGACGGCAGCATCCCAAGCCCCATGAAGATTGCCGTTCGCCACGGTAGGGCGGGCGCGCACGCCTCTAGTGACATTGCTTCGCAATGCTCGCTATGCTCGGGCGATATGCGCACGCCGTCCGGTAGGGCGCGATCACCGAGCGCGCCGCCAAACGTCCCAACCAAAATCGGCACTCCCGCGGCCACGGCAAGGCACGCGGCGTTCGCAAGGAATATCCGCGTCGCCGTCAGGACGGTTATCTCGTCCGTGTCTCGGCTGAGCGACGCCCCGAGCGCGCCGTATGCGACATTCACAAGAGTGAAGGACATCGAGAACGCGATGTACGTGACCGCCGCGTAGACGGTTTTCAGAATCCCGCCCGACTCCCCGAACGGATTCCAGAAGCACATCACGGCAAGCGCGGTGAGCGGAAGCCCCGCGGCGAGGAGCCACGTGCGGTACCTGCCAAGGCGCGGAGAGCGGCTGTCGATGAATGCGCCGGCAAACGGATTCCACACAAAGTCGACGATCTGCGCGGCGAGAAAGATCGCGGCCGCCGCAGATGGCGCGATGCCGAGAACGTCCGTGTAGAAGAAGAGCAGATACATCGCGGCGGCAGGATACACCAGGTTCTGCGCGAAGTCACCCGCGCCGAACCCGATTCTCACCTTCCAGCCTAGTTTATCCACCTCTCCCATCCTTCAACCTTTGGCCGGGACAGAGCCCGGCCCTCCCGAACTTTTCAACCTTCACCCGCTAATACGGCATGGTCCTACCGAAAACATATCGCGGTGCGACAACGGGAAGCTGCGGCAGCCGCCCCTTCGCAAGGAGACCAAGCACGTATGCAGCGACCTTCTCGCCCGTCTCCGTGGCATCGCACTCGAAGCGTGTGAGTGCCTCGGAATAGACGGGGCCGAGTCCGCGGTTAGAAAGCGTCACCACCTTGACGTCGCGCGGAATCTTCAGGCCCCGCTCGAGGAACGCCGTAAGCGCGCCCTGCGCGACGAAGTCGTCCCAGAAGAGGACGACATCCGGGAATGCGGAACGGGGAAGGTCCATGAACACATTGTAGGCCGCGCGCTCGATGCCCTCGTAGCGTCCGAGTCCATCCATGCGCGGGACAGTAAGCCAAGCGGACTTTATCCCCTTCTCCGCAAGCGCCTCCTTCGCGTCCGGCGTGTCGTTTCCGTCGAAGCGCACCTGCATGACCCGATTGACGCCGAGTCGGACGCAGTGCCGGACGAAGTTCCCGATCGCCTCCTCCGCCGAGAAGCGGATCCACCGTCCTTCCTCCTTCGCAGGCTCGTCTCCGTAGATGAAGACGCTCTTCACACCTGCCTCGCGAAGACACTTCCTGACCGACTTCGTGCTGTAGATCGCGATTGCAACGTCGGGCGTGCGGACGAGCTCGTGCTGCAAAAAGGAAAGACCTATCTGCCTGTCTTGTGAGAAGACGACCGTGGAGAACGCGTATCCAGCGGCTCCCAGCCGGCGGCGGAGCGCGTCCGCGATCATCGTCACATGGTAGCTGCACGCATCGACGTCGGGAAGGACGAACAGAACACGCCCGCGAAGCGCCGTGGCGTCGCGCGGAAGGACAACCGTCCCGACGCGCGGGCGCGAGCGAACGTACCCTTCCCGCACCAGCTGCTCCACAACGCCGCGCGCGACGCGAAACGTGAGCCCGCTCGACTCCGACAGCTCTTTGATCGTCGGAATCGTCTCGCCCGTCTTGAGTCTCCCGTAGGCGATTTCGTCCTTGATGAATCCGCACAACGCGTCCGCGCGCGTCACCGCCCCGTCGGGCGCGTAGTGAAATTTCTTCAGAAATTCGCTGTTCATTGGTCATCTCCTGCACAACGGCTCCAAATACTCTCTCCCGAAAAGCGCGATTCGCCGCGCCTCCACCGACCCTTCGGCGACCTTGGACGACGCTGACGAGATGAGAGACGCGAGACGCGATAGCACTTCGGGAGAATAGATTTTCCCCCACAGCTCTTCGTCGGTCGGCGCCTCGCACACGCCGGGTCCGAGCGGCGTGTCGTACGGCTTCGCGACGACCTGCATCCAGCACTTCTCAAGCGTGTCGAAGAACTCCGCCATCTCCTCCGCCGCCGCGCCGAACATAAGCCTGTGGTGCTCGGCGAGAATCGCCTCCACGTCGGCGTCGGGATTCCAGCAGACGCGCGAGAAGACGTAGTAGTTGAGGTAGTTGTATATCCAGCGGTCGCTCTCGCTCTCCGCGAACGCGCCGGTGACGTGCGGCGCGACGGCGCGGTAGTACGCGGACCACGCGCGCGGCGCGAGCTGCGGGATGTCCTTCATCTCGAGGTTCCAGCAGTCCACCTTGTCCGGATAGTTCCAGAGCGACACCTTGCGTCCGAGCTTCGCGTGCCACGCGGCGACTTCGTCCTTCTCCCGCGCGCCGATCGCGGTTCCCTCAGCCCAGGGGCCGCGCCGCGCGACGAAGACGTCGACGTTGTCGGGAATCTCGCTTGTCGGTATGCGCGCGTACGGAATGTACGACATCTGCGAGACTCGCGCGTGCGGGAATTTCGTCTTGAGGCGATTGGCAAGTTCGGCAGTGCGCCGCCATACGAGGTCCGTCGCAAAGCCGATGTCGAACTTCGAGAACGGAACGTTTTTCATGCACCATTCGCAGTTGCAGTGCCGCGCCCAGGTGAGTCCGTCCTTCGGCATCGCGTCGAATACCGGCTGTGCATAGCCCGCGGTCGCCGATGGAACGGCGACCCTACCACGCACCGTATCCGGTAGGGACGGCGTTCCACCGCCGTCCGCAATGACCGCGCATGCGTTGGTATATATCGCATCCCATGTCTCCGGCGAAAGGCAATGTGTCTTCGCGCCGTGGCAGCACCGAAGGTGGTATGTTTCCATGCGGAGGCGATACCAGTTGAGACGCTTGAAATCGGTTTCGTTCATTTGCGGCGCGATGGGGGCATCGCGCCCTACCGGACGGCGTGCGCGGCGCGCCCGCCCTACCGGGTCGTCCAACAATTCTTTCGCGACCGGCCCGTCGGCGTAGCCGTAACGCCGCACCGAAAACGCGGGCGATTCCTCGATGCGCCCTTCCGGCACCGCGATGCATTTCGCGTGCGGCACACATGTTCCGAGTTCGCCGGGAAAGTACATCCTCACCCCGACGAACCGTTCGAGAAACGCATACACTCCGAAGAGCGTTCCGCGCCTAAAGCACGGCTGCCAAATCGCCTCGTCGGGAAGTGCCGCCGTGGCGTCGACATCGGTGACGTCATCGTCATTGCCAAAAATGCGCACAACATTCGCCGCCGCCTCGATGACATACCCGTCGCGGTCTAGCGGTGTGGCAAGGCCGCCCCGGCCTTGCACTCCGCCCAGCACAATCACCGTCTTTCCCCCTGTCCTCTGCGCAACAACCGGCAACGCCTCGCCCAAGACGCCCTTCAAAAAGAAATTCAATTCCTCTGCCGCGAGCCGCGTCGCATACGCCGCGTTTGTCGCCACGACGATCTCTGAACCGCAATCGACGACAACATCGGCATTCGCCGAAGCTACAGCGGACAGGAAGAACGCAGAGATTACGCAGAGCGCTGCGCGCTCTACACGTTCTACACGGCTAAATAATCCTGCGGACAACTGCATTACAAATCCTCGAACGTAAGCGAGCCAAGCGGCGAGAGGTGGATGCAGAAGCGCGTGGAGTAATCGGCTTTGTCCGGCGACGCCGTCTGCCGTCGGCAAGGCAGAAGGTCGTAAATCAGCGTATTGCGTCCGTTACCATTGGCGCTCTTCAGGATTCTGTTGGATCCATCTGAAATGCCCGTCGGATTGACGGAGAATTCCGGCCGTCCGTCAGTCAGAGAAGCATAGTTTACCGTCTTGTCGAGCACCCATTCTCCGTCAAGTCCAACAATGTCGTAGAGACCCCAGCCATTGTCATTTTTCAGGCCGACGGGACTCTGTTTCTTGACTACCGAGTCCCTATTCCATACGGCGATCTCGTTCAGATAGCCGTCAAGAACTTCCATTGATTCATCCACGGTTCCGCCGTTCGGCCAGAATGTCGCCTTCCCGGCGCGCGCCGCGGCCTCCCATTGCTCTTCCTCGCAGAGGTCGACAACGATTCCGTCCCCGGCCTTCGCGCGCAGCTTCGCGACGATTGACCCTTCTGCGACCTTGTATCCCGTCGTCGGCCAGTCGACGCCGGTTTGCGCTCCGCGCAGGTCGTTGTATGAAACGTGGACGGGCTCGAAGCTGCCCGCTCCGCTCGCGCCCATGAGGCAGACGTGCTGCGCTTCGGTATACTTGAAGATTCCCACATAGAAGTCGTTGGTGAACACGACCGTCCGCCGGTTCATTGTCGTCGCGGCCTCATCCACGCCCCAGTGATGGAGATACGCGAACGTCTCCCTCGGCTCGCCCAGCGTGTACGTTCCCGCCGGGATGCGGCGGAAGGCCATCTTCGTCGACTTGTATTCGTCCGTCCATCCGCCTTCCGGCGGCGCACTGCGGTAGGTGCATCCACCTTTGAGAAGGTCTATGACGGCGTAAGTCTTCACAATGACCGCGTTCGTGACGGACACCGCGAAGCCAGTAAGCGTCTTGCCTGCATACGCCGACTGCGCGGGATCCCATGTGACGCGGTGCTGTCCGGGCGCGCAGTCTGAGAGCGCACCAAGGAGGAACGGCTTGTCGTGTCCATCCCACGTGGCGGACACCTCGACGCCGCTCGCGTCGCCGGAGAGGATGAAATCGACATCGACCTTCTCGCTCCACGGCCAACGCTGATTGACGACGACGTTCGATATGGAAGTCGCCGCTCCCGCCGCGAGCGCGGCGGCGAAAACGAGAAACGAAAGTTGTGCCTTTACATTCATTTTGCCCTGCCCTCAGCGGATGCAGATCCGCATCGCGGGGTCGTACGGTGGCGCGATGTCGTATCCAGAGTCTCCCGTCCCGCCGTTCCATTCCGAATCAAAAGCGAACACGCGGGGGCTTCTCACGCGCCGCCATTCGCCATACGCCCTCGCGCGCACGGTTATCGGACCTCCCCCTGCGCCGTCGACATACGCAAGCGTCGCCGTCTCGCGGGAGACTTCGCTTCCATTCGCAGTCTGAACGAGCGTGACGTCTACAAGCGCCTCTGCAATTTGCACGGGCTGCGTACAGCTTCCGTGCGTATCGCCCTCGCCGCGCGCGACATCAAATTCTGATACCACGCCGGTAATCCTGTTCGAAAGCACAAGCGTTGCCGCATCTGCGGAGTCGTCCCAGGGCCAGCAAAGGGGCGCAGATCTGTCGTTGACTGTCATCCATAGACGCATATCGGACATAGCACGCACAGTCATCGCGAAGCATGATAGCGCAAAGAGCAGGCAAGCTGCAGCGGTGAGCCCCACGCGAAAAGACGGTGCAAGCACAAACGGCGCAGCGTTGCGTACGCCGCGTCGACAGGTTGGTATTGTCTCCTGCTCCTCTCCTAGCATCTTCCCCGCTTATTTCACATTGCGAACAATTTAACTGACTTGATTGAATTATATCAAAACACGCATAAGAAAGTCAATGTAGACAGAGGTAACACGCTTATCCCGATTTTTTCGGGATAAGCGTGGTTTCACCCGCCCTGTTGACTGCGCAACACAAAGCGTATATAATATCATCGCTATGGAAAAAATATACTTCATATCTGGAATTGACACGGGAATAGGGAAGACCGTCGCCACCGGGCTCATGATCCGCTCGCTCAGGGCCCATGGTACCGACGCAATCACCGTAAAGCTCGTCCAAACGGGAAACGAAGGCTTTTCCGAGGACATCGAGGCCCACCGACGCATCGCAGGCGGGGAGCGGTTCTACGAGGACCAGCTCGGGCTCACCTGCCCGCAGATTTTCAAGTTTCCCGCCTCCCCGAGGCTCGCAGCCGAACTGGAGGGCCGCACAGTCGATCTCAAGCGCGTGGAGATGTGCATCAACGCATGCGCCGAACACCACGCGCTTACGCTGGTGGAGTCCGCCGGCGGACTCGCCGTGCCGCTCACCGACGACACTCTCAGCATCGACTTCGCCGCCGAGCGCAAATGGCCCGTCGTTCTCGTCACGTGCGGACGCCTCGGCGCCATAAACCACGCCATCCTCTCCCTGGAGTTGATACGCGCGCGCAAGATGAAGCTCGCAGGCGTCGTCCACGACACCCTCCCCGAGTCGAACCCCGACATCGACCGCGACGCGGAGAGGTCCGTCCGCGCCCACCTCGCAAGGCTGGCCTTCGACTGTCCGTTCATAAGGATACCGGCATTCGACGGGACGGACTATCCCGGCGTCGACTTCTCGGAGATTTTCAGATGACGCCCCTCGAGTACGACCGCGCCTTCATCTGGCATCCCTACGCATCGCTCAAGGATCCTCCGCCTGTCAGGCTGGTGACGTCCGCAAACGGCGTGAACCTCACGCTGGACGACGGGAGGGAACTCGTGGACGCCGTCTCAAGCTGGTGGTGCGTCGCGCACGGGCACAACCACCCGGCCATCGTGGAGGCGATCCGCCGCCAGTCAGAAAGGCTCTGCCACGTAATGTTCGGCGGCTTCACGCACGAACCAGCCGTCGAGCTTGCGCAGCGCCTGGCCGGAATCGCGCCGAAGGGACTCAACCGCGTCTTCTTCGCGGATTCGGGGTCCATATCCGTCGAAGTCGCATGCAAGATGGCGATCCAGTACCACGTCTCGCTCGGACACCCCGAGCGCAACCGCCTCGTCGCCCTCAAGGGCGCATACCACGGCGACACGTCGCTGTGCATGGCGCTGTCCGACCCGGACGGCATGCACACGCTCTTCAAGGGCATAATGACGCGGCACTTCTTCGCCGAGAAGCCTGACGCCCCCTTCCCCGGCTCGGCTGTCGCCCCGGTCCGAACCGCGCCCGAGCAGCCCTCTGTCTTCATCGCATCCCTCCAGCGCATCTTCGACGAACATCCGGGCGAAATCGCAGCAGTCATCTGCGAGCCCGTTTTCCAGGCCGCGAACGCGATGAACTTCTACTCGCCCGACTGCCTCGCCGAGATGCGCCGCGTCTGCGACGAGAACGGGGCGCTTCTCATCTTCGACGAAATAGCAGCCGGCTTCCACCGGACAGGTCCCCTCTGGGCCCACCAGTCGAAGACGTCCGGCAACCGGGCGACGACGCCGGACATCATGACCGTTGGCAAGGCGCTGACGGGCGGACACATCACGCTGGCCGCCGCCATCGCCTCGGAGAGGGTCGCCGAGACGATCTCGTCGGGAAGGCCCTCGGCGTTCATGCACGGTCCGACCTACATGGCGAACCCGCTCGCCTGCGCGGCGGCGCTCGCCTCGCTGGAACTCTTCGCGCACTCCGACTACGCGGCGAAGGTCGTCCGCATCGAGCGCGCCTTCAGGGACGGCCTCGCGCCTCTCAGGGGACTTGCGAACGTCAAGGACGTCAGGGTGCTCGGCGCGGCCGCCGTGGTGGAGGTCGAGCGTCTGCCGGCGCATCGGGACATCGAGCGCGTCATCGACGGTCACGGCGTGTGGCTGAGGCCGTTCTCCAACTACATCTACGCCATGCCGCCGCTCGTCTCGGACGAGGGGACCATATCGCGCATCGTCGAGGCGCTATCGGACCTCGCGCGCTCCGAGCCGGGCCCCGCCCCGGCCGACAGTGAGTTTCATGAGTAGTTGGTGATTGAAAACTGAAGCACGGCCGCCGGGTCGTGCTTCGTTTTCAATCAGGCGACGGAGCGCCGATCTGTGCGCGGGCAATGAATATTACCAGCGGGTCTCGCGCCGGGGACCGCGGTCGCCGTAACCACCGCGTCCGCCGCCGAATCCACCGCGCCCGCCGCCGAAACCGCCGCGACGCTCTTCGCGGGGCTTGGGCTGAGACTCGTTGACCCGGACGGTGCGCCCGTCGAGTTCGTGTCCATTGAGGGCGTCGATCGCGGCCTGCGCCTGAGTGGCGTCGGGCATCGTGACGAAGCCGAATCCCTTGCTGCGACCGGTCATGCGATCGGTCACGACACGAACGGCGGTAACTTCGCCGAACTGCGCGAACGCCGCCTTCAATCCGTCGTCGGTGGTCGCGTACGCGAGGTTACCAACATATATTTCCATCTTTTTCTTTCCTTGACTGTACCTGATGTCCCGCCCTGAAAGCACCCGCCTTCACGAACGGAACAAACAAATTTTACCAATTTTACTCATGCCGCGTCAATGGGAATGAGAAAAAATCTTTCACGCGGTCGGGCCGAACTCGGACGCGACGAAGTCCGCAAGAGCCGCGCGCCATGGCGGCGTGCGGTAGCCGAGCACGTTCAAGACGCTCTTCTTCAGCGCCGAATTCCTCGGACGCGGCGCGGGGCGCGGGAACTCGTCCGTGGTACACGGCACGACCGCGCGCGGGAACCTGTCGCCGAGGAGTCGCTTCAGCTCAAGCGTCAGCTCGTACCACGTCGCCTGATCCTCGCACGTGCCGTGGACGATTCCGCTCACGTCCGGCCTCGTCAGGAGGAACTTGACAACGTCCGCCACGACCTTCGTCGAAGTCGGGTTGCCGCGCTGGTCGTCGACGACCTTCAGCGGCGCACCCGAGGCGTCCGCGCCGAGCTTGGCCATCGTGTGGACGAAGCTGGGCCCGCCCGCGCCGTAGAGCCATGCGATGCGGAGGATCACGGAGTCGTCGGGGTGGATCATCTGCACCATCTGCTCGCCGGCGTACTTCGACGCGCCGTAGACCGTGCGCGGACGCGGAATGTCCGTCTCGCTCCACGCCCACGGCTCGCGCGGCGGCTCGCCGGAGAAGACGTAGTCCGTGGAGATTGCGATGAGCCGCGCCCCGCACGCCTTGCACGCCATTGCGACATTGCGCGAGCCCTCCTCGTTGAGCTTGAAGGCAAGATCCCTCTTCGCCTCGCAGTCGTCGACCTTCGTCATCGCCGCGCAGTGGACTACCACGTCCGGCGAAACGGACGTCATGCGCTCGACGAGCTCGTCGTCCTTCGTTATGTCCCATTCCGGGAGGTCCGCTACAACGATTTCATGTCCGGCGAGCTCCCTCTGGAGCGTCCTGCCGAGCATGCCCTTACCGCCTGTAATGACTATTTTCATATTCGTTCTACCTTGCAAACACCAGCGTCAACAGTCCAACCGCCATGCAGTACGGACCGAAGAGCCAGAACCACCTGCCCTTGAGCGCCTTGACCAGGAGCGCAAGCGCGAGATACCCGACGACCGCCGCGACCGCCGCGCCGAGAATCAGGAGCCCCCATCCGTACGCGCCGTCGGACTCCGCCCCGCCGCCCTTCACGACGTCGAGCAGCATCCCGCCCATGATGAGCGGGGCGGACATCAGAAACGAGAATTCCGCCGACTTCTCGGGGTCGACCTTCCCCGCCCGTGCGCTCGCGAGCGTCATGCCGCTCCTCGAAACGCCCGGCAGGATCGCGAGCGCCTGCCCGCACCCCATCAAGAGGGCGCGCAGGAACGAGACGTCCTTCCCGCCGCGCGGCATGTAGCGCGTCCCGATGAGCACCGCGCCCGTGAACATGAGAAGCGCGCCGACCATGCGGGTGTTCTCGAACATCCCGTCCACGAAGTCGTGGAAGAGGAGGTACACAACGCAGGCCGGTATCGCGCTCAACACGACCTTGAGCGCGTAAACGAACTCGAAATTCGAGATAATGCGCCATATCGTCCGCCTGTAGAAGACGAATATGCTCAGGAGCGTCCCCACGTGAAGCATGAGATCGAGGCGCATCCCAGGCTCGTTGACGCCGAGCAGGGACTGTCCGATCACGAGGTGGCCCGAGCTGGAGACGGGGAGGAACTCGGCGATCCCCTGAAGGACCGCGAGGAAGAGAAGCTTCGCCAACGATTCAAACATGGCTGAAGATTACATGCGAAGCCTGTCCGAAAGCGCCTTCAGGGCGTCCATGTCGCCCTTGCGGTTCTCGAAGGCGAGCGCGTCGCCGTTCCGGCGCGGGATGATGTGGAAGTGGACGTGGCGGACCGTCTGCCCGGCCGCCTCGCCGTTGTTCTGGAGGATGTTGAACCCGTCGCACGGGAGCGTCGCCTTGATGTGCGCGGCGACCTTCTTGACGCGCGCGACCACAGCCGCAAGCATCTCGTCGGACGTGTCGAGAAGCCCCTCGGAGTGGACCTTGGGTATCACGAGGGTATGCCCCTCGGAGAAAGGGTTTATGTCGAGGTAGGCGAGGACGAGGTCGTCCTCGTAGATCTTGAAGGATGGTATCTCGCCCTCGGCTATGGCGCAAAAGATGCAGTTGTTCTTCATGGCCTGTATTATACCATATCGCGTCCGCATCTGGCTACGGGAACTTTTTTTGGAGGTTCCCCAATTTTACTTTGGGCTGCCGAACCTTTGCGACCCCCTGCGCGGTTTTGGAAAAACTCCGACGGTTGATGTTCTCGCTACCGCTCCACGGCTTCGCACTTTTCAACCATAATCAGGAGACGCGATTTTGCAGTGATTATAGCGGCCTTCGGCCGATTTATGCGGCACAGCCGCATCCAAAAACACTTCAACCGACACATGTATAGCCGTTGTATGGTGCGAAGCGGCGAAGCGGTAGCGAGAGCCCAAACGCTCGGAGTTCAATTACAAACCTGAAGTGGATTTTCACTTAACGCAAAATGAAAATTGCCACTTCACCCTTTATTTACTGGGGTGTGGCCGTTTTCATGCCAGAAAAAGTGGGGAACCTCCAAGAACTTTTTCCGGTTGCGCCGTATTCTTTTTCAGGCCACGCGACGGAAGGCACGACCGTCACGGTCATCCGCCGGCGGCGGGCATCATGACGCCATCCTTCAATGGCAGCAGCTGCACCTTCCGGTGCAGGACCCGCCCTTGCAGGAGCACACCTTGCGCGAGCCGCCGCATTCGCACGGCGCGCCCTTCTTCAGCACCCTCCTCACGGCGAGCGTGAAGAGGATGCCGATCACTGCGAGAACAGCTATGGAAGCTGTATTCATTTCAAACTCCTACATCGGCCGGGACAAGCCCGGCCCTCCCGACCTGTCAGCCTTCAGCCCTTCTGCCCGGCCTGAACACGGCCCACAGGCAGAACAGGTCGACGATGATCGCAATCGCCGTCCAGACGCCGAAGCCGCAGCCCATCGCAAGCATGCCGAGCTGGTAGATCGACATCGCGAGCGTGTAGCCGACGAAGAGCTGGAAGCCGACGGCAAGCCAGCCCCACGCCTTCGAGCCCATCTCGCGGAACGTTACGGCGATCGCCACCATGCACGGCGGGATGAACAGGTTGAAGACCATGAAGGACATCGCGATGAGCTTCGCGACCGAACCCTTCGAGGCATCCGGCACACATGCCGGGACGAACGACGCGAAGAGGTTCGTAACGTGCGCCGCGGTGGAGGCGCCGTCCATGTTGGCCGCAACGAGTCCGAGCGTCGCCGTGGCCTGCTCCTTCGCTATCTCGGCGGAGACGGACGCCGCGGCGCCCTGCCACGTACCGAACCCGAGAGGCGCTAGAAGCCACGCGATCCATCCGCCCATCGTCGCGAGCATGGACTTGTCGATGCCATCTTCTCCGACGAGGTTGAAATGGAAGTCGAAGTTCATGATGAACCAGAGCAGCACGCACGCAGGGAAGATGATGAGGCCTGCCTTGAGGATGTAGCCCTTGAGGCGGATCCACGTGTGGCGCCAGATGCCGGTGATCGTCGGCATGTGGTACGCGGGGAGCTCCATGACGAACGGAGCCGCCTCGCCTGCGAACGCCTTGGACTTCTTGAGCGCGATGCCGCCCATCACTATGATCGCAATGCCGATTACGTCCATGAGAGGCGCGACATACCACATCTCCCTGAAGAACAGCGCCGCAAACATCGCGATGATGACCGTCTTCGCGCCGCACGGGATGAACGTCGCGAGGATCACCGTCATGCGGTGGTCGCGCTCGTTCTCGATCGTTCGCGCAGCCATGACGGCGGGCACTCCGCAGCCCTTGCCGACTATCATCGGAATGAACGACTTGCCGGAGAGGCCGAACTTGCGGAAGAGCCGGTCCATGATGAACGCCACTCGCGCCATGTATCCGCAGTCTTCGAGGAACGCGAGGAAGAGGAACACCACGAAGATGACCGGGACGAACCCGAGCACCGTCGCGACGCCCCCCCACGCGCCGTCGTTGACGAGAGATGCCACCGTCTCGCTGACGCCCATCTTCTCGAGCGCCGCGCCGATAAGCGCGCCGATGCCGGGAACCCACACGCCGAACTGCGACGGATCGGGCTCCTCGACCTCCTTGGCGGCGTTGTACGCGGCTTCGTCGATATCCCACTCCTCGGATATCTCGCCCGTCTCCTCGTCCTCGACGGATGCCTTCTTCTCGCCGGCCTCCCATGCCTTAACGGTCGCCTCGGCCTTCGCGAACTCCTCGGACGCCGTTTCGTAGTCCTTTCCGTCGACCTCGTGCGTCGTGAACGGAAGATGCCACCCGTCGCCCAGGAATCCGTCGTTCGCCCAGTCCGTGAGGATCGTTCCCGGGCCGCCGTCGGCGACCGCGAGCCACCACATCACGCAGAGGGAGAGGATGAAGATCGGAAGCGCAAGGATGCGATTCGTGACAATGCGGTCAATCCTGTCCGAAAGCGTCGCCTTGTTCTTCCTGATCTCGCTCTTCGTGAGAGCCTTGGACATGAGGCCCTGGATGAACTCGTAGCGCTGGTTGGTGATGATGGACTCAGCGTCGTCGTCAAGCTCCTTCTCGCAGTCGCGTATGTGCTCCTCGATGTGCTTCATCTCGCCCACGCCGATCTCGAGCTTCTTGATTATCTCGCGGTCGCGCTCGAATATCTTGATCGCGTACCAGCGGATCGACCTCTCCGGCACCTTGCCCTGTATCGACTCCTCGATGTGGGCGATAGCGTGTTCGACCGTGCCGGAGAACACGTGCGGTACGTCGGGGAGCTTGCCGGGGCCCCTCTCGACAACGGACCTCTTGGCCATCTCGACGGCCTTCTTCGCAGCCTCGATTCCGCCCTCGCCCTTGAGCGCGCTGATGCCCACGACCTCGCAGCGGAGCGCCTTCGCGATCTTCTCGAAGTCGATCTTGTCGCCGTTCTTCTTCACCACGTCCATCATGTTGACGGCCATCACCATCGGAAGCCCCAGTTCCGCGAGCTGCGTCGACAGGTAGAGGTTGCGCTCGATGTTCGTTCCGTCCACGATGTTGAGTATCGCGTCCGGATTCTCCTCGACGAGGAACCTGCGCGACACCTTCTCCTCAAGTGAGTAGGGCGAGAGCGAATAGATTCCGGGAAGGTCCTGCACGACGACGTTTTTGTCGCCCTTGAGGAGCCCGTCCTTCTTCTCCACCGTGACGCCCGGCCAGTTGCCGACGTACTGGTCGGACCCAGTCAGGTCGTTGAACAGCGTCGTCTTGCCGGAATTCGGGTTGCCCGCGAGGGCGATCTTAATATTAGACATAACTAATAGCCTCCGCGAAAAATCAGGCGACTTCTATCTTGGACGCCTCGTCCTTGCGGATCGAAAGCTCGTATCCGCGCACTGTTATCTCGATGGGGTCGCCGAGCGGCGCGACCTTGCGGACCGTCACCTCGGTTCCCTTGGTGAGGCCCATGTCCATTATGCGGCGCTTCACCGCTCCTTCGCCCAGGAGACGTGCGATCTTCGTCGTCTCCCCTATCTTGACATCGTTCAACGTCTTCATTGATTTCACTCCTTGTTTCGAAGTCAACCGATCGGCTCCACGACGATTCTGGATACGGTGTCGCGATTGACGGCTACGCGTCCGTCGTGGAGGCCGAGTATCATGTTCCCGTTGGACACCTGCACCACCGTGACGATGGCGCCTGCGATGAATCCGAGGGAACCAAGATGCTTCTTGACTGTATCCGACCCGGTGATGTTGAGTATCCTCACCTTCTGTCCGGCGCCTATCAAAGCTAGTGGCATTTCAAACCTCTAATACTGCATTTCTTTCTGTCTTCTGCCCAAAGCCACAGCCCGCCGCGAGGCGGGCCATGGCCACGGACGGAAACCGCCGTCCGTTTTTTCCCAACCACGGAAATCCCTAGAACGCGACCGTGACGCTCAGTCCGCCATAGACGTTCCACGAGCGGTCGTATTTGCCGCCATTGCCCCACTCGGCGTTGTGTCCGCGGGCGCCCTCGCGCATGTTCGAGTCGAACCAGTAGTCGCTGTACGCGACGTACGCGCCGAGCGTCACGTTGTCGCAGAGCTTGTACTCGAGGTCGAGCTGGAGCGTCGTATCCATGATGCCGCCGTGGTCAAGCGCCTCGCCGTTGTCCTGGATGAGGTAGCCGCGCACGCGCTGCGTGTTGCCGAAGCCCTGTGCGATGGACGGGGTTAGCGTAAGCTCCGCCTCGTCTCCCTCGCCGATGATGTCGAAGGTGTGCGCGAGCGAGACGTTCACGTATGTGCCGTCGTCCGCCATGAGGTCGCGCTCGATCGAGAGCGTCGGCTCGACGATGTAGCCGCCGAGGCCGAGCTCGAGGTTCAGGTACTGGGTGTCGCCCATGTCGCTGTGGTAGCGGCGGAGGTACTCGTAGATGTAGTTGAAGTCGACCGAGAGCGTGTGGCCGTCGTCGTCGAGCTCGAACTCGTGTGCGAGGCCGACGATGTTGTCGAGCGTCGTCCACTTGCCGGCGCGGTTGCCGTATCCGCCGCGCTTGCCGTTGCCCTTCGTCACGTCGTAGATCGCCTCGACGCCGAAGTAGACCCAGTCGAAGAATGTGACGGAGGCGGACGGAGTGAGAATCGGGTCGGGACCGTCGACAGTTCCGTATGTCATGTACTTCGAGTCGAACGAAAGTCCGAACTCGGCCGACATGATCGGATTCTCGTCGTACGAAAGTCCCTCGCCGGGATTGTACGCCCAACCGGACTGCGCCTCCGACTCTTCGGCCATCGCACCGCAGGCCATCATGCCGGCGGCAAACGCAACTGCAAACTTAGAACTCATTTTTTTCCTTTCATTGCCCCTTATGGGAGTTAGACGGAACAAAGTTTACCATAACTAACCTGCGGTTGTCAATAGGGGTAGATGAAAAAAAAATGGTTCTTCAAAGAATTTAGTGGGAACACCTGCTACGGTTTTAACCACGGAACACACAGACGCCCGCATTCGCGGGACACCGAAGACAGCGAGAAAGAGACCTTCAGGCAACTCGCTGACATTCGTCCACATTCAATGTGGCATACCCCAAGGTCGACATTCGTCGCCGAGTCTTGTAGTCTTCAGGCAGTCGAATGCATGGTGGCTGATATTTCGCGAGCCTCTATTCAACAGCCGCTTTCAGTGTCGCCGAAGGCGTTTCGGAGCATTCCGTGGTCAAGATTTCCACTATAACTCAGAAGAGCAAATTATTTGGAGACGCGGCTTCCAGCCGCGTATAATACCAGCCAACTTACAATCCCAACGCGGCAAGATGCCGCGTCTCCATAACTCGCACACACATTCACACCGCCATTGTACTAGCGACTGAGCAGCAACCGAACATGGAGACGCGGCTTCCAGCCGCGTCAATCAAGTGAGTGGTCTGCGACTACATTGGCGCGGAGTGTCAGACACCTCGCGCCAGTTCGAACTGGGATCCTGTCGCGACAATCCACCGTAAAGGCTGTGGACACGTCGACGGTCGAAAGGTCGCGACTCGCGCCATTGTCCATCTCGCTCTAGGCAAGGCACACGAAGAGCTGACGCAAATGCTGCGCTGCGGCTACGAGGTGCGACTGTGCGCAACGGGCAAGTCCGACGAGTTCATTCGCATCTATCCGTGCGTTTCGACCGACCTGAAGCGCATGTATCCCGCCGCCGGCACGATGGGCGATTGGCGGCAGACATGCCTCGCCGACAAGCGCGTATCGTTCATGCGCGGCGGAAAGACCCTCTCCGCTGACGAGGTTGTAGGCGAAATGCTTGAAGCCAAGCCATCGGATGAAGAAACCGAAAAGCCGGACACAATCGAATTCGACGAAGTCACTCCCGACGTCATCGTCACGTGCGGAAGGTGCGGCCACCACATCAGGGTCGGACGAAAGCAGTAACATCAAAGCAACATCATAGCAAACCAAAAACCCAAGGAGGTGCGGCGTCTCGCCGCGCCAGAAAGGAAAGCAAAATGAAAC